>DASQGO010000119.1:0-13514 GCA_035632555.1 Nitrospiraceae bacterium | reverse complement strand
GGCATCGTCAAACAGCGTCGTATTGGTGGTGACGCGATGCGCCCGTTTCAGCGCTTCGCGGATGGCCTTGATCGCCACATCGTAGACGCCATCCCGGCATACCGCCAGATCGTGCTCGTCGCGCAATCCGTCCATATGGATGCTGAAGGTCAGATACTTGGACGGCGCGTATTCGTCCAGTTTGCGCTCCAGGAGAATGGCGTTGGTGCAGACGTAGACATACTTTTTGCGCTCGACAAGCCCGCGGACAATCTCGGCCATCTTGGGATGAATCAGCGGCTCTCCGCCGGGAATACTCACGATGGGCGCTCCGCATTCGTCGGTGGCGGCCCAGCATTGCTCGGGCGTCAGGTGCTTGTCGAGAACGTGGTCGGGGTATTGAATCTTGCCGCACCCGGCACAGGCCAGATTGCACCGGAAGAGCGGTTCCAGCATGAGGACAAGCGGGTAGCGCTTCACGCCCTTGAGTTGCTGCGTAAGCACGTACTTCGCCACCGTGTACATCTGGGAAACGGGAACTGCCATCGGCCTCCAATTCCTGAAGAAATGATGGGTCAGATAGTACCACCCGCGTGCGCGAATCGTCAATGAATGTCCGACGGTTCAACGAATCGCGAGCGGCTCGGGCGAAGTGAGGAATCGAAAGCCTGCTGGAGGAAACGTAACTACCCGCCGCGATTTGATTGAACGCGGCGGCTCACACGAAGTGCGGTATGGAGGCGCCGGGCGGGTTCGAACCGCCGCATCGCAGTTTTGCAGACTGCTCCCTTAGCCACTTGGGTACGGCGCCACGGCAGGCATTATAACGGCGAGGTTTCGCCAACACAACTTGCCGCTCGGATGAAATTCGGAGAGAGACGGGGGCTAGTCTTACCGCTTGTTCGGCAGAACCGGAATCTCGCGACCACGCGTCGAGGGACGATCCGAAGCCTGCTGAGACTGCATCCATTCGGATAGACCGTTGTCATCATGGCCTGAGGGAGGCGCCGATTCGCCACTGGCTTCCTCGGCCTCTTTTTCCTTGGCCATCAATTCGACTTCCGGGATCAGGACATCCATCAATTGATCCATCGGCACCTTGCGCACCAGCTTGCCTTTCTTGAACAGGATGCCGACACCCTCGCCGCCGGCAATGCCGATGTCCGCCTCCTTGCCTTCGCCGATGCCGTTCACCACGCAACCCAGCACGGACACGTTGAGCGGCACCTTGATGTGCCCAAGTTTTTTCTCGAGTTCATTCGCCATACGGATGACGTCGATCTCAACGCGGCCGCAGGTCGGGCAGGCGATCACGTTGATGCCGCGGTGGCGCAGTTCGAGCGATTTCAAAATCTCGAAGCCGACTTTCACTTCCTCGACCGGATCGGCAGCCAGGGAAACCCGCAGCGTGTCGCCGATTCCCTGCGACAGCAGCCAGCCGAGCCCGATCGCGGACTTGACCGCGCCGGTCATGGCCGTTCCGGCTTCGGTAATGCCGATGTGCAGCGGATAGTTCGACTGCATCGCGAAGATCCAGTAGGCATCGACCGCGTGTTTCACGTCGGAGGCTTTGAGCGACACCTTCATGTTGGTAAAGCCTTCGTCCTCGAGCGCGTGCACCGCGTTCAGCGCGGATTCGGCCAGGGCCTCGGGACTGGGCCATCCATATTTATCCAGCAACGGCCGTTCCAGCGAACCGCCGTTGACACCGATTCTCAGCGGAATGCCCCGCTCGTTGACAGCCTTGATGACCTCCTGCACTTTCCACCAGGCGCCGATGTTGCCGGGATTGATCCGCACGCAATCCACAACCTTGGCTGCTTCCAGAGCGAGGCGGTGATCGAAGTGAATATCGGCGATCAGCGGCACGGTCATCTGCGCCTTGATCTTGGGAAGCGCCGCCGCCGAATCCATGTCAGGCACGGCAACGCGAATGATTTCACAACCGACCGCTTCGAGTTGCTTGATCTGCTCGACCGTCGCCTTGATATCGCGCGTGTCGGTCGAGCACATGGATTGGACGGCAATCGGCGCATCGCCGCCGATCTTGATCTTGCCGACCTTGATCTGTCTGGTTTTACGACGCGTGATGTGCATGCGGTCCGTTCGCGTTGATCTAGCTGCCCTGCTCGTCTCCGTCCGCACCCTTCAAGCCGGGAAACGCCGCGCGCTGTCCCTGTTTGGCACGAGGACGGCTTTCGCTGGACGTCGGCTGGGCGGCGGTGCTGATCCCGGCCGACACTTGCGTCCAGAGTCTCTTGGCTTCCTGATAGATGCCGTCGGCGGTCAATCCGTACTTCTCGCGAAGGAGATCCTGGGGCCCCTGCTCGATGTACCAATCCGGCAGACCCATCAGTCGAGTCGGCACGTTCGTGATGCCCTGGTCCGACAGGGACTCGAGCACCGCCGAGCCAAACCCGCCCATTTTGGAGCCTTCTTCCACCGTCAGCACGCACCGGACGTGCCTGGCAACCTGGCCGATCAAGGCATGATCCAGCGGCTTCACAAATCGCGCATTGATCACCGCAACGGAAATGCCCTCCTGCTCCAGCCGCTCGGCGGCATGCACCGCGTGCCACACGGTAACACCGATCGCCACAATGGCGATATCGGTTCCGTCCTTCAGCAATTCGCCCTTGCCGACCGGAAGCTGCTTCATGTCCTGATCCATCGGCACGCCAAGGCAGGCGCCGCGCGGATAGCGCACGGAGACCGGCCCGTCGTGGGTCAAGGAGGTCTTCACCATGTGCTGCAACTCGTTTTCGTCCTTCGGCGCCATGATCACCATGTTCGGCACGTGCCTGAGATAGGCGTAATCGAAAGCCCCGTGGTGCGTGGTGCCGTCTTCCGCGACCAGCCCTCCGCGATCAATCAGAAACGCCACCGGCAGATTCTGCGTCGCGACGTCATGCACGACTTGATCGTAGGCACGCTGCAGGAATGTTGCGTACATGCACACGGCCGGCCTGAGGCCCTGCGTGGCCAGACCGGCGGCAAACGTCACCGCATGCTGCTCGGCGATGCCGACATCGTAGAGGCGGTCCGGAAATTCCTTCTCGAACCCCGTGAGGCCCGTGCCCTCGCACATGGCCGCAGTGATTGCGACGACTTTCTTGTCCTGGCGGGCCATCTTCGTCAAGGCGTCGATGGCATGCGCCGTGTAGCTCGGCCGCGAGGGTTTTTTTGCCGGCGCGCCGGTCTCACGCACGAACGACGGACAGGCATGGAACCAGACCGGGTTCTTCTCGGCCGGCTCGTAGCCCAGGCCCTTCTTGGTGATCACGTGCAGCAGCACAGGGCCCCTGAGCTTGAGCACGTGGTCGAGAATCGGCAGGAGATGCTCGAAATTGTGCCCGTCGATCGGACCGACATACTGGAATCCCAATTCTTCGAACAGCAGGCCCGGCAGAATCAGTCCCTTGGCCAATTCCTCCGCCCGATGAGCCATCTTTTGCACATCGTGACCGATGTGAGGAATCGCGCTCAGGAGATGGCGGGCCTCCTCTTTCATCTTGAGATAGAACTCGCCCGTGAAGGTGCGGTTGAGATAGGCCGAGATCGCGCCGACGTTTTTCGAAATGGACATCTGGTTATCGTTCAGGACCACCAGGAAATCCCGCTTGGAGCCGCCCGCATGGTGCATGCCCTCGAGCGTCATGCCAGCCGTCATCGCGCCGTCACCGACTACGCAGATTACTTTATGTCGTTCGCCCTTTTGATCGCGTGCTTCCGCCATCCCGAACGCCGCCGATACGCCGGTGCCCGCATGCCCCGCATTGAACGTGTCGTAAACGCTCTCTTCCCGTTTGCAGAAGCCGCTCAGCCCGCCGGATTGCCGCAGCGTATGGAACTGCTCGCGACGGCCGGTCAGGAGCTTATGGGCATATGCCTGATTGCTGGTATCCCAGACAATCTTGTCCTTCGGGGTATCCAGCAGGTAATGCATCGCCACCGTCAATTCGACGACACCCAGATTGGACGCCAGATGCCCCCCGACGTTGGACACGACGGAGACGATCTGTTCCCGGATTTCCTGGCAGAGGGCTGGAAACTGCTCCGGCGGCATCCGCTTCAAATCAGCGGGACTATTGATGGTTTTCAACAATGCCATGACCTTTACTCCTTCACTCACACGCTTCTTTATTCGAGGTAACAGCCGGGAGCTGACCTGAAACCACCTGCGTGCAGATATCTTGCGGAAATTATAAAATAGTTTCCCACAGAATTCTTCACGCTGTCAAGCACTTGCGATTGCTTATGGCTCATCCTGCACCCTTTAAATTAAAACGGGTAATCCAATCCGGCGAACACCGCCCCGCCTTCCTTACTATAGCCATAGTCGATTCGGCCGACGGTACCAGGACGGACGAGGCCACGGAATCCAATTCCGGGGGTGACGACATAATCCTTGAATTGTCGGTCTTTGAATGTATTGAAGGTCTTGCCCATATCGACAAAGGGCGCTACCTCGAACTCTGCCATCACGTTGGCCACTTTGGTTCGCAGCACGTGAATGCGCTGCTCGATATTGAACACCACGAGATGGTCGTCGATAAACCGGTCCATCCCATACCCGCGCAGATTGTTCTGGCCTCCCAGCGAACTGCGTTCGTAAAAGGGAACTTGAAACCCGTGGGTTGTCTGCAAATCTCCACGAACCACCAGGATCATCTGCTTTGACTCGCTCGGGAACAACTTCTTGATCTCAAGCTCCGTCTTGGCGTAGACCGGGTTCGTCCCGTTGCGGAAGTTCTCGTTCAGCTCGGCATAGGCCGTCACCTGCGTGCCGACCGTCGGTGAAACCAGGTTGTCGCGCGTATCGTAGTGAAACGTGATCCGGTGTCCGTAGATAGCCGCTCCCTGCATGCCATCGACAGTGGGAAACCGCGACATCGCATAGGGCAGTTCCGTGGCCCCACCGGGCTGAATGCGGACTTCGCGGTACCGCTGGCCGATTGCGACTTGCGTCACTTCGTTGAGATACGCGCCGAATTTCCAGTTCGCGCGGACTTCGCGCGATGTATAGTTGGTTTCATCCTGTTCCACCGTCTGCTGGCTGATTCCGAAGAATCGGGACGTGGCGTTCTTGAAGAACGACGCACCGACGTTGAGCGCATAGCGGCCATCGCTCAGCGCCGGGTCCAGATAACTGAAGACCAGCTTGCGTTCGATCCGCTCGGTGAAGGATGCCTGAAATCGCATCTGGCGTCCGCCCGGATCGTACTTGAACAAATTGTACGTACCCCGTGTGCCGACGATAGAGTTGTGGATCAGCATCGGCGCATGGATGTATTTCAGCTCGCCGTCAGGATCGGTCACGAGAATCGGGACGATCAGCCCGGCGTCGTTCCCGTCGTTGCGTGTGGCGGAGGCAGTGGGGATGGGGAAATACGTTGTGTCCGCACTCGCACGGTCCGCGAAGATCCCAGCTGAGAGCACGCACAGGACAGCCGGGACCAGGGCGACACGAGGCAAGACCATCTTCATGGCAGGAGTTTGCCGGGGGCGCCTTATTCCTTTTCTGTGGCGGTTTTGATCTTGACGAACTGGTCGGACTTCTCCCGCAACTGCTTGACCAGATCGTCATAGCCGGATGTCCGGATGATCTTGGCAAACTGGCCGCGGTAATTGCTTACCAGACTCACGCCATCCACCACCACATCGTAGACCCGCCAGTCCCCGCCTTTATTGAGTAGGCGGTAGTCCAGCGGGATCTCCGCTTTTCCTGACGTCGCCTTCGTCCGCACCTCGGCATAGTCCCCCTCGAGACGCTCATTGAGATAATGGATCTGCTCGCCCGAATACCCTTCGACCTTGTCGGCGTACGAATTGGTCAGCAGCCGCTTGAACAGATCGACAAATTCTGTACGGTCCTTCTCCTCCAGTTTCTGCCACTGAGCCGCGAGCGTCCGCTTCGCCATTTCCTCATAACTGAACCGGTCCCCGACGACCTTCTCCAGCAGCTTGCGGCGCTCTTGGGTCCGTTCGGGTTTTTTCATGCCCTGATCGGACAGAATGCGGATGACTTCGTTGATTGTCCCCTTGATCGCTTCCGTGGCGGCTCCTCCGGCCCACAGCGTGGTCACGCTCCATGCCATCATCCCCAGCAGCACGGCCAGACCGGCACAGACGGACATCCTGGCAGACTGCGCGCGAAGAAACGTTACGATTGCAGACAGCATACTCGCTCCTGTCCCTGTTACCCGCGCATCCGATGCGCGGCGTCGTGGCTCATTTCACCTTGCCGTGTACATACTGACTGACCAATTCCTCCAGATCCAGCCCCGATTCCGTGTCTCTGATCTTTGCGCCCGGTTTCAGCTCGGCCCCTCCGCCTCCGGGCGACAGCGACACGAATTTTTCTCCGATGATGCCGCGCGTCTTTACCGATGCGATCGTATCATCATACAGTTTAATGCCGTCGTTTATGGCGAAGGTCGCCACGGCGCGATCCTCCTTGAGCCGGATCGCTTTCACCCGGCCGACCTCCACGCCGGCGATTTCAATCGTGGCCCCTGGCCGCAACCCCGACACGGTATCGAACTCGGCGTCGACATGATACAAATGCCCGCCGATCACCTCCAGCTTGCCGAGCTTGACCGAAAGGTAGCCGAGACAGACGAGTCCGATCAGAACGAACACGCCCACGGCCAGTTCGAGCTTGGTTTTTTCCATATCCATAGTCCAGCTCCCGTTATCCGTTAACCGTTACCTGCCTCTGCTGCGCCCGAAAAGACTCTTCACGCGCATGCTCAACGCTTCGCGGCATGCAGTGATACCGTGCCGCCGACCGTGATGAATTCACGCACCGTCGGATCAGTGATCCGTTGAAAGTCCGCGGAGGGCGCCATCGCGGCGATCCGCCCCTGTTCCAGCATCGCCACCCAGTCCGAGATGGAAAAAATTTCCGGAATCTCATGGCTCACCATCACCGCGGTAAACCCGAACGTCCGGTGCATGTCCAAAATCAGGTGATGAATCGTGTTCGACATGAGCGGATCCAACCCGGTCGTCGGCTCGTCGAACAGGATGATCTCCGGCTCCATCACCAGCGCCCGGGCCAGCCCCGCCCGCTTTTTCATGCCCCCGCTCAGTTCGGCCGGAAACTTGTGCCCCATGCCGGCGAGACCCACCCGCTCCAGCTTCTCGTCGACGCGGCCTTTTACCTCCCGTTCGGGCAGGCGCAGCTTTTCCCGCAGGGGGAAGGCCACGTTATCGAACACCGTCAGGGAGTCAAAGAGCGCGGCGCCCTGGAACAGCATCGCAAACTGCTTGCGCACGTCGTTCAACGCCTTCCCGCGCAGCCGCGAGATCTCGACGTCGTTGACCCACACCTCGCCGCGATCCGGCTGCAGCAGGCCGATCATGTGCTTGAGCAGCACGCTCTTGCCTTCTCCGCTGCGGCCGATGATCGTGGTCAGCTTGCCCTTGGGAATCTCCAGCGTGACGCCCTGCAGCACCCGCTGCTTCCCAAATGATTTCTGGACGTTGACGAGTTTGATCATGCTAGAGCAACACCGATGTCAGGAAATAATCCCAGACCAGAATCATGACGGACGAAAGTACGACCGCTTCCGTCGTCGCCGCCCCAAGCCCTTCCGCGCTCATCTCCGTGTAATACCCCTTATAACAGCAGACCCAGCTGACGATCAGTCCGAAGCTGATCGACTTCCAGATGCCGCCATAGACGTCTTTCCATTCCACGGCGGTTTCGACCGAATTCCAATAGACCCCCGCGTTGACACCAAGCAGATCCACGCCGACGACGGAGCCGCCGTAGATGCCCACGACGTCGAAGAGCGCCACGAGCAGCGGCACACCGATCACGCCGGCCACCACCTTGGGTGCGATCAGGTACTGCAGAGGGTTGACCGCCATGGTATCCAGCGCATCGATCTGTTCGGTGATCCGCATGATACCGATCTCGGCCGTCATCGCCGAACCGGCCCGGGCCGTGACCATCAATGCGGCCAGGACCGGCCCCAGCTCCCGGATGATGCTGAGCGCAACCGCCGCGCCCAACGCGGCGTCCGACCCGTATTTCCTGAGCGTATAGTAGCCCTGCAAACCCAGCACCATGCCCGTGAACCCGGCGGTCAGCACGATGACGAACGTGGATTTGAATCCGATGAAATGGAGTTGCTTGACCATCTGAAACAACCGGAACGGCGGCCGCGACAGCCAGCTGAACGTGGCCAGCAGGAAGATGAGCATGCGGCCCATCTCTTGGACGATCCCGAGTGTGGCCCCGCCAATTCGTTGCAGCACGGCCGTCATCGTGTCACCTCACCCCATCCTGCGGCAGCTCGTCCACAAACCGCTCGAAGAACCGGCTCATCCGATCGGACGCCGTCCGCATCTGCGCGCGCAAACGGAGAAACCCGCCCACGCAGGACGGCGCCGCCACGCAGGCCGCCAGTCCCTTCAGCCAATCGGCAGGGTGCATGAACAGATTGAGATCCACGGGGAGATTCTCGTCCACCAGATCGGACACGCTGCGGATAATCGCGAATGGAACCTTCCGCCCGGCCGCCGCCTCCGCAAGTGCGGCGCTCTCCATGTCCAACCCGATGGCTCCCGTCATCTTCGCCATAGCCTGTTTTTCCGTCGCATGCCACAGGATCCGCGGGACCGTCACAAATGGTCCGGCTTTCACCGGCAACCCGGCTCGCTCCGCCGCACGTACCGCCACCATTGCGATTTCTCCCGCGCACATTCGTGCGCCCTGCACGCCTTCGCGATCGTCCGCTTCCATTCGCACGTTGGTCCCGACCAGAATATCGCCGACCTGAGCGGGCACCAGGGCGCAGGCCAGGCCGGCCGACACCGCCAGATCCAGCGGCTGCCCGTGCAGCACGACGCGCCCGGCCACCGCGGCCTTCTCGGATCCTACACCGGTCTGCGCCACCACAACTTCCCAGCGTCCCCGTCGGCCGACAAAATATCGGACCGGACCCTGCCGGTGTGTGCGGCCGTCAGAAAGAATCCGCCGCACCGCGGCATATTCCCAACGGGTCGCGGTAAAAATCCCGATCCGCTTCACGCGGATCTCCGATGAGCCGGACAGCTCACATGCCCTCTCCCGGCCAGAGAGTGAATGCCCAACGCCTGCTGCATGCTATGCGCGGACGCGGAGGACAGCGGGTCAGAAGCCGGACCGGAACGTATCCGCCGTACGAACGGCATGGCGCAGTTCATCCGCCCGCATCTGCCCGCGAGCCCTGACGTTGCGATACATCGCGAGCGCCCAGAGCGGGAAGTACTGACAATACCAATGGTAGCGAAGATAGAACACGCGCGGAAAGCCGGTGCCCGTGTGCCGCACTTCTTTCCACGAACCGTCTTCACGCTGATGACGCAGCAGGTAATTGATTCCGCGCACCACGCCGAGGGAATCCGAGACACCGGCCGCCAGCAGCGACATGAGCGCCCACGCCGTCTGGGACGGCGTGCTCTCACCCCGGCCGGCCATGGCCTGATCGGCATAGGACAGGCAGGACTCTCCCCATCCCCCGTCGGGATTCTGCTTCGTTTCCAGCCATTGCACGGCATGCTGCACGTACGGCGCCGACATGTCCTCCCCGATCGACCGCAAGCCGGCCAGGACCGACCAGGTGCCGTAGATATAATTGACGCCCCAGCGGCCGTACCAGCTGCCGTCCGCCTCCTGCTTGTCCTTGATGAACGCGATGGCCCGCTTGGCCGCCGGATGCGTGCGGTCGTAACCCAGCGCGCCCAGCATCTCCAGGCACCGGCCGGCCAGATCTTCCGTCGGCGGATCCAGCAGCGCCCGGTGGTCGGCGAATGGAATGACGTTGAACACCATGTGGTTGTTGTCCACGTCGTAGGCGCCCCAGCCGCCGTCCGAGCTTTGCATGGCCATCACCCATTGATAGCCGCGCCGGATGGAATCCTTCTGCGCCTGGCGGTCTCCCATGCGCAGCTTCGCCAGCGCCATGATCACCACCGCGGAGTCGTCCACGTCCGGATACCGCTCGTTCTCGAACTGGAAGTACCAGCCTCCCGGCTCGGCCTGAGTCGCCGAGGACTCTTTCCAATCTCCGGCCGTCGTCGTCTGCTTGGACATCATCCAGTGTCCCGCCTTCAGCAAGGCCGGATGATTCTGCGGCAGCCCCGACTCGATCAAGGCGTTGATGGAAAGCGACGTGTCCCAGATCGGCGAGAAACAGGGCTGCAGGTGCAGGGTCTCGACTTTCGCCTGCCCTTCGCGGACCGTCTCGTAGACTTCCAGGTCCTCGATTTCCTTCAATGCCTTCGCCAGGAGCGGGTGGTCCGCGTTGTAGCCGAGACAATGCAGCGCGACGGCGGAGTTCGCCATGGCCGGGTAGATCGCCCCCAGCCCGCCGCTGCCCCGCATGTGGTCTAGCATCCAGACGATCGCCTTCTGCACCGCCGTCTCCCGGAACGCCTGGTACGGCATGCGTTCGTAGAGCTTGAGCAGCCGGTCCAGCGTGATGAAGAAATTTCTCCAGGTGAACCAGGCCCCGTCCTTCTTGAAGGGCGGCACGTCGCCATAGTCCATCAACTCGCGCGGCGTCACGAACAATTCCGCGATCCCCTCGTCCTCAGAGATCCGGCACACCGGGCGGTGCGCGAAGACGATCAAGAGCGGAATCAGCACGGCGCGGGTCCAGTAGGACACTTCATAAATGCTGAAATAGAACCGCTTCGGCAGCAGCATGATCTCCGGCGGCATGCTGGGGAGCCCGTACCAGTCGTATTGGTCGAACAGCGCCAGCGTGATCTTGGTGAAGACGTTGGCCGCCGCGACGCCGCCCTTGGCGTGAATGCACTCGCGCGCCTGGCGCATGAACGGTTCCGCCGGCGATACTCCCGACAACTTCAACGCAAAGTAGGCCTTGACGGAGGCGCTGATCTCGGACGGGCCGCCCGAGTAAATCGGCCAGCCGCCATCCGGCAGCTGCGTGGTCTTGAGATAGCGGACGGCCTTGCGCTCGCGCTCCGGATCCACCACGTTCAGGAACCGCCGGAGCATCAGATACTCCGACGTCAGCGTCGTGTCCGCTTCCAATTCGGCAACCCAGAATCCTTCCAGCGGATGCTGGCGGTCCAGGATCCACCGCTGGCTGAGGAGAATCGCCTCGTCCACCGATTCGTGCGACGCCGCATGGGCCAGCCGGCGCACCGGCGCATCGACCGGAACGGGATTCGGGTTGTGGGAGACCAGGCGGAGCACGGCCTGAGGCGCATAGGCCTCGACCTTTTCCCGAACCTTGTCGGGAACCGATGCAAAGAAACGATCAGATAAGCGTGCGAGTAACCGCTTCCACTGCTGCATGTTGTCCTTGAAAAACCTGGGACGAGGGGGGTTCACTCGCCTGTTTCTGGCAGGAGGTTCAAGCCAGCCAGGAGTCATGTCATCTCACGTAGGTTTTATAACAAAGGGATTCTCGACAGTCAAGGAAAGGAGGACTCGAACCTGTTGAACTTTTATAGGTTTCGCGGTTTCAGGCTGGTTGCAAATCCGCCAGCCGGACGGAGATGGTTTTTGAGACGCCCGGCTCCTCCATGGTCACTCCAAACAACGAGTCGGCCACCGCCATCGTGCGCTTGTTGTGCGTGATGACCAGGAACTGGGCATCGGTCGCCAGCTCGCGCAGGACCGTGGTGAACCGTCCGATGTTTTCTTCATCCAACGGAGCGTCGATTTCGTCCAGGATGCAGAACGGGGTGGGCCGGATCAGAAAGCTGGCGAAGATCAGCGCCATGGCCGTCAGCGTCTTCTCGCCGCCCGACAGCATCGTGATGCCCTTGAGCCGCTTGCCGGGCGGCTGCGCCACGATGTCCACGCCGTGCTCCTCGTCCTTCTGCTTGCCGGTTTCCGGATCGATGTCGGGCTCGACCAGGATCAGTTCGGCCCGGCCGCCCGGAAACAGCCGCGCGAACACTTCGCCGAATTTTTGCTGGAGGTCGCTGAAGGTCTGCTCGAACATCTGCTTGGTGGTGCGGTTGATCTTCGAGATGATTTCCCTGAGCGACTGGACGGACTGGGACAGGTCCGCCTCCTGCGTCGTCAGAAAAGTGTAGCGTTCTTCATGCTCGCGATGCTCCTCGATCGAGGCCAGATTGATGGGCCCCATGCGCTCGAGCCGGCCCCGGATCTTCTGCAATTCCTCCCGCAGCGAGACGGCTGCCGCCTCCGCCTCCTCGCGCGTGGCGGACGCCGGCTCTTCCGGCTCGCGCAGCAATGCCTCCTCGACCGCCAGCTGATAGGTTCCCGTCAGCGTCCCTTCGACCGTTCCTAGGTGCGTCCGGATCTCCGCCCGGCGGACCTCGACCCCCATTCGGGCTTCGCGGCTCGCCGCCAGCGCCTGGCGCGCCGCATCGAGGCTCTGCTCGACCTGGCGGGCCGCCTGCATGTCCTGCGCATGAGCCTCCTGCGCCTTGACCAGTTCCTGCCGCAACTCCACGACCCGCCGGTTCAATTCCTGAAACAGGACTTCCTGCCGGCTGCGTTCGGCCTGGCTCTGCGCGATCGAAGCCGTCAGCGTATCAAGCTGCCCTTGCAACGCCTGCGCCTGTGCCGTACCTTCCTCCTGCGCCTTGAGCAGCCGTGCCACATCGGCCTGGCAATGTTCGCAACGCGCCCGCAAGGCTTCCGCCGCCACGCGCGATTCCGTGAGCTGCCGCTGGACCGCCAGATGCTCCTGTTCCATCTTCCGGAGCGCTTCGTCGAGTTCGGCCAATCCGGCCTCCCGCGCCGCCCGCTCTTCCAGCAGTGCGGCAATCCGCTGCTGCTCAGCGTCCCGGACCTGCCCGTCCAACTGCTGCCGCCTGACGGCCAACTGCTCGCGCTCGGCCGTCAACTGCGCGCAGGTTTTTCTCAGCGTCTCGATCGCGCGCGCGAATTCCGCCTGCTGCGTCTCGAGGTCGTGGATTTCCCGGCGGCGCTGCAGGAGCCCGCCGGTCGTCCCGCCGGTCATGACCCCGGCCGCGTCCAGCACGTCGCCGTCCAGCGTCACAAACACGGGACCGTCGGGGGCCGTCCAGCGCCCGTTCTCCCACAAACGCACGGCATGATCGAGCGACTCGACGACCACGACGCTGTTGAACAAGGTCGCGCACACGTCCTGTGAGCCCGCCGCCGCTTTTACCAGATCCGCCGCCAACCCCAGCACGCCCGGCTCAGCCTTGAGGCCGGCCCACCAGTCGTGTGCGCGGCTGCTACTCGACCAGCGTGGTTTCGCCGGCACGAACGTGCCTCGCCCAAGCCCTTTTGTTTTCAAAAACTCGATGGCCTGCCGGGCATCGGCCGGCTTCTCCACCATCCAGGCACGCAGCCGCTCGCCCAGCGCCGCTTCCATGGCCCGCTCGAACCGCTCCGGCACGTCCAGCCATTCCGCGACGGCCTCTTTCACGCCCGCGCAGGACTTGCGCAGCGACACCACGCTGTCGTCGCCTTCCCGGCCGTAGCCCATTTCCTCGCGCACGACGCTGTTCAGCGCGTGACACCGGGACTCTGCTGCCGCGAGGTGCCCCTGCTGCTGGTTCAG
>DASQGO010000118.1:0-11665 GCA_035632555.1 Nitrospiraceae bacterium | reverse complement strand
CTGGCAGAAAAAGGCCGGAACGGGTTCATGACCGTTCCGGCCTTTTTGTTTCCTTCTTCCAGGTATTTATGGTCCGAAGCGCATCCCGAACAGGACCGAGACGCTGGTCGTGTCCCTTGGCAACGAGGGGGACATATTGATGTCGTGCAGGTTGACCATGATTGTATTCGAGAACGCGAGCCTCGGCGTGGCCTGGTATTCGAACGATATCCCGATGGGAATGTAGTGGCTGGTATCGTTGCGATCAATGAGGACGCCGTTTCGAACGGTGTCCAGATCCGCGTGAATGAACCCGATGCCAGCAAAAGGCACGATGTTGAAACGATCGTTGATCTGGTAGTGATAGCGGGCCACGCCAGCAAAAGCATATTGCTTCAGATCACCGGCCGGCACCCATTGAAACATCGGCCCGATCGAAAACTCCCTGGCGACGTAGTAGTCGGCCTGGAAATTGAGCGCAAACACCGTGTTGTTCGTCGTTCCGGTGATGAACCCCACATCGGTGCCAAAGCCCCAGCCTTTTTCTTCCGCCTGTGCATACTCCCAACTGCCCGTCACGAGTGCCAGTATCAGCATGGCCACGCCGACGCGAATCTTCCCTCTCTCCATTTACGTGTCCTCCTGCGTGCAGTACAACCCCTGAGCGACTGTATATCACACGATCTACAGACCGACAAGGTGACCGGAAGCCATTGGTTGCGTTATGCTGCGCCAGTTTTTGAGGATCACCCATGCCGCGCCTGACGCCGGCCGACGCTGCGCAAAATTTCTATGCGATTATCTCCCGCGCCCTCTCCGGGGCCGCGCTGGAGGATTATGGCCTGTCCGTTTCCCACGAGCGGGGCGATCAGATCCTTCGCGAGCTGTTGTCGCTGGGCCTCTTCTGGGCCTGGTCGGCGCTCGATGCAGGATTGTCTGACGCGAACCGCGACCGCGTGTGGGAGGCGCTCATGCAGCGCGTCAACGATGCCTGGGTGTCTGAACTGGGTCTCCGGCAGCAGGACCTCGACAGTTATCCAGCCGAGTTGGCTCAGCGACGGCGCTTGTATGGAAGCCTGGCGCGTGAAGGCGGCAATCCTACAGCCATCGCGACCGAGGCCGCCGGATTTCTGGAAGCAGAGTCCATCATCGAGCCGGAAGACCGTCTGAAGCTGCTGGCGCTGATGATTGATCTGGTGCCTGTGGATGAACTGGGAGAGCCGGTTGAGGGATTGGAAATTACCGACTAGCGGCTTTCAAACTCACAGATAGCGGTGACTGAGAACCTGCCCGTCCTTATCGAACTCGTAGAGCAACGGCGCACCGGTCGGAATGTTCAATTCCAGCACGGCTTCCCGGGACAGCTTGTCCAATTGCATCACCAGCGCGCGCAGGCTGTTGCCGTGCGCGGCAATGAGAATATTTTGGCCGGCCAGTATCTGCGGCCGGATGTGCCGTTCGTAGTAGGGCAGCACGCGGTCGGCGGTGTCTTTCAGGCTCTCGCCGCCCGGCGGACTGACATCATAGCTGCGTCGCCAGATCTTCACCTGCTGCTCGCCGTATTTCTGCGCCGTTTCGGCCTTGTTCAACCCTTGCAGTTCCCCATACATGCGTTCGTTGAGCGCCTTGTCTTTTTCAACGGGAACACCGGTTTGACCGATCACCTCAAGCACGATCGCCAGCGTATCGATCGCGCGCTTCAGCACGGAGGTATAGGCCCGATTGAACTTCGTACCGGACAGCTTCTGGCCGGCTGCCCTGGCTTCCTGCTCGCCCTTGGGCGAAAGCGGCACGTCCACCCAACCGGTGAACCGGTTTTCAAGGTTCCATTGGGATTCGCCGTGCCGCAGCAACACGAGCTTCGCCATCAATCAGGCTCCTCCATAAACCGCGCACAGGATACGCAATCCACGGAACCGGTTGCAATCCGTCACCTGCATCACAGACTGCGTTGCGATGACGGCTTCGGACGGGCCGGGGGCAATTTTCCCCCGTCCAGCGATCCCTCTTGGATCGCTTGGAACAGGGCCGCGAAAAAGATCGCATAGAGAACCACGCCGACTCCGATCACATAGGGCTGCACACCACCGGCATCCTGGATCGCCTGTTCCTGCGCCGCACTGCTCAGCCAGGGTTTTTTCTTGATCTCGCCCACTTCCTCGCGCACGTGCCAGTAGTAGACGTAGTTGGCGCTCACCGCGGCCATGATGCTCCACACGAGACCGACCATGAGATCGTTGGTCAGAAACGTCGAGACGGCCGGCCCCACCGCATACACAAAGGCGTAGAGATACATCTTGCGGTAAAGGAACCAGAGAAAGGGCATGAACAGGAATGCCGGCCAGTGCCACGTCAGATTGAAGCGCGGCGCTCCGGTGAAGGCGAATTTTTTGAACTGCTCCAAATAGCGGTCTGCATTTGGGCCGATGAACGCGCGCCACAGTTCATCGTCGGTTATCGACGGGGAAGACTCGGCGGTGGGAAATGTCGCCCCGCACTGTCCGCAGAAATTGGCGTCGTCTGGATTCGGCTGCTCACATTTGGGGCAGGGTTTCATGCGCTGGTCTTATAACACTCCGCCGGTGCCGGCTCAAGGTCCGAAGAGCGAATTTCTTCAATGCTGATCAGTAGATAGGGCGCTCCGTTCTGTTGCGTTCATGCTGACGATGTGTTACGTTTTGAAAATTCATTCGATGGTGGGAAAGCCATGCCGACAGAAGAATTAAGACAGGACGCCGACCGGTATTTGATGAATACCTATGCCCGCTCGCCGATCTCCATCGTGCGGGGGCGGGGGAGCAAGGTCTACGACCTGGAAGGGCGGGAGTACCTGGATTTTGTCGCGGGCATCGCGGTGAACGTGCTCGGGCACGGCCATCCGGACCTGGTCGCGGCGATCCAGAAACAGGCCCAGCATCTGCTGCACGCCTCCAATCTGTACTACACCGAACCGCAGACCAGGCTGGCCAAGATGCTGGTCGAGCATTCGTTCGCGAAAAAAGTGTTCTTCTGCAACAGCGGCGCGGAAGCCAACGAGACGGCCATCAAGCTGGCCCGACGCTACGCGCATCAGAAATACGGGGCTGAGCGCTACGAGATCATCACCATGCTCCAGTCGTTCCACGGCCGGACCATGGCGACACTCACGGCCACCGGCCAGGAAAAGGTGCAGAAGGGCTTCGAGCCGCTCCTGCCGGGTTTTACCTACGTGCCGTTCAATAATCTTTCGGCCGTCGAGCAGGCTGTCGGCAGCAAAACCGCCGCCATCCTGCTGGAACCGGTCCAGGGCGAAGGCGGCGTGCGGGTCGCGGACAAGTCCTACCTCAAGGGACTCCAGGAACTCTGCCGCCAGCGGGACATTCTCCTGATCTTCGACGAAGTGCAGACCGGTGTGGGGCGAACCGGCACGCTGTTTGCGTATGAGCAGCTCGGCGTCGCGCCGGACGTCATGACACTCGGCAAGGGGCTCGGAGGCGGGCTGCCCATCGGCGCCTGTCTCGCCACCGAGGCCGCCGCGGCGGCATTCGAGCCGGGCACCCATGCGTCCACGTTCGGCGGCAATCCAGTCAGCTGCGCCGCGGGCCTGGCTGTCCTGCGCACACTGCTGGAAGGCCGGGTGCTGCAGCATGGCCGGCGCATGGGCGAATACCTTGCCCACGGACTGCAGGATCTGAAGGATCGTCTGCCGATCGTGAAGGAAGTGCGCGGGCTCGGCCTGCTGCAGGGGATGGAGCTGACGGTGGACGGCAAGTCCGTCGTGACCGACTGCCTCGCTCGGGGCCTGCTGATCAACTGCACGGCGGATCGGGTGCTGCGTTTCGTGCCGCCGCTGGTGATCACGCAGGCTGAGATCGACCGTCTGCTGGATCTCCTCAATCAAATTCTCGGCAAACGAATCTGAGGAGGCCGGATGCCTCGTCGACCTCGACAGGAGTCTCGTCGCTCCAATTCACAGGGTTTTGGCAAGGACCTGCTGACAGTCAGCGCGATCCCCGGCCAGGCGGTCGCGCGCCTGCTGGAGTCGGCGCGCAAACTCAAAACCCTGTGGCACAAGGGTGCGCGCTACCAGCCGCTGGCCGGCGCGACGCTGGGGCTGCTGTTCGAGAAACCCTCGACGCGGACCCGCGTCTCGTTCGAAACCGGCATTCACCAGCTCGGCGGGCAGGCGACGTTCCTGTCGCTGAGCGACATCCAGCTGTCGCGCGGCGAGACGGTCGCGGACACCGCCGCCGTGCTCTCGCGCTACCTGGATGCGCTGGTCGTGCGGACGTTCGACCATGCGATCGTTGAAGACTGGGCGCGCCACGCGACCATCCCGGTGATCAACGGTCTGACGGACCTGTGCCATCCCTGCCAGGCCCTGTCGGATCTGCTGACGATTCAGGAGCGAAAGGGCCGGCTCAAGGGCGTGAAGCTCGCCTACGTCGGCGACGGCAACAACGTGGCGAACTCGCTGATCGAAGCGGCAGCCAAGATGGGAATGACCATCAGCCTGGGGTGCCCCGGCGGCCATCGGCCGGACCCGGGTGTGCTGGACAGGGCCCGCGAGGAGGCGGCCCGGACCGGCGCGACGATCGAACTCACGGACCAGCCCCTGGTGGCGGTCAAGGACGCCGACGTCGTGTATACGGATGTCTGGGTCAGCATGGGGCACGAGCGCGAGCAGGACCAGTTGCTGAAAGCCCTCGCACCCTATCAGCTGAACGAGCGGCTGCTCAAGAGCGCCAAGCCGGATGCGATCGTCATGCACTGCCTGCCGGCGCACCGTGGGCAGGAGATCACGGCTGGCGTGCTGGACGGTCCGCAGTCCGTCGTGCTGGACCAGGCGGAGAACCGCCTGCACATGCAGAAAGCCATTTTGGTCGAACTGATGCAACCACGAACCAGAAGGACGCGACCATGAAGCGGACGGCGATCAAGAAAGTCGTGCTCGCCTATTCGGGCGGCCTCGACACCTCGGTGATTCTGAAATGGCTGCTGGAGACCTACGACTGCCAGGTCGTCGCGTTCTGCGCCGACCTGGGCCAGGGCGAGGACTTGCAGGCGGTCAAAAAGAAGGCGCTTACCGTCGGCGCGGCGAAGGCCTACGTCGAAGACCTGCGCGAGACGTTCGTGAAAGACCATGTGTTCCCGATGCTGCGCGGCTGCGCTGTCTATGAGGGCACCTATCTGCTCGGCACGTCGATCGCCCGGCCCCTGATCGCCAAGCGGCAGATGGAAATCGCGGCCAAGGAAGGCGCGGATGCCGTGTCGCACGGCTCGACGGGGAAAGGGAACGATCAGGTGCGGTTCGAGCTGACGTATCAGGCGCTCGACCCAAAGGTAAAGATCATTGCACCCTGGCGGGAGTGGACCATGCGCTCGCGGCGTGAGCTGATCGAGTATGCCGAGAAGCACGGCATTCCGGTCACGGCGACGAAGGCCAAGCCCTACAGCACGGATCCGAATCTGTTCCACATCAGCTACGAGGGCGGGATTCTGGAAGATCCCTGGTCCGCGCCGCCGGACGAGATTTTTCAACTGACCGTGTCGCCCGAGAAGGCGCCGGACAAGCCGCGCGAAGTGGAAATCGAGTACGCGCAGGGCGACCCGGTCGCCGTGGACGGCAGGAAAATGAGCCCCGCGACGCTGCTGGCGCACCTCAACAAACTCGGCGGGGAACACGGCATCGGCCGCGTGGACCTGGTCGAAAACCGCTACGTTGGCATGAAGTCGCGCGGCGTCTACGAGACGCCGGGCGGAACCATTCTCCACGTCGCTCATCGCGGCCTGGAGTCGCTGACCTTGGACCGCGAAGTGCTGCATCTCCGGGATTCGCTCATCCCGCGCTACGCGGAGCTGATCTACTACGGCTACTGGTATGCGCCGGAGCGGGAGATGCTGCAAGTGGCGATCGATGAAGCGCAGAAAGACGTCACCGGCACGGTCCGCGTAAAGCTGTACAAGGGCAGCTGCACAGTCACGGGGCGGAAATCGGAGCGGTCGCTCTATCGCTTGGATATCGCAACGTTCGAGGAAGACGAGGTCTATCGGCAGAAGGACGCGGAGGGCTTTATCAGGCTGAACGCGCTCCGGCTGGCGATTCGGACACAGAGGCGGAAAAAGAAATAAGGCGTTTATCATGGGAAAGAAAAAGAACAGCGCGGCGGCCAAAACAGGCAAGGCCTGGTCCGGCCGGTTCCGGACAAAAACGCACCGGCTGATGGATGCGTTCAGCTCGTCGCTGGCATTCGACCGCCGGATGTACAAGCAGGACATCCAGGGCAGCATCGCCCACTCCAAGGGTCTGGAGCAGGCCGGCGTCCTGACGACGCAGGAAGCGAAGGCGATCATCCGGGGACTCGAACAGATCCGGACCGAGATCGAGAAGGATCGGTTTCCCTTCGCGCCGACGGACGAGGACATCCACATGGCGATCGAACGGCGGCTGACCGAGCTGATTGGGCCGGTCGGCGGCAAGCTGCACACGGGGCGGAGCCGGAACGACCAGGTCGCGCTCGACTTGCGCCTGTACCTGCGCGACACGCTCGGCGCGCTCGCCAAGTCGGCACGCCAGTTTCAGCAGACGCTGCTGGACCAGGCGCGCCGCAACCTAGACGTCGCGATGCCCGGTTACACGCATCTTCAGCGGGCGCAGCCGGTCCTGCTCGCGCATCACCTGCTGGCCTACGTGGAAATGACGGAGCGGGACAAGGGGCGGGTGCGCGATCTGCTGGCGCGGCTGGACGAGATGCCGCTGGGCTCGGGCGCGCTGGCCGGCACCAACTACGCGGTGGACCGGGCCTATGTGGCCCAGTTGCTCGGCTTTGCCGGCGTGACGCAGAACAGTCTGGACGCGGTATCCGATCGGGACTTCGTGATCGAAGCGCTGGCGGCGCTGGCGATCCTGATCATGCACCTGTCGCGCCTGAGCGAAGAATTGATTTTGTGGTCGTCGCAGGAATTCCGGTTCGTGGAGCTCCCGGACGCCTTCTGCACGGGCAGCAGCATGATGCCGCAGAAGAAAAATCCGGACGTGCCCGAACTGGTCCGCGGCAAGACCGGCCGCGTCTACGGGCATTTGATGGCGCTGCTGACGACGCTCAAGGGTCTGCCGCTCAGTTACAACCGGGACCTGCAGGAGGACAAGGAGGCGCTGTTCGATGCGCTCGACCAGGTTTCGGCATCGCTCGAGATCATCACGAAAGTGATGCAGGGACTCACGGTGAACCGCGAGTCCCTGGGAAAAGCCGCCGGGGCCGGCTACATCCTGGCCACGGAGCTCGCGGACTATCTGACCGGGAAGGGCGTGCCGTTCCGCGAAGCGCATGCGATCACAGGCCGCCTCGTGCGCTGGTGCCTGGACCAGAAGAAAGATTTACGGGACCTGACCCTGGCGGACCTGCGCGGCATCTCGACCAAATTCGAGAAGGACGCGCTGGACGTGCTGACGGTGGAGGGCGCCATCGAGCGGCGTTCGCAGATCGGCGGCACGTCGAGAAAGCGCGTTGAGGCCAGGCTCAAGGCACTGGAAAAAGTGCTGGCATGACGCGCCGCGCGTGGGCGTACGTGCTGCTCGTCGGTTTGCTCGCAGGCTGCGGCCGCCCCGGCATTCCGGTCCCACCGGACGATTACGGAATCGGGGTGCGGCTGCAGGCGGAACGGAAAAAAGAAGAGCAGGCCCGCAAGGAGCAGGAAGCGCGCGAGGCAACCGCCGCCAAACAAAAATCTGAAGAAGGGATTGTGACGCCGCCGGACGAGATCACGCTGCCGGACATGAGGCCGGTCGGCGGACGATAGGAACAACGACGATGCACGATTTTGCATACCGTCAGGGCGAACTGTACTGCGAAGACGTTCCGCTGAGCCGGATCGCCAAAGAAGCCGGCACGCCGTTTTATGTCTACAGCCACGCGACGCTGGTCCGCCACTTCCGGGCTCTCGACAGCGCCTTCCAGCGCGTACCGCACATCATCGCCTTTGCAATGAAGGCTAACTCAAATCTGGCCATCCTGCGCCTCATGGCGCACGAGGGCGGCGGCGCAGACATCGTTTCCGGCGGCGAACTCTATCGGGCGCTCAAGGCCGGCGTGCCGCCGGCGAAGATCGTCTTCGCCGGTGTCGGCAAGAACCGCGAGGAGATCCGTTACGCGTTGAAGTCCGGGATTCTGATGTTCAACGTGGAGTCGTCGGACGAATTGCACGCGATCGACGACGTGGCGGCCGAGATGCGGATAAAGGCGCGCGTGGCTCTGCGCGTCAACCCCGACGTCGACCCCAAGACACACCCGTACATTTCCACGGGGATGAAAAAGAGCAAGTTCGGCATCAGCGCCGACCGGGCGCTGGAGGAATTCAAGCTGGCCTTCTCGCTCAAGCACATCGACGTGGTCGGCGTGCACAAGCACATCGGCTCGCAGTTGACCGAGGTCACGCCGTTTGTAGACGCCCTGAAAAAAGTGCTGGAACTGGTCGCGCAATTGAAGAGCCACGGCATCAACATCCGCTATATCAACATCGGCGGCGGACTCGGCATCACCTATTCGGACGAGAAGCCGCCGGAGCCGAAGGACCTGGCGGCGGCGCTCTCCCCGCTGCTGCGCGACCTGAAGTGCACGGTGATCATGGAGCCGGGGCGCGTCATCGTCGGCAACGCCGGCGCGCTCGTGACCAAGGTGCTGTACCAGAAAGCCAGCGACGTCAAACGCTTCGTGATTGTGGATGCGGCGATGAACGATCTGATCCGGCCGAGCCTCTACGGCGCTTTTCACGACATCAAGCCGGTGCGCGAGACGCCTGTGTCGGCGAAGTCCGTCACGGTGGACGTCGTCGGGCCCGTGTGCGAGTCCGGAGACTTCCTGGCCAAGGACCGCGCGATGCCGGAGGCCAAGACCGGCGATCTCCTGGCGGTCATGAGCGCGGGCGCGTACGGGTTCGTGATGTCCTCCAACTACAACTCGCGGCCGCGCGTGCCGGAGATCCTGGTCAAGGGCAAGGAAATCCACGTGATCCGCGAGCGCGAGAGTCTGGCCGATCTGGTCAGGGGCGAAACGATTCCGGCGTTCCTGAAATCGAAAGCGGGTGGCCCGGCAACAAAGACGGCGAAAAAGAGGAACAAGTAATGGCACGCAGCGAGACGAAACAGAAACCGATCCCCTTCATGAAATTATCGGGAAGCGGAAACGATTTCATCCTGGTGGACAACCGGCGCGGCATCGTGGACGGCACATGGGCGAGCGCGCTCGCGGCAAAGATCTGCGCGCACCGCATGTCCGTCGGCGGCGACGGGCTGATCCTGATCGAGCGGTCGCGCAAAGCCCATTTCCGCTGGCGGCTGTTCAACGCGGACGGCAGCGAAGCGGAATTCAGCGGCAACGGCGCGCGCTGCGCGGCCCGCTTTGCCTATCTCAAGAAAATCGCGCCGAAGCGCATGACGTTCGAAACGCTCGCGGGGATGATCGACGCTGACATGGTGGCCACGGCGCGAGGCGGGAAGCCGGAGGCGGTGAAGGTGCGCTTTCCCGATCCCAGGGGGCTGCGGTTGAATTTGAACGTGGTGGTCAACGGTACGACGCGGCAGGCACATTTTCTCGATACCGGCGTGCCGCACTGCGTCTATCTTGTGGACGACCCGGACAAGATGGATATCGTCGGCATCGGGCGGCCCACGCGCTACCACGACCTATTCAAGCCGGCCGGCACGAACGTGAATTTCATCAAGGTGCTCGATCCGCACCGGATCCGGATCAGGACCTACGAGCGGGGCGTCGAGGACGAAACGCTGGCCTGCGGCACAGGGTCCATCGCATCGGCCCTGCTGGCCAGCCTCGTCGCCAAGGTCGAGTCGCCGGTGACGCTGGTGCCCCAGAGCGGCCTGGAGCTGACCGTGCATTTCGACGCGCGCGGCGAGTCGTTCACGAACGTCTACTTGCAGGGCGATGCCCGCGCCGTGTATGAAGGACGCATCCTGCCGGATGCCTGGTTGTAAGAGGTGCCCTATGTTTCACGGTTCGCTCGTTGCGATCGTCACGCCGTTTAAAAAGGGGAAAGTCGATGAGAAGGCGCTGGGCGATTTGATCGACTGGCAGATCGCGCAGGGCACCCACGGGATCGTGCCCTGCGGTACGACCGGCGAATCCGCCACGCTGACGCACGAAGAACACGAGCGGGTCGTCGCGTTTACGATCGAAGCGGCCAAGGGGCGCGTGCCGGTCATCGCCGGCTCCGGCTCCAACAGCACGGACGAGGCGATCACGCTGACCAGGCACGCGAAGAAATCCGGCGCGGACGGGGCGCTGCTGATCACGCCCTATTACAACAAGCCGACGCAGGAAGGCCTTTACCGCCATTACAAGGCGGTGGCCGAGGCGGTGGACCTCCCCATCGTGCTCTACAACATCCCGGGGCGGACCAGCGTGAACATGCTGCCGCCGACCGTGGCCCGGCTGTCGTCCATCAAGAACATCGTGGCGATCAAGGAGGGCAGCGGTTCCCTGCAGCAGGTATCGGACATCCTCCAGGCTTGCGGCGAGCGGATGGTCGTGCTCTCCGGCGACGACGCGCTCACCCTGCCCATGATGGCGGTCGGCGCCAAGGGCGTCATCACCGTCACCGCCAACATCGCACCGAAGGACATGGCGAAGATGACGGATGCCTTCGAGGCGGGCAAACTGGCGGAGGCACGGAAGCTGCACTATAAAATGTCGCCGTTGTTTGCCGCCCTGTTTTATGAAACCAATCCGATCCCGGTCAAGGAAGCGCTGGGCATGATGGGCAAGTGTGCCGCGGAGCTGCGCCTGCCGCTCTGCCCCATGGCCGCCGACACGAGGGAAAAGCTAACGCGCGCATTGAAAGACTACGGACTCATTTGACGTTCACTCCCTCTCGTTCTTCGTGTTTCGTACAGAACGAATGATGCGTAATGGAGTCATGGCATGATTAAAGTGATTATCGCGGGCACGGCCGGACGCATGGGTTCGAGGCTGGTGGCGCTGATGGAAGAATCGGCGGCGCTGACGCTCGTGGCTGCGGTCGAAAAAAAGGGGCATGTCGCGGTGGGGGAAGACGCCGGCGAACTGGCCGGCTGCAGTTCGAACCTGGTCATCATCGGCGACGATCTGTCGGCCTGCGTCGAGCGGGGCGACGTCATCATCGATTTCTCCTCGCCCCAGGCCACGCTGGAGCACATGCGCATCGCGGCAAAGCAGCACAAGGCGATGGTGATCGGCACCACGGGATTTTCCGCTTCCGAGATGGACGAGCTCCGGTCGCTGGCCAAGCAGCTTCCCTGCGTGTTCTCGCCCAACATGAGCGTGGGTGTGAACATGCTCTTTAAGATGATCGCCGAGATGGCCAAAACGCTGCATGAAGACTACGACATCGAAGTGATCGAAGCCCACCATCGCCTGAAGAAAGACGCTCCCAGCGGGACGGCGTTGAAAATGGCGGAGGTGCTGGCCAAAGCCATCGGCAAAGACTTGGCGCAGGCGGCGGTCTATACCCGCAAGGGCATGCTCGGCGAACGCAAGCGTGGCGAGATCGGAATTCAGACGATCCGCGCCGGCGATATCGTGGGCGACCACACGGTCATCTTCGGCGGGATGGGGGAACGGATCGAGATCACGCACCGTGCGCAGAGCCGCGACACCTTCGTGCGCGGCGCGCTTCGCGCGGCGCGTTGGGTGGTCAAGCAGCCGCCGGGGCTCTA
>DASQGO010000117.1:0-6291 GCA_035632555.1 Nitrospiraceae bacterium | reverse complement strand
CAGAAGGATGACGTGATCGCAGAAAACAAGCCCTTCTTCAAATTTCTCAAAACAGAAGTGCGCGCGCCCATCCAGGGCACGCTCGATACCGTATCCACTGTGACCGGACTGGTCCTGTTGCGCGAGCCGCCGCGCCGCCTGGAACTGCTCGCGTATATCGATGGGACCGTCGCCGAGGTGCATCCCCGGCAGGGCGTCACAATCGAAACGTCCTGCACATTGGTGCAAGGCATTTTCGGGGTCGGGGGGGAAACATGGGGCGAGGTGTGCATGGCGGTCGCCTCGCCGGATGAGACACTCGCTGCCGACAGGCTGACCACGGACATGAAAGGGAAAATTGTCGTCGGAGGCTCCTTTCTCGGCGCCGACACGCTTGCGCGTGCCCGTGAAATCGGGGTGGCCGCATTGATCGTCGGCGGCATTCACGACAAGGACCTCCGCGCCTTGCTCGGCTACGACCTGGGCGTAGCTATCACAGGCACGGAAAAGATCGGCATCACCGTGATCCTGACCGAAGGATTCGGCACTATTCCGATGGCAACGAAAACCTTTGCCCTTTTGTCAAAGCACCAGGGACAGAAGGCCTCTGTTTCCGGAGCAACGCAGATCAGGGCCGGCGTGATCCGGCCTGAGATCATCATTCCGGCCAACGGCACCCGGGCGGCTCAAGGCACGGCCAACGCGGAGCGGGGCGGGATCCAAGCGGGCGATCAGGTCCGCGTCATCCGCGATCCGCTATTCGGCCGGATCGGCCAGGTGTCGGCACTCCCGCCGGATCTGAAACAGATCGAGACCGAAAGTCACGTCCGCGTGCTGGAAGTCACCTTTCCAGACAAAACTCGCGCCACCATCCCACGGGCAAACGTGGAGATCATCGAAGGGTGATGATAAAAATCGTCCGGACAACCGCCGCCCTGCTTGCATGCGGCGCGCTTCTTCCCTGGGCAGCCCAGGCCGCTGAGATCGTGCCGCCGCAGCAGATCCGCGCGTTCGACACGCTGAACGACGGTGGCGGAAGCCTGACTGTCACCTGGGCCAAAGCGGACGGGGAGGACAAGACGCTCAAGTATCAAATCCTCCTGCACGAGCCGGGCGCTGCTGAGCCAAAGGCCGTTGCGGAATTTGCATCCGACTCCCATTACGTGCGGGATGCCAAGGCGCCCTGGTGGACCAGGCCGGCACCGAAGGATGCGCACCAGTTCACGATCAAATCAGGCAAGGGGGTTGAGCTCAAAGACGGTATGCCCTATGCCGTGACCGTCGTGGCCATCTCAGGAGGGCAGCGGGCATCCGCCATGCCGGTACAGGCCACGCCAGAGCCCAATTGGTTCAACTGGAACCAGATCAACAACCTGGCCATCGTCGCGATCTTCGGATTCGTGGTCTTTGGCTCAATCCAGATGGCCAAGCGTCGGGAGATCTTTCTGCGTCGCATCGCAGGCCTGGATGCAGTGGATGAAGCCATCGGCCGCGCCACCGAGCTCGGAAAGCCCATTTTGTACCTCACTGGTGCCGGAGACATGAGCGAACCATCCACCGTCGCTGCGGCAGTGATTCTCGGGCGGGTCGCCAAACGGGTGGCCGCCTACGAGACCGAACTCATGGTTCCCCATCGCGACCCCATTGTCATGGCCGTCTGCCAGGAGATCACCAAGCAATCTTATCTTGAAGCGGGCAAGCCGGACGTCTTCAAGGAAGATTCCAACTTCTTCATCACGACTGATCAATTCAGCTACACCGCGGCGGTGGACGGTATCATGCTGAGGAAGAAGCCCGCCGCGAACTTTTTCATGGGCTCCTACTTTGCCGAGTCCCTGTTGCTGACAGAAACCGGGGCCAGCACGGGCGCCATTCAGATCGCCGGCACTGATTCCGACCATCAGTTGCCCTTTTTCGTGACGACGTGTGATTACACTCTCATCGGGGAAGAATTGTACGCGGCCAGCGCCTATCTATCCCGCGAACCGGTCCAGCTCGGCACACTGCGCGGGCAGGACATCGGCAAGGCCTGCATCCTGGCCACGCTGGGAATTGGAACGGCCCTCGCCACGGCTTCCGTCTTGTTTCATCTGGATCTGTCGTTCGTGCTCGACCTCATGAAGGATTTGAAATGACGGTCCTAAGGCGACAACTCCCGCTATTGATCACCTTCGTCACCGGCATTCTCTTCGCCGCGCAATACTATATCCCGCACCCATCCTCCGAACTGATGCTCACATCGGTTTCCAAGTGGCTCCAGATTATCGGCGGGTTCGCCCTGATCTTGGGCGTGACCAGCCTGTTTCACATTCACGCCGCCAAGATCAGGCGGAAGGAACCGGGCTGGGGATACAGCTTTGTGCTCTATGCCGGCATGCTCGGCACGATCGCCGTCGGCCTCTGGCACGGCGGGAAGGAAACGACGGACGGCGTCACGACGGCCTTTGGGTGGATTTATACCTTCATGATGGTACCGCTACAGGGCACCATGTTCGCCATCCTGGCGTTCTTTATCGCATCCGCCGCGTATCGTTCGTTCAGGGCCAGAAGCCGGGAGGCGGCCGTCTTGCTGATTGCCGCCGTGATTGTCATGATGGGCCGCGTGCCGCTCGGCGAATATTTGATCCCGGCCAGCGGCGACGTCACGCAATGGATTCTGAACGTCCTGAACGCCTCTGTGCGGCGGGCCATTTTGATCGGCATCAGCCTGGGGGCTGTGGCCCTGTCCCTGAAAATTATCTTCGGCGTGGAACGGGCCTATCTGGGTGGCGGGAAAGAGTAGGGGAATCGCGTGACCTTCGCCGAGCGCATGCTTCATATCGATCGCCGGATCATCTTCCTGGTCATCGGCCTGTGCACCTTGATCCCGCTGTTGTATCCGGTCGGCCTCGCCATCAAGGTTTCCCCCGAAGTGAAAGGCGTCTACGATTATATCGAAGCGCTTCCGGAAGGCTCGGTCTTTCTGCTCTCGCTGGACTTCGATCCGGCTTCGAAACCCGAGCTCTACCCGCAAGCCGTCGCCCTGCTGCATCATGCGTTCAAGAAGAACCTTCGTGTGATCGGCATGACGCTCTGGCTGCCAGGCACCGGCATGGCCGGCGAAGTCATCGCGCGCGTCGCCCGCGAAGAGGGGAAGGTGTCAGGAAAAGACTATGTATTTCTCGGGTGGAGCCCCGGTGGAAGCTCGGTCATCATCAATATGGGGCAGGACGTCTACAAGGCGTTCCCCACGGATTACAACAACCAGCCGACGAAGGATCTGGAAGTTCTCAGGAACGTGCAGAGTCTGCGGGACGTCAGCTACGTCGTCAGCCTCGCCGCAGGCAGCACCGGGATCGAAACCTGGTATGTCTTCGGCAAAGACAAGTACAAATTTGAGCTGGGCGGAGGCTGCACCGGCGTCATCGCGCCGGGCCTCTATCCGTTGCTGCGCAGCGGCCAGCTCAACGGCTTGATCGGGGGATTGCGCGGCGCGGCCGAGTATGAAGTGCTGATCGGCAAGAAAGGCAAGGCTGGGGCCGGAATGGACGCGCAGTCGGCGACGCATTTCGCCATTATCGTTCTGGTCATCCTGTGCAACGTATTTTACCTGCTGATCCGGGCGTCGAAAGGCCGGGGCGAGCAGAATCGGAGCTAGGGACGCATGCCGTTTGAAGTCATTGTCGGCGCATGGGTGGCAACAGGGTTGACCCTGTTTATCCTGACGTTCCTCTATCAGGACAACCCCCTCTTCAAGCTCGCCGAGCATCTGTACGTCGGCATCTCTGTCGGCTATGCAATCGTCAAAACCTACGACACGGTGGCTGTCCGGCTGATCTACGAACCCATGGTCAAGCAGGGCGACTGGTCGCTGCTCATCCCGCTGGCGATCGGCACGCTCATGCTGACGCGCTACGTACCCAATGCCGCCTGGATGTCCCGCATCGCCTTCGCCTTCGTCGTCGGTATCGGATCGGGTCTGGCCATTCCCCGGGTCATCTCGTCATATATTCTCAAACAAATCGAAGATACCGTCCGCCCCCTGGCATTCCTTGCAGCAGACGGGAGCACAATGTTCACGTACAGCCTGCTCGATCCAGCCAGCAACCTGAATGCCGTCGTGCTTCTGGTCGGCGTCGTGTCGGTCCTGTTTTATTTCTTCTTTTCAGTCGAGCATACGGGACCTGGCAAAGCCGTCGCCCGAACCGGCATCATCTTCCTGATGATTGCGTTCGGCGCCGCCTTCGGGTACACCGTCATGGCGCGCATGTCCCTGCTGATTGGGCGGTTGACCGACTTGATTGAATACGCCCAGCCGCAGTACGGGCAGGCGACCTGGTGGCTGCTGGCCATTACGGTCGCCACCTTGATCGTGTTCCATGTGCGCCGAAAGGGAACGGAACCCCCGCAATGACCGAATCCGCTCAAAGCTCACGGCCATTCCCGCTGCTCAGGAACCTCCAGTTCTCACCGCTGAAGGAGGGTGACGAGCAGTACGTGCTGCTGTGGGACCCCAGCGGGCTGAGCACGGAAAAGCTGATCGTCCCGCTGAGCTACTTTTATCTGCTCCAGTTTTTCGATGGCGAGCATTCGCTGGAGCAAGTCTCCGCTGAATACCTCAGAAAATTCGGCGAATTCCTCGTGCCGGACCGCTTGCAACGACTGGTCAACGATCTGGACGACAAGCTGTTTCTGGAAGGTGAGCGCGCGGATGCGGCGCGCCAGACCGCCTTGGCCGCCTACCGGGTTGCGCCGGCCCGCGCAGCCGCCTTCGCCGGCAAGAGCTACGAAGCCGAACCGGGGAAGTTGATGGCCCAGCTCAAGGGATGCTTTACCTCAAAAGAGGGACCCGAACGGAAAGAATCGGAACACAAGGGACAGCCGATCAAGGGACTGGTCGCCCCGCACTACGAGATCAAGCACGCGGGTCCGATTTACGCCTGGGCTTACAAGGAACTGCAGGAAGCGCAGGCTCCGGACCTCTTTGTAGTCCTGGGAACCTGCCACGCCGGCCTTCAGAACGGCTATGCCGTGACCGGAAAGGATTTTGAAACGCCGCTCGGCGTGATCAAGACCGACCGCGAGATCCTCGCCCAGCTTCGAGCCGCCACTGGATTTTGCTTCGACGAAGAACTCGCGCACAAGAACGAGCATGCCATCGAATTCCAACTGCCATTTCTCCAATATGTCTCCGGGCCCGGCAAGCCGATCTCTGTCGTGCCGGTTCTCTGTTCGTTCCCACCCGCAACCTTCTTTGATCCGCAACTGCGAGAGCTGCGCGAGAGAGTCGAGACATTCCTTGCGTCCCTGCGGAATGCCCTGGCATCAGCAGGCAGACCGGCCTGCATCGTTGCCAGCGTCGAACTGGCCCATATCGGCATGCGCTATGGCGATTCGTCTCCGCCCACTGATTTCTCGTTCCACCGCTGCATGCAAACGGACCTGACGATGCTGAAGCATGTTGAAGAGGTTAATGCGGACGCGTTTGCCCAGTTCATCGTCAAGGAAGGCGACAGCCGGCGCATCTCCGGGTTTGCCGCCATTTACACCTTGTTGAAATTGATCGGGGAGGGAAAAGGACAGGTCTTGCGCTATGACCGGGGCATTACGGACCAATTCAATTCGACTGTCACCTACGCCAGCATGGCATTTTGGCAGAGCTAGTACGCGCGCTGATCATTCCTTGACCGTCACTGTTATCGCGATTGGCTCCAGCGGATTGTCCCGCTCGTCACACGGCATTGTAACAATCTTATCCACCACGTCCATCCCGCGGAACACCTCCCCGAAAGTCGTATAGCGGCGGTCCAGGCCGCTGCTGTCCGCCACGCAGATGAAAAACTGCGACCCATTGTCGTCGAAATTCCGCGTGCTGTTGGTTTCCTTCGGCATCTTGGCCATGGACAGGGCGCCGCGCTTGTGCGGGCGGTCGTTGGGTTCAGCCGAAATGGCATAGCCCGGTTCGCCGGTGCCGTGCAGGCTCCGGTCGGGCTTTTTGCTCAACGGATCGCCGCCTTGGATGAGGAAGCCTGGTACAACGCGATGAAAGGTCGTCCCATCGTAAAAACCCATCTTGGCCAGGTTGAGAAAATTTTCCACATGCCGGGGAGCCTCCTCGGCGTACAGTTTGAGATGGATATCTCCAAACATGGTCGAAATGACCGCGCGAGGATTTTTCTTCTGAAATTGCATGGTCATGGGGGAACTGTACCAATCTCGCGATCGGACCGCAACCCGAGGCCCGGCTGGATGTTGATCCACATGAGTCCACCGATGAACGCGACCAGCGCCGCGACGCCGAGCGCCGCCGCCCAGCCAACCTGCTCGGCAAGC
>DASQGO010000116.1:0-2094 GCA_035632555.1 Nitrospiraceae bacterium | reverse complement strand
GGGCGCTGGACCTGCAGGAAGTGTTCGACTATGCCAAGTCGCAGGTCGAGCGCATCGCCCGGCGGGAATACAACAACGAGCAGACGCCACAGTTACTCGGCAATCGCGAGTTGCTGGCCAAGGGTGTCTGGTTGATGGGACAGACCAGATAGCGCGTCAATTAATCGATGATGAAAATCGGCCCGGTCGGAGGAGGCTCCGGCCGGGCCGATTTGTTTGAGCGCGCTGCGGCTTAGTATTCGACCTTGACCAAATACAGCCCCTGTGCCGGAGCCGTATAGCCGGCGGCGCGGCGGTCTTTTGCTTCGAGAATCTGCTTCAACTCCTCCGGCTTCCGCTTTTCCTGTCCCACTTCCACCAGCGTCCCCACCATCGCACGGACCATTTGTTTCAGGAACCGGTCCGCTTCAATCTCAATTCCGACCACATCCTGATTCCTGACGATCTCCAGCCGCTGAAGATCGCAGATGGGATTTTCCACGTCGGTCGGGTGCCCCTGGAATGACGAAAAGTCATATTTGCCGACCAGATGCCCGGTAGCCTGGCGCATGGCATCCACATTCAATCTTCCATAGACGTGCCAGGCCCGCGTACGCTCCAACGCCGAGCGGGACGGCCTGTGCAGGATGCGATAGGCATACAATTTCTTGACGGCTGAGTAGCGGGCATGAAAATCGTCGACGGCCCGCTCGACGGCTCGGACGCTGATGTCCTCCGGCAGCGTGGCGTTGAGGGCGCGCAGCCATTCATCCGGCGTCAGGGATTTCTCGGATGTGAAACTGACCACCTGCCCCAGGGCGTGGACGCCGGCGTCGGTGCGTCCCGCCGCAATCGCGGAGATGTCGGCCTGCGTGATGCCGCGCAGCGCGGCTTCGACGGCTTCCTGGATCGTCGGCTGGTCGGGCTGACGTTGCCAGCCGGCGTAGGCCGTGCCGTCGTACTCCAATGTCACTTTGAACGTCGGCACGTTATCTCGAGACGGTCTGGAGGGGCTTTACATAGGTCTTGATGCCGTCGAAAATGGATTCGGCTATTCGATACAGGAAGGCATCGCTTTGCATCAGCCGCTCTTCGGTGGGATTGGTGATGAAGGCGATCTCGGCAAGAATGCTGGGCATGGTCGTGAACCGGAGCACGTAAAATGGAGCGGTTTTGACGCCGTGGTCTTCGACGTCGTAGTAATCGTCCAGGCGGGCGATCATGGCCTTCTTGGTGGTCCAGGCCAATTCCAGTGACTCCTGCACCTTCTTCGTGGTCAGGAGATCGGCAACCAGGTATTCCCATCCGATGCCCGTATCCTTGATGGGGGTCCCGTTTTCACGCGCGGCCACTTCCAGGGCGCGCCGGTCGGTCGCCTCGCCGAAATGGTAGATCTCCACGCCTTTCGTGGATCGCTGGGGATGCGAATTCACATGGACGGAGACGAAGAGGTCAGCCCCCATGTTGTTGGCAAACTTGGCACGGTCCTCCAGTTCGATAAACACGTCCCGGTCACGCGTCATCAACACGCCTTTGCCGAGCCGCTTGATGATGAGTTCGCGGAGCCGAAGGCTGACGAAAAGCGTGATGTCCTTTTCCGCCATCCCGCTCCGCCCGATTGCGCCCGGATCTTTCCCGCCATGCCCGGCATCGATGACGATGATCCTGATGTCATTGCGAACGGCCTTGGGCTCGATTTTATGGGGCGGTGCCACCGGCGCGGGCGCCTTGACCTGAGGAGCAGGAGAAGGGGCGAGTGGTGGCGGAGCCGGTTCGGGATCCGACGGGGTGACAATGGCAGTCTGAGCAGGGAGCGGGGGAGGAGAGGGAGATGGCGGGGGGGGCGTTGCGCCGGGAAGAACTGGTTTCTGATAGGTTGCGGCAGGCTGTGCCGGAGTTTGGTTGAAGACATCCACGACCAACCGGTCTGGGCTTCTGAGGGGCAACAACTTGTAGTCGCTGACGGCATTCATGTCGAGCGAGATCGTGACGGAGCGAGGATGCGGCTGTGCAATGGCGATCTCGCCTGGAAATTTGGTCTCTGTCAGCCGGTCCTTTGCAGTTTTCCCCAGCAGCGTATTCTGCAGTTCGATGATGATCCGGTCGGGGTTCTTG
>DASQGO010000115.1:0-27343 GCA_035632555.1 Nitrospiraceae bacterium | reverse complement strand
TCTAAAATTGGATCTTCCACAAAAATAAAAATGGAGCAGGGCAATCGACAAACGCGAAACTCGAAGAAGGTGCGCTGATTGAAAGGTTGCACCCGCAGGGTGGAGGGTCAGCTCCTGCGGGTGCAGCGCTGAAAAAACTACTTCATGACGTTGCCGACGGCGTAGAGCATGACGCCCGCGATGAAGAGGACTTGCTGCGGCCAGCAGACGGCCTTCAACGGGAGCGAGTGATGGCGCCCCCCTAGCACGAAGGTCCGGAACTCTCCCCGGACGTCGTAGATCGAGGGGGTGGTCCCGGTCAGGGTTTCCGCCACCAGCGGGATGAGCCCCATCGTAAACAGCCCGAAGACGACCGACAGCCCCATACACAGCACGATGGCATCCTTCAGGCTTTCGTGCACACTGGCGGGATGTTCCACCACCCACCCGAGCGCCACGACGCTGAGCATCAGCAGGAAGTTGCTCGAGTCTTTGAAATATTCCACCGCCTTCAACAAGTGATCGATGTGTTCCTTGTGTGTCTTGTGCTCGTGGTTGCTCATCGAGACCCTCCTGTGGGTGAAGGTGATGTGCCGCCGTGCCTGAATTGCTGCCGGGCAGTCTAGCGACTTTCCACAATAATAGCGAATCGCGGCTATCGGACGCGATGTGTCAGCGGGCCGCGTGGGTTGTCTCGAGGCTGGCGAGGTACCGGGTCAGCCGCTGGAACTCTTCGCTTGGCATGTGCAGGAAGGTGACGCCGAAGTCCCACCCCTGGGCCCAGCGGACGACGGCCAATCGGATCTCCACCGGCGCAGGGGAACCCGGGAGATAGAGCCGGAGGTTGAGGTAGGTGCCCAGCGCCACCCGCGTGTCGCTGGTCATCTTGCATCCGTCGGCCGAGAGGTTGTAGACGAGGCCGCGGGCTTGTCCCTGGTGGCCGTCCACCGAGAAGAGAATCGGGAGTTGCGCTTGAAAGCGCTTGGTGGAATCCGACTGCTCCATATGAGAGTCCTGGCGCCCAGCGCCGGGCAGCTCAAGCCGCTTCGGTGCTGTGGGAGTTTTGCTGCAGGCCGGCGATCAGCTGGCTGAGGCGCGCCTCGTCACGGGTTCCGAGGCTGAGAAACTGCACGCCGAAATCCTCGCCGGCCGTCCAGGTGACCTCGGCCTGATCCACCGCGATCGGCTGAGGAAGGGACGGCAGGTGTACACGCAGGGTCAGCAATGTACCTCGTTGTACAGGCACTCCGCTTTCAATGGCGCCGCCGTTCCTCGAAAGGTTGAAGAGCCGTCCCTCGCCAACTCCTTGATTTCCCAAAAAATCAACGGGGTACTGCACGAACATTCGTCGCTCTCGTTGCGCTTCCATTGGTACATCCTCCTCGCTGGACGACCCGTGATCCTGGGGACCATTTTAAATATGAGCAAGGGCGATGCCAGGGAGCGTCGCTCATCTTTATTGCCAATGGGGGTTTTCCCGAAGCAGCTCTTGGCCCCGGCGATGCTGGTGGGTTTGGCCGGCATTATGGACGTCTACGGTGGTCGGCTCGTGGCTCTACCAAGAGCAGCCGAAGAGATGATGCATCGAACATGAGACGACAGTCAGCGCCTTTCCGACTAAACTATATACTTGGAGCAGCTATGCTACTCGACATCCACCCAACTCGCATGGATAATTGCATATGCTTTGGTTGGAGGCCGGCGCTCGCGAGACTTGCGGGAAAAGCGGGACCGATTCGCGCGGGATGCGGAATCAGGCGTGGTGGAACTGACGCGCTTGCTGCTGCTGCATGCCCGGCGCCATCGCCTCGATCACATGGTTCAGGCGCTCCCGCTCCTGGGGATTCAAGTGGCGGAACTGCACGCCGAAGTCATCGCCGGCCGTCCAGGTGACCTCTGCCCGCTCCACCTCGATCGGCTGCTTCAGAGAAGGTAGGTGTACACGCAGCGTCAGTACCGTTCCACATTGTACAGGCACGTCGCTTTCAACAGCCCCGCCTCCCGGTGAAAGGTTGAAGAGCGTCCCCTGGATAACTCCTTGTTTTCCCTCGAAGGAAATGGGGCATTTCAGGAACAACCGTCGCTCTCGCCGTCCGTCCATGGGTGCATCCTCCTTGCTCGGTGACCGCTTGAACCAGAAGGCCCTACCAGTGATGAGCAAGGGCAATGCCAGGAGGCGCCCGCACCTCGATTGGGCGCGTGTGGGAACGCCAGGACGTCGGTGCACGAGCTGAAGATCTCAGCCTTTTGGGGTGGTCACGATTTGTGACCACTTTGGGGAAGGTGACGATGATCTTGGTTTTGGCGTTGGGGTCGAAGCTATCCCCTTGTCAATAGCATTGCTTGCGTTATTGAGGATTTCTTGCGACAGGTGTCTCTGATACCTGTATGAGTTGGAATTCTCTGACAACTTCCAGCTTTACACTTTCTTCTGGATTCAGTCTGCAAAGTTTTGACCAGTCAACATGCACCGCAAGCTTGCTCTTCCCCTGAAGTGATCTGCTGTTGCAGGTCTTAATCAGATCTCCTGCCCTTAGTCCCGCCTGCTCGGCCGGGCTTCCAGACGCAACTTCCACTATAGCGGGCAACCACCCATCGCTAAAACTACGAGGCTCATACCTAATACCAATTTTCCCTTTCGAAGGCGACGGTCTTATTAGCTCAACCAGCTTACCAAGGATACCATCGAGGATAATCTGCGCTACTTTTTGTGGAGGATCCACAATTGGCTTGGGAAAGTGGCCATCCCCACTAAAAACTACGGTGCCGTCCTCTACGCTGATAATTCTAAGTGACAATGACACATAGGTTTCATCCCACTGCTGCCCTTGAATGGGAACGACCATGCCTTTGTTGGCAAAATATGTGGTGTCGGTCTTTCGACGGTGGGTTTCCCATTGCCCTACTTCTCCGACAACAATGGCTTTCGCCCCTGCAAATTTCCCTATGGTCAATGGATTCTTGCTACCAGAGCTAGCAAGTGTAATTTGTTCGTCCATAATTTGATCGAGTCGCGTCCGCTCCACAACTGTGAATCCAAGTTTCGTCAAAACATTTGAGAGCAACCCAGCAACGGTAGCGCCTGAGTTTGGCGCATCTGGGGCATCCGTGAACTTAAACACCGCCATCGTGTCATAGTTTAGAATCGCTTCACCGTTGATAGAACCCGTTCCCGCAACCACAGGAAAGATTATGTTTTGATTTTTGGCACAAGCAGAGAAAACAAGAGGGAGTAGAAACAGGAAGAGCACCCTAGGTGGTACGAGGCATGCACCCACAGCAAAAACCCCGTTACGCTAATTATTAGCCCATCTTCGCAAAACTTTACTTTACTTTACTTTAGAGAAGTCCGCATCGAAATTGCTGGTCTTGCCATCATTTAGATATACGATAATCTTTGTTTTAGCATTAGGGTCAAATGAATCGTAAGCAAAGCGGGCGGAAAAGCGAGCGCGATAGGCCGAGCCCTTGCCTGCGATCTCGATCTTGCGCCCGCGCTCGGCCTGGCTGACATCCACCGGCTTGATGGGCTTAGAGCCCTGCTGGAAGGTCACCTGCGCTCCTTCGGCAAAATACTCGTCGTCGCCGCAGAGCTGCAATACCACCTCCATATTAGGCATATCCAGATACTTCTGGATCTTCTCGTCCGGCATGCGGACGTCGGATTTCTGCTTCTTGGATTCCGTGGCCTCTTTGCGTCCACGATCTTCCAGCCAGTACCGCTTGGTCCACAAAATCGCGCTGACACCGCAGGGCTCTTTTTCCGGATCGGCTCCGACCCGTGTCGTCATAGAGGCTTGCTGAAGTACTTTCTTGATTTCTTCTTCCGGCTTGGCAGCGTCCGACGCCTTCATCATCGGATCGCGCCCAGCGGCGAGGGATTTCTTGGCCTCTTCCATCGTCAGCTTGACGTCGATGGCCCCGGCCGGATCGGCAGCAAGCGCAGCCGCCACCACGGCGAACATTCCCAACCGGTATCCCAAGGCAGGCTGGTTCATGGCATGGCTCGCACTCATAACAAACCCCCTTGAAGGCAGATAATTAATGGGCGGCATTGTAAGGAAACGGAGAGGGCAAAGCAACGCCGATTCAGCGCTGGAAGACGGCCCAGTTCGGATAGGGCTTGGTCCGATAGACCTGTTCCAGGTCGGCCGGCACGGGCAGGCCGTGGCGCTGCAGCAGCGAGGCCGTGAGGCGCAGCGGAAGGCCGACGGCGGCCGTGTAATCGCCCTCGATCCGCTCGATGAAATCGCCGCCGCGGCCCTGGATGGAATAGGCGCCGGCCTTGCCCCGCCATTCGTCGGTGGCCAGATAGGCCTCGAGGTCGGCGTCGCTGAACGGCTTCATCCAGACGCGCACGGCTTCCACGGCCACGTCCTGGATCTTGCGTTCGTCGCAACAGAGCGCGACGGCGGTGTAGATGCGATGTTCGCGGCCCTTGAGCCGCCGCAGCATGGCGTTGGCCTGCGCGATATCGGCCGGCTTGCCGAGGATGGTATCCCCAACGGCAATCAGCGTGTCGCTGCCCAGGACCAGGCTGCCGGGATGCCGCGTGGCGCAGGGCTGCGCCTTCCCCAGCGCAAAGGTCCAGGCCTGCGATTCCGGCGGCACCTCGGCGTGTATCCGTTCTTCAAAATCCGGTTCGACGATCGTGAACGGGAGCTGCAGCAGGGCCAGGAGCTCTTTGCGGCGCGGAGAGGTGGAGGCGAGAATGAGCGATTTCACGCGACCGTCGCAGTCGCTTCGAGCGCGGGGGCGGCGCTCCGAAGAAAAAGCCCCGCCCGATGATCGGCGACGAGGCGCACGACGTCTTCACTGCTGGAAGCCCGCACCATGGCGGCCCGCATGGCCGCGGCGCCGGGAAATCCCTTGCAGTACCATCCCAGATGCTTGCGCATGCGGGGGAAGCACTGCGGGTCCAGAATCGCCTCGTACTGCCGGGCATGGTCCAGCATCACGCGAAACCGTTCCTCGAGCGACAGCGATTCGCGCTCGACCGCGCGCGTGGCGTCGCTCACAGCGGCGCGGGCCGCTTCCTTCTGGCGGAACAGCCACGGCTCGCCCAGCGTCCCGCGGCCGACCAGCACGCCATGGACGCCGTGCTGCCGGACCCGGCGGACGACATCCTGCAGACTCTGCACATCGCCATTGCCGAGCAGGAGCGTGTCCGTCTTGCGCGCCAGCTGCGTGGCCCGCCCGATGGCGGACCAGTCGGCCTCGCCCCGGTACATCTGCTCCAGCGTCCGCCCGTGGACCGAAATGGCCACCGGCTGTTCGGCCAGCAGATGCTCGATCCAGCGCTCGACGATGACCGTGTCGTAGCCGATGCGCGTCTTCACCGAGAGCGGAATCACCCGGCGCGCAGCCGGCGGGTCTGTCTGGCCGCCGCGGCGCCGGTTCATGGTTCGGACCAATTCACTGCGCGACTCCTTCAAGCCCGCGGCCGCCAGCGAACGGCCCGCCGCCCAGTCGGCAATGCCCTGCCGCGCGGCGCGCATGATCTCGTGCGCCAGGTCGGGCGTGCGGATCAGCCCGGCGCCGGAGCCGGAGGCCGCCACGTTGCGCGAGGGGCACCCCATATTAATGTCCAGCCCGTCGAAGCCCAGTTCGCAGACGATATGCGCCGCCTGGTAGAACAGGTCCGGGTTCTTGCCATAGAGCTGCGCTACGACCGGCCGCTCCGCCTCACTGTAGATCAACGACGAGAGCAGATGGGCGGGGCCGCGGCACACATCCATCACGGCCGTGAACTCGGTGAAGATGACGTCCGGGCGGCCCTGCAAGGCCACCGTGAGACGGAACGGCGCATCGGTCACGCCGTCCATGGGCGCCAGGCCGATGATGGGATGGGGAAGGCTCTGCCAGAAATGCGTCACGATTGCCCCACCTGCTCGCAGGCTGCGGCATAGCCGCTGCGCAATGAGTCGGCTTCGCGTTCGACCGTGTCGAGCGCAGCCGGCTGCACTTCGCGGATGAATTCGACGAAGCGGATGATCTTGAGCAGGAAAAAATCGTAGGCCTCGCCGGTTGCGCGCGGCTCACGGAACCAGAACCGGACGAATGCCTCCAGCGCGATGCCGGCACGATCCAGGTCCCGGCAGGTCTCCGGGAACATCTCCCGCACCGCGCCGCCCCACTCCAGAATCTCGTGCGGTAGATAGTGTTCGACGTAGAGCGGCAGCGCCGAGGCATCCTGGCCGAGGACCGGCAGACCGTTGGCCGCCCGTCCCGTGACGATCTGCGCGTAGCGGTCGTACTGCTCCGACAGCCGGCTGGCGGCAGCTTCAGGAACAGGCTCTTTGATCGCGCGGGTCTGCATGGTCTGCGGATCACGCGGCGCAACCATGTTCCCGAATCGTTCGCGAGCCTGCGCGAACTCCTCCACGATCATCGGAATCGGCTTCGTATCCACTTCCAACGCCACGCCCTTCAGATGGGTGAGACCTGCATGCTCGAGCACCTGCGCCAGCATCTCCGTGAGCACCTCCGGAATCGGCGCGCCGTGCGCATCAATCCAGAGCGGCGGCCGAACCGGCGACTCGCCGGCCGCGCAGGCTTCCGACGGAACAGCCGGATGCAGGGCCAGCCCGGCCATGTGAATTTCAACGACCCGCTTCAGCGGAAAGGCATCCAGGAACTCGGCCAGGAACGACGTCACCGAACGCCGCCGCCATTCGCCCGTGTAGCGATAGACGGTCCAGAGGTGGCCGATGTCCAGCACCACCCCGCAGGGCGTGCGGTCGGTGACGAGGCGGAAAAATTCCGCCATGGTCACATCGCCGAAACCCACATAGGTGAGCGGCGGCGTTTCGAGCAGGAACAACGGGGCATGTTCATCATAGCCGGCGCGCGCAGGAACGGTCCGGTCCAGCCGCTGCTGGGCCTTTGCGATGTTCTCCGCCGTCACTTCGGCGCTCGCCCTCGTAAACAATGCCGGCAGGTACGTCCCAAATGCGTAGCCGGCCATCTGCTTGGCTGCGCATTCATGGTTCAGCCAGTGGCTGTCAAGGATCCGGAGCTGTTCGGCGGTCTCGTCCAGCTCGGCATCAAACGGCGAGAGCCGCTCCGGATTTGGCTGCGTCACCCAGAGCCCTTCGGCATGGTACGGCAGCAAGGCTGCGGGAAGGCGCCGACGGACCGATGCGAGCGCGGCCGGAGCCGCCTTGAAGATTTCCAGGTAGCCATAGTCCAGCCCGCGCCGATTCAACGCGTCCAGCAGCTCGAACAGGTCGGGCGTATAGACGTCCACGGACAGGCCCAGCCCGTGGTGCGGAATGCGGGCCGCTCGCCGGAAAAATTCTTTCGCCGCAAGATTCATGTCGCGTCTTCCCTCTTCCCGTCTACAGGAGAATACGGCACCCTACCGCGCTTTGACAAGCGAAAGCCGTGCAGTTTTGACCACTCCCCGCCAATCGGGTAAGCTCTGGACATGAGCCCGGCGCCGTCATCCAGGGGCAAGCGCGAGAGCGCCGGCACGCGCGGCCGCCCGGCGCTGACCAACGAACAGATCCTCTCGCAGGTGGAATCCCTCCTCGACACGCCCGCGGACAATCTGCAGTACACGCTGATCAAGGAAATGCTGGCGACCGTCCTCCGGCTCCGGGATGCGCCGCTCGACACGCTGGATCTGAAAATTCTCAACCGCACGCTGCGCGAGCTGCGCTACGCGTTCAAAGTGTTCGGCGAGTACCGCGACCGGCAAAAGGTCAGCATCTTCGGCTCGGCGCGGACGCAGCCCGGCGAGCCGGACTACCGGCTGGCCACCGACTTCGCCCGGCGGATCGTCGAGGCCGGCTACATGGTCATCACCGGCGCCGCCGACGGCATCATGGGCGCGGCGCAGGAGGGCGCCGGCCGCGAGCAGAGCTTCGGCGTGAACATCATGCTGCCCTTCGAGCAGGGCGCCAACGCGACCATCGCGGACGATCCGAAGCTGGTCAACTTCAAATATTTCTTCACGCGCAAGCTGATGTTTCTGAAAGAATCCCAGGCTGTGGCGCTGTTCCCGGGCGGGTTCGGCACCCACGACGAGGGCTTCGAAGCCCTGACCCTCGTGCAGACCGGCAAGGCGCCGCCGCAGCCGATCGTGTTTCTCCATGCGCCCGGCAGCGACTACTGGCACACATGGAACCGGTTCGTGACCGGCCAATTGCTGGCACGCAAGTTGATCAGCGAGGAGGATCTCGCCCTCTACAAAATCTTCGATTCCGCCGAGGCGGCGGTGCAGGAAATCACCACGTTCTACCGGATCTACCATTCGCTCCGGTTCGTGGACCGGCTGCTGGTCATGCGGCTCAAGCGGCGCCTGTCGGAGGGGCAGATGAACAACCTCAATGCGGAGTTCGCCGACCTGCTGGACGCGGGTACCTTCGAGCAACGGGCCGCGTTTCCCGGCGAAGCCGACGAACCGGAATTGAACGATCTGCCGCGCCTGACCTGCCGCTACCACCGCCGCGGCGCGGGGCGGCTCCGGCAACTCATCGACCGGATCAACGGGTTCGCCTAGGACGCGCCGCGCGCGTTCCCGATCATTTACCACATCCTCGCGGCATGCTATGCTGCGCCATTCGATGACGCCGCCATCCGCCCAGGTGCATCCGCCTTCTCCTCCTGACGTCGTGCTCTACCACGCCGATTGCCTCGACGGCTTCGGCGCCGCCTGGGCGATCTGGAAAAAATTCCCCTCGGCCACCTTCACACCGGTCAAGCACGGCCTGCCGCCGCCCTCCGGTCTCGCCGGCAAGAAGATCGTCATCGTGGATTTCAGCTATCCGCGTCCCGTTTTGGAAGCGCTGGCGAAGGATGCCGCGAGCCTGCTGGTGCTCGACCATCACGTCACGGCTGAACAGGCCCTGGCCGGCCTGCCCTATACCTATTTCGACCAGAAAAAATCCGGCGCGGTGCTGGCGTGGGAATGGGCCCATCAGAAGCCCGCGCCTCCGCTGCTGCTCCACGTGCAGGACAAGGATCTCTGGCACTGGGCGCTGCCAGGCAGCCGCGAGGTCAACGCGGCGCTCTCGTCCTACCCGTTCGACTTCCATCTTTGGGACAGTTTTCGTCGGGAGGCGCTGGAGACCGAGGGCCGGGCCATTTTACGCTATGAACATGAAATGGTCGGGAAGCTGGTGAAGGAACAGGTGCTGGTCGCATTCCAGGGCAAGACGGTGCCGGCCGTGCAGAGCGCGATCCTGAACAGCCAGATCGGCGAGCGCCTGTCCGGTCACTATCCCTTCGTCATCATCTGGCACGACCGCGACGGACGGCGCTACTTCAGCCTGCGGTCCCGCGAGGACGGGCCCGACGTCGAAGCCATCGCCAAGCAGTACGGCGGCGGCGGCCACACGCATGCCGCTGGATTTTCCGTGCCTCTGGGCGCGCACCTGCCCGGGCCACTCGGCCCGCTGGCGAAGCCGACGGCCAAGGCACGGGCCGTGGGGCACGGAGCACGGAGCAAGAAACACGCGCCGCCGCGGGGCAAGAAGCGGCGACGGTAACGTTCCGCCTCAACTCCGAACCGTGCGGCTGATTCTATGATTCCTCTCCACGACGATAATCCGACCGAGATCACTCCGATCGTGACGATCGCGCTGATCGTCGTCTGCTCGCTGGTCTTTTTGTACCAGGCGTCTCTGCCGGAACCGGCGGGCGAGGCGTTCGTCTTCCAGTACGGGGCCATCCCGGCCGCGATCTTCGGACATGAGAAGGCCCTGCCGGACATCGCCGTCGGCTTCCCCGTGTCCGTTGCGCTGCTGACCAGCATGTTCCTGCACGGCGGCTGGATGCACCTGATCGGCAACATGCTCTACCTCTGGATTTTCGGGAACAACATCGAAGACGTGATGGGCCATGTGAAGTTTGTCATCTTCTACGTCGTCTGCGGCATCCTCGCCGCCATGAGCCACGCGCTGACTGATCCGTCGTCCGCCGTGCCGATGGTCGGCGCCAGCGGGGCGATTTCGGGCGTGCTCGGCGCCTACCTCCTCCTGTTCCCGCGCGCGCAGGTGCTCGTGATGATTCCGTTGGGCATCTTCATGCGCACCATGTACGTGCCGGCCGGGTTCGTGCTGGGATTCTGGTTCGTGCTGCAGCTCCTCAGCGGCGGGATGAGCCTGGGCCGAGGCGGCGGAGGCGTGGCCTTCTTCGCGCACGTGGGCGGGTTCATCGCGGGGATGGCGCTGATCGGTGTCTTCAAGGACCCGAACGTGAAGTTCTTCGCGCCGGCGCGGCACCGAGGATGGCAGCGGTGGGATTGAGAAGGGATGGAATGGCCGCACCGCCAGCGAGGCATCCGCCGGCTCGTGCCTAGCCGAGCATTTGTTTCAGGGTGCGCGCGGATTCCCAGGCTGTGCCGGCTTTCTCCGCTAAAAATGTGACGTGGCCCATCTTGCGGCCGGGACGGACGGACTTCTTGCCGTAAACGTGCAGCTTGGCGCCGGCCTTTGGAAGAAACTGCTTGATCGCCGCGTCGGTCGTCGCCTTCGTGAAATCCTCTCCGATCAGGTTCACCATCACGGCCGGCGACAGCAGCTTCGCCTCCCCCAATGGCAGGCCGCAAACCACGCGGACCTGCTGCTCGAATTGTGAAACGGTACAGGCGTCGAGCGTGTAGTGGCCGGAATTGTGGGGACGCGGAGCGACTTCATTGACGAAGAACCGGCCGTCCTTCATCAGAAACAGTTCGATGCAGAACACGCCGATGCCGTCCAGCGCATCAACCACCGAGCCAGCCAATGCGGCGGCCTGCCGGGCGCGCTCCGGATCGATCGCAGCCGGCACGCGGGTCGTGCGAAGAATGCCGGCCTCGTGGACATTTTCGACCACCGGATAGAACCGGCGGTCCCCGTCCGCGCCCCTGACCACCAGCACGGACAGTTCTTTCTCGAACGGGAGAAACTGTTCGATGATCCACTGGTGCTGCGGTTGCGCGCGCAGTTCATGCTGCAGGCGGCGGACATCGTCCGGACCGGACAGCCGCCACTGGCCCTTGCCGTCATAGCCCAGCGTGGCCGTCTTGCAAAGCGCGGGAAACCCGACCGTGTCGGGAACCGTCACATGATCCGGCGACGTCACCGCCTGAAACGGCGCGACGGGAATCTTCCGTCCGGCGAGGAACGTTTTCTGTTCGAGCCGGTTCTGGATGATTTGCAGAATGCGCGGCGCCGGCCTGACCGGCACCCGCCGCTCCAGCGCCTGCACCGTCGCGACGGGAATATTCTCCCATTCGTACGTCGCGGCGGTGATCGAGTTCGCAAACTTCTCGAGCGAGGCTGCGTCGGTAAACGGCGCGGCGAGCGGGAGTTCGGCCAGTTTCAGGGCAGGCGCATCAGAGTCCGGGTCCCAGACCACCACGCGATAGCCAAGTCGCTTGGCGGCCGTCGTGAACATGGCGCCCAGTTGGCCGCCACCCAGGACACCCAACATGGAACCGGGTTCAATCATGTGACGGGTGGCAGGTTGCTGATCCGCCGTTCATGCTTTCTTACCCGTCACCTGTCACTGGTCACGGGTCACCGTTTTTGGCGTTCGGGAGAAGATTCGATCGCAGCGCGCGTCTGGTCGGCGCGGAACTTCAGCAGGCGCGCGCGAATCGCGCCATTGCGCACGGCCAGAATCTGCGCCGCCAGCAGGCCGGCGTTCTCCGCGCCGCCGATCGCCACGGTCGCCACCGGAATGCCCTTCGGCATCTGCACGATCGAGAGCAGCGAGTCGAGGCCGCGGAGGTTTTCCGTGGGAATGGGCACGCCGATGACGGGCAGATGCGTCTTGGCCGCCAGCATGCCGGGCAGATGCGCCGCGCCGCCGGCGCCGGCGATGATGACTGCGATGCCCCGCCCCTCGGCCCGCGCCGCGTAGGCGAACAGGCGGTCGGGCGTGCGGTGCGCCGAGACCACGCGCAACTCGTTGGGAATGCCCAGGCTCGTCAGCACGGCGACCGCTTTTTCCAGCACGGGAAAGTCCGTCTTGCTGCCCCCGACCACCCCGACCAGCGGCTTCCCGCTGTCCCGTTTGCCTCCACGCCGACCTGCCATCATGCCCTCCTGCGCCCGCGCACACTGTACCGAGGCCCCACCTTAACGTTGTCTCCGGTGCGGGTCAAGCAGAGAGATACGGAGGAATAAGCCAATAATTTGACGCATTTGGCATTATCTCGTATGATCGCAAAAAGTCTCCTAGAGAGAGGATTCTGTGCCGCATACGCCTGACAGCGTCAAAGGTTCCGCCAACCCTCTCATTGAGCGTCAGACCAATCTTGTCGACATCCAGGTCGACGACATTGCCACCTCGGCTCAATTGCGCTCGTGGGAGCTGGTGCAGATCCCGCCCTACCTGCGCCGCTACGGATGGTGGGCGATCAGAATCCTGGTGCTGGGATTTTTTCTGCTCATGTTCGTTCCCTGGACCCAGACGATCACCGTCACCGGCCAGCTGTCGGCCTACTCGCCCTACGAGCGTCCGCAGGACATCGAAGCGCAGATCACGGCCCGGCTCAAGAAATGGCACGTCCTCGAAGGCGTCCGCGTCAAGCAGGGCGAACTGATCCTCGAGCTGGAGGACATCGACCCGAGTTTCATGGCGCCGGAACTGCTGTCGCTGCTCGATCAGCAGAAGGTCGCGCTGGAGCAGACCCGCAAGGCAGCGCTGGATCGGGCCACCCAGCTGGAAAAACGCATCGTGGAGATGGAAAACCTCGTCAAGGCGGCGGTGCCCTCGGCGGAAGCGCGGGTGCGCGAATCCGAAAACCGCGTGCGCGCCGCCGAGCAGCGCATCATCGCCGCCAAGGTCGCCTACGACACGGCCGAGCTGAACGTGGACCGCCACCGCCAGCTGTCGACGCAGGGTCTGGTTTCCCAGCGGGAACTGGAGCTGACGATTCAGTCCGCGATCGGCAGCAAGGCCGAATTGAAAGCCGCCGAAGCCTTGCTGAGAGAAGCCCAGCAGAACATGAAAGGGTTGAGCTTCGGCCGCGACCAGGTCAGCGCCGAAGTCATCCAGCAACTCCTGCATGCGGAAGCCACGCGGGCGGAAGCGCTCGCCGCCGCCGCCACGGCCGCCGATCAGCTGGCCTCGATCAGCCTCCGCCTTTCCAACGCCACGCAACGGCGCATTTACAGCCGCATCGTCGCCCCCATCGACGGCACCGTCGTGAAAATGGCGCAAGTTGGTGCCGGCGAGACCGTCCGGCAAGGCGACAAGCTGGTCCGGATTTCGCCGATCAGCGCGGACAAGGCCGCGGAGCTGGTGGCCGACGGTCTCGACGCGCCGCTGCTGAATCCCGGCCGCAAAGTGCGCCTGCTGTTTTACGGCATCCCGGCGATTCCCCTTCCCGCCTGGCCCGAACTGATGGCCGGCACCTTCGGCGGCGTCATCAAAGTCGTGGACCAGGTGGACGACGGCAAAGGCAATTTCCGTTTCTGGGTCGTGCCTGATCCCGACGACCGGCCCTGGCCGGAGCAGACCCACGTGCGGCAGGGCACCAAAGTGATGGGCTGGGTCATCTTGAACCGCGTCCCCTTGTGGTACGAACTCTGGCGCCGATTCAATCTGTTCCCGCCGGATTACCAGGAAGGGCCTCCGTCCCTGCTGGATACGCTGCTCCCCAAGGCAGGGCGGGGCGCGAAGTAGCCACGCGCGCGCGACCGGCACGCACTCGTATCGCCTCTCGAAGGCGCCTCGCCTTCGGATTTTCGTCTCCGCCGCGTTTCTCTTCACGTGCAGAAAGGAGCACTCCATGATGCGCATCGTCCTGTTCGCCCTCTTCATTGTCCTGCTGTCGGCATGGCAGGCGCCGCCGGCCGCCGCCTCAGCCGACGATTCCAAGCTGAAACCGCTGCCGCCAATTCCGCTCAGCCTGAACGAAGTGCTGGCGTGGGTGGACCGGTCCCACCCGCTCCTGCGTGGAGCCGGCGCCGAGAAAATTTCGGCGCGGGGCAAACTCCTGAAGGCGCTGGGCGCCTTCGAGCCGACGCTCGTCAACGACTTTGAGTTGGAGTCGTTCATTCCTTCCTCCAAGGCTCTCATTGGAGCCCGGGATGACCGGATGGGAGGCTTTAACGACACGTTCCTGGAAATGAAACATCCATCGGGAATCAGGGCGATGGGCGGCATTCGGCAGGGGATCAACCCCATCTTGAACCCCGATCTGGTCTTCAACAACGGCCAGAATCAGATCCTTGTCGGAGGTTCCATCCCGCTGCTGAAAGGCTTGCTGGTCAATGCGGAGAACGCCGAACTGCAACGATCAGAGTTGGCTGATCCGAGAGCCGAAATCGAGATCGCGCAGACCCGCCAGGACCTGTTTCTGGCCGCGGCCTCGCAGTACTGGGACTGGGTGGCTGTCTGGAAGCTGGCGGACGTGCAGCAGCGGGCCCTCAAGGTGGCGGAGGACCGGTTCAGGCAGATCGAGGAGCGCGCGAAGAAGGGGCTTTCCGCGCCGCTCGACGCCGTCGAGGCCAACCAGGAGGTGCAGCGGCGCAGGGAAATCCTGATCGGCGCCACGCGCGCGGTGGAGCAGGAGCAATACAAGCTCTCCCTGTTTCTTTGGGACAACGGCACGCCGGTGTCGCCGGCAGGCGCGCGCGTGCCGGATTTTCCAAAGGCTCTGCCGCTGCCGGCGCCCGAGACCGTCAAGGCCGACAAGCTCGCCGCGCGCGCCTCGCGCCCGGAAGTCCTGGCCGTCGGAGTCGAGGCCAAGGCCAACAACATCAACCTTGAGCTGGCCAAGAACAACCTGCTCCCCAGCCTCGACCTCACGGCCGATCCGCCAAGAAGCCCGCAGAACTATGTCCTCGGGCTTGGCTATCGGTTCGGCGCCGAGTTCCGGATGCCGTTCCTGCAGCGCAAGGCGCGCGGCGAAGCGCTTGAAGCGCAGGGCAAAGCCGACCGCCTGGCGCTGACGCAGCGGTTCCGCGAGCAGCAGGTCATCGTGGACGTGGACAACGCCATGTCCGCGGTGGAGCGCGCGAAGCAGCGCATCGAGGCCGCCTTGCAATCGTTGCAACTGGCCAAAACGCTCGAGGAGGGCGAGCGGTTCCGGTTCAGTCTCGGCGCCACGAGCGTCTTGTTCGTCAATCTCCGCGAGCGCAACGCGGTGGATTCGGAGAACCAGTGGATCCGCGCGGTCGCCGATTACCAGCGGGCCCTGGCCCAGTATCAATGGGCGACCGGCACGTGGGCGAAAGCGCCGTTGTCGGTGATTCCAGCGTCCTACAAACCGGCAGCGAAATGAGGCCGCGAATAGATTTTCCCGAAGACCTTTGGTACGCTACGGCCCGCCAAGGCCTTGCGTCCTCACGGGCATTTTCCATAGCGAAAGGAGCGTCGAGCGGCAGCCTCCCGCGTTGAGGCGGCCCGCCATCGAAGCATGGCCACTCAGAAATCAGACGGTTTTTACGGCCCCCATGATCTGCTGCGGGCGACGATCGCCCGCCTGAGTCTCTTCCTCCAGTTTGAGAAGAAGATCCTGGCCATCATCGTCTCCTACGCGCTCGCCATCGGCGTGTTCGCCCTCATCGTGCCCCTGACCGTCCAGGAACTGGTCAACACCTTCGCCTACGCCCTGCAGCCGATCATGATCGTCACGCTGGCCGGCGTGATGGCGATTGCGCTGGTGCTGATGGGCTCCTTTCGGGTGCTGCAGTCCCGCGCCGTCGAAATTCTCGTCCAGCGCCTCTACGCGCGGATCGCGCTGGGCCTGACGCAGCAACTCCCGCGCTTCCGGAACGTGGAGTTCTCCCCCAAATACGCTAACTATTTCATGGAGGCCGAACTGCTTCCGCGCGCGCTCGTGGCGATGCTGGCGGATATCATCAACGTCTGCGTCGGCGGCGTGATCGGCATGACGATCCTGGTCATGTACCACCCGTATTTCCTGGTGTTCAATGTCCTGCTGGTCGGCGGCTTTGCCGCCATCATCACGGTGACGGGACGGGGCGGATTCAAAATCACCATGGAGGTGTCGCAGCGCAATTATGCCACGATGAACTGGATCCAGGACATCGCCGGCAACCTCCTGCATTTCAAGTCCACGGCGAGCATGCCCCTGTTGCTGAAGAAAACCGATGAACTGGTCCACGCCTATGTGACGGCCAGAAAAACCCGCTCCGACATTCTGACCGGCACCCAATATAAAGGAGCGGTCATCTGGCAGGCTCTGGGACACAGCGGCCTGATCGCCACGGCCGGCTGGCTCTTGGCCGCCGGACAGATCACGCTGGGACAATTCGTCGCCGCCGAGGTCATCGTCGGCACCCTGCTCCTGAATCTGGACACGCTGGCGCGGCGGATGTATGCCGTCTACTACGTCTTTACCTCCCTGCATGAGCTCGACTTTCTGTTTTCACTGCCGAAGGACGCCGAGCAGGGCGCGCTGACCGTTGCTCTGCCGGACCCGGCCGTGCACGGCGTCCGGCTGACCTGCAAGGACGTGTCCTTCGCCTATCCGAACTCCCCGCCGACGTTCAAGGACTTCAACCTGGACGTGGCGCCGGGAGAAAAGGTCGCGATTTTTTCCTCGACGACCACCGGCAAAACCACGCTGGCCCGGGTCCTGGCCGGCCTGTATGCGCCGACGAGCGGGGTGATCCGGTACAACGGCGTGGATCTCCGCGACCTGGGCATGGATTCGCTGAACGCGTGCCGCGGATTGATCCTGGATTCGCAGCTCACGCTCTTCGACAGCACGCTGGAAGAAAACCTGACGATGGGGCGTCCGGTCCATTACGACGACATCCGGTGGGCCCTGCGCTTCGTGGAACTGGAAGCGGACGTGGATGCCCTGCCGTTGGGGCTGCGGACGCCGGTGACCAGCGGCGGCAAGAACTTCACCACCAGCCAGACGCTCCGCCTGCTCGTCGCGCGGGCGATCGTCTCACGCCCGCAAATCCTGATCATGGACGGCACGCTCCACGGCATGCTTCCCTCCAAGCGGGAGACGATCCTGCGCCGCCTCTGCAGCAAAGAAGAACCGTGGTCGGTGATTTTCGTCTCCAACGATCCCACCCTCGGCACGCACGTGGATCGCCGGATCATGCTGGACTAACCGTCCCTCCGTGCCGGCGATCGTTTCGCAACTGCCCGTTTGCTTCTCACCTCTGCCGCAATCTGGTACACTGACTGCGCCTGAACGACGCAGCGGGCCGGTCCGGTCGGAGGAGCCATCGTGACGCATTGGATTCGAAGCCTCGCGCCGAAGCCATCCTGGAAGCAAATCATCATCAGCTTCCTGATCGCCGGCCTCGGGCTGTTCGCGGCCCGGGCGCTCAGCCAGGTCAATCAAGACATCACCCTCATGTACACCGAATACACGCTAGGAGCCGCGGAGCTCGCCCACATCTCGGCGGACGTGATCCGCTTCCGGACCACGATCATCCGGGCCCTCGAGGCGCCGACGAGACGGGATTTCGAGCGCATCACGGTGGGGCTGCCGGAACAGCGCGCCCGCATTCAGCATGCCATCGACCGGTACGATGCGGCGAGCCTGCGGGTCTCGCGGAGCGGACGCAGCGAGCCGGACGACCTGCGCGCCGTCAAGGAAAGCCTGGACGCGTATTTCTCCGCCGCGAGCAAGACCATGTCGCTCCTGACGCAGATGTGGATCGCGGCAACCCCCCAGGAAGCGGCCGCATTGCGGCAGCAGGCGGAGATCCAGGCCTCCGACAATTCGGGACCAAAATTGATTCAGGTCAGCCTGGCGCTGGACCGCCTGCTGGAAACCATTGCCGACGTCGCTGAAGACATGCGCGACGAAAGCACCAAGACGCTGCGCGACGCGAGCGGCGCGCTGGTGGTCGGCAGCTTCCTGATCGCTCTGGTCAATCTGTTCACGGGCCCGTCATCCGGAGCGGCCCGTCCCGCCGAGTCGCCGGCGCCTGAAAGCGGCAACGGAGAGACGCTCGCCCGGCCGCGCCGCATCGAGAAGAAATTCGCAGACCCCGCCCTCCGACGGAATTAACCAGTGCCGTTGTCTCCCGGATAGAGTGTTCGAACCGCGCTACCGCGGCTCGCGACATGAATGGGTGGAAGGCGGGAACACCGACACGCAGCCGTCCTTCGTCAGCGGAAATCGGAACGCGCCGACCAGCGTGTCGATCCGCAACGTGACGGCCAGGCGATACGAGACCTCGCCGCGGCTCTTGAACGCCGCCAGCATGCGCTGGAGATCGGCCAGCGCAATGGCGACGGGCACCGGCACCCGCGCGGTACCGCGCGGCGCAAGCCTGAACCCATCTTGCGACGCCCCGGTCGTGAACGGCTGCCCTTCGATCTGCAACTCATAATCGTAGCCCGCCACGTTCATTTCGCCGTCTCCGGGATTGAGCAGCTCCACATCGAAACGCAGGTTGATCGCGCGCGGATCGAATGCCCCCACAGTCACCGCGACCGATTGCACGACGGGTTTGGTCCTGAGGCCTTCCACTGTGCGGCAGCCGCCGAGACCGAACGCCGCCGCCATCGCCAGCACGCAGACCCAGCCCATGACGGGCCGCCTCACGTATCCGCCCCCCGGCGCGCCGACCGCCGCAGCGTGGCGAACAATTCGCCCTGCTCGCGCTCCGAGAGATTTTTCCATTGGCCGACGGCCAACCCCTCGATCGTGATATTCATGATCCGGATACGGTGGAGCGCCGTCACGCGATATCCCAGCGTCTCGCACATGCGGCGGATCTGCCGGTTCCGGCCCTCCGTCAGAATGATGCGGAATTCCCTCGGGCCGCGGCGGCTGACCGTGCAGGGCTTCGTCTTCTTGCCGAGAATGACGACCCCGCCGGCCAGACGATCCAAAAACGTCTGGTCGAACGGCCGGTCCACCTGCACCAGGTATTCCTTCTCGTGGCCGTGCTCGGCCCGCAGGATGTCGTTGACGATCTCGCCGTCGTTGGTCAGTAGAATGAGCCCGGAGGAATCCTTGTCGAGGCGGCCGATGGGAAAAATCCTTCTGACATGCCCGATATAGGCGATGATGTTGTCCGGCACGTCCAGCTCGCAGGTCGTCGTGACGCCGAGCGGCTTGTGAAATTTGATATAGACCGGCCGGTTGCCCCACGGAATGACCGTGCCGTCGCGGGCGACGATGTCGCCGGGCACCACCCGGTCTCCGAGCTTGGCGACGCGGCCGTTGATCGTGATGCGCCCCGCCTCGATCCATTGATCGGCCTCGCGCCGTGACCCGATGCCCTGCTGGGTGAAAAACTTGTTGATGCGGCAGGCGCCCCGGGCGTCCGACGAAGACGCCGCAGCGGGCTTGGAAGAGGTCGTCTGACGAGCGGTGCGTTTGATGAGTTTCGGCGGCGCCATGGTTCGAGCGGCTGCTGTGGGAACGGCGGGCGCTTATCGTGACCGTCGCGGGCGCCGCTGTCCCGCGCGGATACGGCCGAGCATCCGATAGATCAGCCGCGCGACGGTGAATTGGGGCGCCGCGAACCCCTCGATCGGCGCAATCTCGCTGATGTCCATGCCGATGATGCCGGGTCCGTTCGCGAGCGCGGTGACGAGCGCCAGCGTGTCGTACCAGCCGAGGCCACCCGGCTCCGGCGTGCCCAGCGCCGGTACGAGCGACGCGTCAAGCCCGTCGCAATCGAACGTGAGATAGACCGGACGCCCGTTGCAGGCCTTCACGACCGCCGGCACCCACTTTGCGGCCTGTCCCTTGTAGGGCCCGCCGGGATCGCAAATCTGCGCGGCGAAAAATGTGCTGATGGTTTTGGTAGTGCGGATCGTGGCGATTTCCTCCGGCGAAATGGACCGGATGCCGACCTGGACGAGCGGCAGACCGTCCTGCACGACGCGGGCCATCACGCTCGCGTGGCTGTAGGGATTGTCCTGGTACGCCTTGCGGAGGTCGCCGTGCGCGTCGATCTGCACGACGCAGAGATCGGGCCATTGTTTGGCGTGGGCGCGGATCGCGCCCAGCGCGCCGGTGTGCTCGCCGGTGAGCGTCACGACGAGGCGGCCCGATTTCACGTGCGGCTGGACGAAGGCCTCGATAGCCTCCACCGCGTCCTTGTCCACCTTACCCGTGAGATCGAGCGGCACAGCGGTCGCCACGCCGCCCCAGTCCCGATAGATTTCTGAGTCGAGCGTTTCGTCGTAGAGCTCGACCTGCTGGGAGGCTTCGATGATCGCGGAGGGACCCTTGTCGGATCCGAGAATGTAACTGGACGTGTGCTCGTAGGGTGCGGGCAGGATATAGACGCCCGCCTGCGCGGGATTGCACCAGGGCTCGCCGATGCCGAGGAAATTCCGATCCTGGCCGAGCCAGCCAGCCGGCGCCGCCATTTCTTACCTCTTGTTTACGCCGATAAGGCAGATTCGTTCTGGAATCGGATCCTGCGAAACGAATTCAGCCATGCGCGAATTCGAAAACCAGCGGGCAGTTTGAATGTCCCCGGCGACCGAGCCAGTTCCATCAGGGCCCTCACTCTTACCTCTTGCGCGCGGGAGGAAGATTCTCCAACGGGATGAACACCGCCAGGGCCACGACGGTCGTCCAGCGGTTGGCCTTGCCGATCGCCGATTGGGTGATGTTGAGCGTGCGGACTATCTTGCCGCCCATTTTGAACACCTGTTCGCGCTCTTTCCACGCGATGTTGGAATCGAACTCGATGCCCAGGGTCGTCGCGAGCATCTGCGCGGCCAGGTCTTCCGTGTACTCGCCCGACTCTTCGTCGGTTTCGCCGTAGGCGTGGTGTTCGGAGAGATACCCGTAGGTCCGCCGGTCCGTCGGGATCGCCAGGCCGATGGAGGCGGAAATCAGGCGATTGCGTTCGTTGGTTTCCGACCGGGCCATAACGCAGTGGGTGATTTCGCCCGGGTTGAGCAACTTCTCACCGCGGCTTCTCGGAACGATTTTGCAGTTGGGCGGATAAATGGAGGAGACACTGACCAGGTTGCAGTAGGCGACGCCGGCGCTGCGCAGCGCTTCCTCGAACGATGCCAGCTTTTCCCGGTGCACCCCCACGCCTCGGCTCAGGAACATGTGCGTTGGAACCATCGTGCCTCCCTCTCCTCGTCAATGCTGAGTGCCCGGTGCTGAGTGTGGAGCCCTGATTCTCGGCGCTCGGGACTCAACGCTCAGGACTCACACTGGGCCGCAGTTGTACCAAGTTACGGTGATTTCTGCAATATGTCCGGAAAGATTTTTGATGAGCCGCCCGATCGTGCGGCAGGCGCCGACTCAGGCGTCCCGAAGATTCAACACCAGCAGTTTCAGTTCGGTCATCTCCTCGATCGCGTACCGGACTCCCTCGCGTCCGAGTCCTGAATCCTTCACGCCGCCGTACGGCATGTGCTCGGCGCGGAAGGTCGGAATCTCGTTCGCCAGCACCGCGCCCACCTCCAGCTCGCGATAGGCGCGGAAGATCCGATCCACGTCGCGGGTAAACACGCCCGCCTGCAATCCATAGTCCGAATCATTGAGCGCCGCCAGCGCGGCGGGGAATTCCTTGTAGCGCGATACGGCGACGACCGGGCCGAAGACTTCGCGGCACGACACTTTCATCGCCGGCGTCACGTTCGCCAGCACCGTCGCCTCGACGACCGACCCGGAACGTTTCCCTCCGGTCAGCAGGCGCGCGCCCTGCGCCATCGCTTCCTGAATCCACTGTTCCACCCGCTTGGCCGCCGTCTCGTCGATCAGCGGGCCGATCACCGTCGCCTCGTCCGCCGGATCGCCGGCCTTGAGCGCCCTGACGCGCGCGACGAGCTGCTCGACGAAGCGGTCGTACACCGACTCGTGCACGAACACCCGCTGGACCGAAATGCAGGTCTGGCCCGAATAGGCGTAACCGCCGACGGCACAGCGATTCGCGGCCAGCTCCAGATCCGCGTCCGGCTCCACGATCACGCCGGCGTTGCCGCCCAACTCCAGCAGCACGCGCTTTTTCCCGCTCTTGGCTTTCAGCATCCAGCCGACCGCCGCGCTGCCGGTGAAACTCACGACTTTGAAGCGCTCGTCCGTCACCATCTGCTCGGCCACGGCGTTCTCGCAGGGCACGACGCTCAGCGCGCCGGGCGGCAGACCCGCCTCCAGAATGATTTCGGCCAGCAGCAGCGACGTGAGCGGCGTCTGCGGCGCCGGCTTGAGCACCATTGGGTTGCCGGCCGCCAGGCAGGGGGCCACCTTGTGCGCGACCAGGTTGAGGGGAAAATTAAATGGCGTGATGCCGAGCACCGGTCCGATCGGAAAACGCCGGAGGATGCTGACATGCTGCTCCATGCCCGGCGTGCGATCCATCGGGATCAGATCCCCGCCGATCCGCCTGGCTTCTTCCGCGGCGATGGTGAAGGTCTGCACCGCGCGCCCGACTTCGCGCCGCGCATCGGCGATCGGCTTGCCGGATTCCGCCGTCATCGTGCGGGCGATCTCGTCCTGCCGGTTTGCCAGCCGGCCGGCAATCTTCAGCAACGCCTCGGCGCGCACATGGGCCGGCAGTCGCCGCAGGGCGGGAAACACCTCGACGGCACGCGCGACGGCCTCGTCCGCCTCGGCCTTGCCGGCCAGGCAGACGTCCGCGACGGGTTTCCCATTATAGGGATTGCAGATGGTGGCGGTCGTGGCGGTCTGGCGCCACTGGTTGCCGATCAGGAAGGGTCGTGCAGCTCCCACAAGAAACGGCCTCTGATGGAACTCGTTATTCGGCGGGCAGCTCGAGACCGAGCGCAGGCGCAGGCTGGACCGGCTGCTCGACTTCGGCGTTGGCGCGCTCGGCCTTTTCGATCAACGGCTCCGTGCCCCAATCGCGAATGGCCTCCAGTGTGAACGCTTCGTAGGTCGACACGCCGTGACAGGCCGGACAATCCGGCATCGGGACTTTCCGCTTGAAAACCTCGTTCAGGCACGACATGCAGACCAGCAGGTCCGGCTCGCCCGCTTCGCATTCAACCGGCCAAAATGTTTGTCGCTCCGACATGGTTCGTCTTCCCTTTCAATAAGCTGGATGGACATCCAGAATAGGCTTCCCGGGGATGGATTTCAACCCTTGTTCTTGGCCTCCGCCAATTTCAGCAGGCGATCGATTTCCTCTTCGAACGTCTCGACCGGAAACGCGCCGGGCAATCCGACGGGTTTTTCTTTTCCCGCCTGTTCGGTGCGCAGCAGGATGAATCCGGGCGTGCCGACAAACCCGATTCTGATCCCGTCGTCCTTGTCCTGCAGAATCGCCTGCCGGTGCGGCGCATCGCGGAGGCATGCGGCAAATGCCGTCCGGTTCAAGCCGATCGCTTTCGCATGCGCCTGTATCGTGTCCGCTTCGATCTTGCCGCCGAAGAGCCGGTCGTGCATGTCCCAGTACTTCCCCTGGTCGCCGGCGCAGCGCGCCGCGATGGCCGCCGTCATGGCCGGCCCGTCGGGATCGCGCGGGTAGTCGCGGTACAGGAACCGGACCTTGCCCGTCTCCACATATTTCTCCCGAAGGCGGGGCCAGGTCTCCCGGAAAAATTTCCCGCAATAGCCGCAGGTGAAATCGGAGTATTCGATCAGCGTGACCGGCGCGCCCGGATTGCCGCGCAGGCGGCCGTCGGGCTGCCAGAGCCGGTCCGGCGGCGGCTCGGACCGGCTGGACGCCAGTTCGGGTTCCATCACCGACACCGGCGCCTCGCGCTTGAACAGCAGCAGGCTCGCAACAGCTACCACGCCGATCACCAGTGCGGCCCCGACTGCGAACGGCACGATGCGAAGGGATGGCTGCGAAGGGGTGTCCATGCTGACTTTCCGAGAGCGTGTGTGGTTGGAGAGCGTTCAGGAAGACTTGCGCTTCTTGCCGGTTCGTTCCAACAGTCCCATCATCAACAGCGGCCAGACCACCGTGGCATCGCTGAGCACCTCGGCAAACCGGCCGCCTTCGTCCGCCGGCACGAACTTGCCCCAGGAGATCCCCTCCTTGTAGGTACAGCCGCTGAGTCCGCCCCAATAGTCCGGTTCGGGACAGATGCGCACGCAATATTGGAAGCGCGGCGGCTTCACATCGAGCCCCAGTCGGAGATTGCCGATCTCCACGTACGGGGCCACCTGCTGCGCCCAGTTGCGAGGCACGCCGCCGCCGATCGTGAAGATGCCCAGCCTCTTCGCGGAAAGCAATTTTTCCGTGTAGCTGTTCAGATCCAGGTAGGGATTGAAAGTCGGGCGGTATTTATACAGCGCGCGCAGCACGTCGCGATCGCCGTCCTTGCCTTCGCTGCGGGCCTGGTCGAGGTTCTGCCGCATGGCCCACGTCGCCACGTCGAGGCCCATCTCGGAATCCGTGAACGCCGGGATATAGACCGGGACTTTTTTCTGATACGCGCTTTTGAGAATCCCGACGCCTTCGTGCTCGTCCACCAGCGTCTTGCCGACCTCGCGCGTCAACAGCTCCGACGACATCGGCTGGTCCGCATTGACCCGCTTCAGCGTCTGTGCGACGACGTGTTCCACGTAGTTCAGGTTCGCTTCCATCTCAAGGGTGTCGTACACGCGGTTATAGCCCTTCTGGAATAATTCTTCGTCGCTGACGTCCGGATCGTGGCGGTAATGCGTTTTGCCGACCGATTCGCTCAGGCCATGCGCGATCAAGGCGCCGGTGGAGACGATGACCTGCACCATCCCGCGATCGATCATCGTCGAAATGATCCGGCCCATTTTCGCGATCGTCATGGCGCCGGACAGCGTCATGACGACGGTGCAGTCCGGATCTTCGATCATCGCGCTGAGGACTTCGTAGGCTTCGCCCAGCCGGCGTCCGCCGAATGCGGTCTTCCTCATCGCAACGAGGAGATCGGAAAATGTTTTGATGCTGCCAGGATTGAGCGGCTCCAGGGCTTCGAGCCCGTCCTGGGCACCGTCATGGAACTCACGTGGTTGCATCAGACACCGATATCAACGTTCACAATCGGTGCGTCAGTTATACACAACCGGCGGAGACGCGTCAATCGGTTGCAGGCCCGAACATGAACAACCGATCTAGGGTGAGGGGAAAAATCTCTGGATGCCGCCGAATCGTTTCGCACATTGGGACAGCAGCGCCGCCTGCGGGTCGCGCGCGAGGGTCTGCTTCCACTCGGCTTGCAGCGGATCAGACGGTTCGAAGAGTCCGGTGACCCCCAGCACATGTTCCGCGCCGCCGATGTAGTCGTCCGTCAATGCGGTCAGCGCCAGGTCACGCATCGATTCGGAGATGATTTTCAGCTGGTGGTCCTGCACGTAACTGCGCCACTGGGCGCGGCAGTCGCCCTCCGTTTGAGGCAGACGTTGCTCGCGCCAGGCTTTATTGCGCTCCGCATCTTTCAGATCGAGCATCGCGCCCTCGCTGATCCCGATCGTCGGAACGGCCATCAGCGCGCGGGTGAGAATCTTGCCGGCCACGAGCATGGCGGAATCGTCTTCGCGAACGATCAGGCTGGAGCAACCGGCCAGTGTGAGGCAGAGGCTCAGGACGATCAGGCGCCGCATCGCGCACCTCGTGCGATCAGTATACAAGACCGTGTCGGCACGCGGTAGGGCGGATTGGCATACCGGGGTCCTTTTCCGAGACTGGATTTCATTGATCTTTTGAGCACCGCGGAGCATTCTGGTGCCGGAGGACGCTCATGACTCTCCCGTTCCCAATCGGCGCCTGTCTGGTGGCGGGCATGTTGCTGTTCATCGCCGCTCCGGATGCCTCGGCCCTTGGACAGGACCGTTCGTTCGACATTATAGAAATCAGCAAACGCATGGTCGCGCTCCAGCGCGCGGGACACTATGCCACTGCATTGCCATGGGCCGAGCGCGCGCTCGCGCTCTCGGAAGAGGAGTTGGGACCCGACCACCCGACAGTCGCCATTTACGCCGATCATCTGGCCGTGCTGCATCACGCCATGGGTGAGTTTGCGAAGGCGGAGGCGTCGTTTCAGCGGGCCTTGGCCATCAAGGAACGCGCCCTGGGGGTCGAAAGTCGGGCCATGGTGCCGACGCTCAATCACATGGCGAAACTCTATGTGACGACCAAGCAGCCCAGGAAAGCGGAGGCCCTGCTTCAGCGGGCCCTGCGGATTTGCGAGAACGGATTGGACCGCGACGACACGTCCGTGGCGACCGTGCTCGGCAATCTGGCCGTGCTGTATGAAGAGGAAGAGCAATACGCCAAGGCCGAGCCGATGCTGCTGCGGGCCCTGGCCATCCAAGAGAAACAGTTGGGTCCCAGGCATTTGAGCGTTGCCATCACGCTGGAAAATTATGCCCATCTCCTGCGCCAAACGCGACGCCCCGGAGAAGCTGTGCCGCTGGAGGCTCGCGCCAAGGCCATTCGGAAGAACATCCCCCTCATTCAGCAGGACCTCTCGAAGAAGCCCCAACCGGAAAAGACGCCGTAGGGACGGTCGCGCGGGGCGGAGTTTGGTGCGAAGGACCCCAGCCTGCCGCACAGCGCGTATCCGTCGCCGGTGGTCGAAGCGGATGGTGCTACACTGGTGGCACGCTATGACGCGCTTGTTGACGCAGATTTCCTCGTTCGTCCTGCCTGATGGCCTGCTGGTGCTTGCGGCCCTGGGATTCCTCCGCCCGGGAGGATTGCCGGACGTGATATTGCCGTTTGAACAGGCCTTTGCCTACCTGGTCCTTGTGGTCGGCATCCTGCTTAGCCTGTATGTGCGCCACAGCCGGATTCTGTTCTCCCTGCTGCTCTTGGCCCTGGCCGACCGCGCGTTGCTGCACTTGGCAACCGGAGCGGCCGCCTCGACAGATGTCGGCCGCATCATGTTCAATGCGGTCGCACTGCTGTTGCCGCTGAACCTCCTGGCCATGGCCCTGATCACCGAACGACGCCTCCTGATCTCGCGGGAATTCGCACGGCTGATTCTGGTATTCCTGCAGGTCTTCTTCGTGTCATGGCTCGGCCTTCCCGAGAACGCGGCCGTCGCGGCCACGCTGGCGTCGCCGTTCATCGATTCTCGATACACCGCCTGGACCCCTCTTGCGCAGCCGGCACTGCTGGCATTCGGAGCGGCGCTGATGCTTCATGCGGTGCGCTTTGCGTCCTATCGAAACCCCGTGGACAGAGGATTTTTCTGGGCATTAATCTCCGTCTTTCTCGCGCTGCACGGCACCCGCATGGGATGGTCGCCCACGAATTATCTGACTACGGCCGGACTGATCCTGACCATCGCCGCGTATGCGGAGATCTACCAGTCAACCTACTATGACCAGTTGACCGGCATGCGCGGCCGGCCCTATTGGGACCAAGCCCTGGCCAACCTGGGGAGCCGGTATGCCGTCGCTTTGATTGATATCGACGGCATGAAACGGGTCAACGAGACATACGGATACGCGGTGGGCGATCAAATCTTGCGCATGGTCGCCACGAAGATTGCGCCCCTGCCCGGCGACAGCAAGGCGTTCCGCTACGAGGGCAACCGCTTC
>DASQGO010000114.1:0-13732 GCA_035632555.1 Nitrospiraceae bacterium | reverse complement strand
CCTAGCACTGTGCTGAAATTGTGCTCGCCAGTAATTGGCGAGATAGAAGCTAATGGAACAAACCTAAAGAGATCCAACCGCCGCAACCTGCTGATGAGTCAGATTTTACGGGAGACCAGACCTGTTCTCATCAGGTTAATGAACGGGAGATTTTGGGGTGAGTGACGGGTTTCGAACCCGCAGCCTCCTGGGCCACAGCCAGGCGCTCTAACCCTTGAGCTACACCCACCACACGAATGATGGACGGAAGGACAGGTGGCAGGGCCTCATCCTAACAAACCGGGGAGGGGCTCGCAACTGGCGCGGCTACTGCTTGCGGTGATCGAAGGCCGCCTGCATTTCCACGACGATTTCCTCCGCGGCCGCTTGGGGGTCGGCGGCATCCCGGATGGGCCGTCCGACCACGAGGTAATCCGCGCCGGCCTTGATGGCCTGCGTCGGCGTCGTCACGCGCGCATGATCGTCGGCACCCTTGCCGGCCGGGCGGATGCCGGGCGTGATGATCAGAAAGCTTCCGCCGACCTTCTGGCGGATGGCCGACGGCTCCTCGCCCGACGCAATCACGCCGTCACAGCCGACTTCGTGCGCCAGCCTGGCCCGGGCAGCGACCAGGTCGGCCACACTCCATTGCATGCCCATATCGCGCAGGTCGTTCGCATCGAAGTTCGTCAACACCGTTACGGCGAGAAGTTTCAGGCCGTCTTCGCGCTTCGTACCCCGCCCCTCGACCGCCGCAGCCAGCGCCTTGCGGTTGGCGTGGACCGTAAGAAAGTCCACACCCATGGCGGCCACGCGCGCCGTGGCCCGCCGGACCGTTTCCTCGATGTCCAGAAACTTGAGATCCAGAAACACGCGCTTGCCCTGCACGAGCGCCTTCTCCACGATGGCCGGCCCCGCCGCGGTGTACAGCTCCAGCCCGATTTTGACGAACCGGACCGCGTCGCCAACGCGGTCCATCAGTTGCTCAGCTTCCTCGCCCGACGGCACGTCCATCGCGAGGATCAAGCGATCTCTGGCGTTCACGCTTGCCATGGCGTTCCTTTCTGTGTTACAACCGGCCCCTCGTCGCAACTAGAGGAGATTGTTTCATGCCGGTCGTTCACAAGTCTACGATCAAGCGAGCTCGACAAGCCGAACGGCGCGCTCATCGCAACCGTTCCGTGTTGAGTTCGGTCAAGAACGTCGTGAAAAAGGTGCTGACGGCCGTGGAAACCAAGAACGCCGCCGCCGCCAAGACTGCGCTCCGCGAAGCGACGGCTGCCTTGAGCAAAGCGCGCAGCAAAGGCATCCTCAGGCGCAACACCGTTTCCCGCCGCATTTCCCGTCTGGCCGCACGGGTCAACGCCCTGGCGTCCAAGTCCTGACATTCCCCTTGGTGCTTGAAGGCTGCTGAGCCTCGCGCCTCGCGCACAGCGCAAGCACCACCGTCTCCAGCGCCAACCGTTTGGACGCTCCCGAAGCTCCGCCCTTCAGTTTCGTGTCCGTTCCGGCAAACATCTGCAAAGCGGCTCCCAGATCGCGCTCGGTGAAATAGCCGCACACGTCGGCGCCAGGCCCTCCGTACCGGCGCTGTTCCTTGGCTTTCCAGATCTGGCGGAACTGCCACGCCAGCGCGCCCAGGATCCGCAACGGGTCTTCGCCGGACTCCAGGTTCCTGGACAGAATCCAGAGCGCGCGCCCGTCGCGCCGTTCCGCGATGGCCCGCGCCAGATCGAACACCGACGCGCCGGGCTCACCGCCCCGGACTGCTTCGACATCCTGCACGCCGGCTGTTTTGTCCGGCGGCACGTAGGCTGCGAGCTTTTCCAACTCCCGGCGGACCAGATTCATCGAGCCGCCGGCTTCCCCTTTGAGCGACAATGCGAGATGGGCCAGCGTGCCGGCGGCCTCCTCGCTCAACCGGACACCTGCCTTGCCGCTTTCCCCTCGAATCCACGACGACAGCTGCATGTCGGACATGGACGAGCAATCAATGGCCACGGCGCGCTCCATCAACTCCTTCGAGAATTTGAGGCGTTTGTCCAGCTTGGCCGCCACAAACACGAGCGTGGTCGTCTCACTGGGATCTTTCACATAAGACAGCAGGGCCTCGCCATCTTTCGCCGACAGCTTCTCCGCCGACTTGACGACGACATACCGGTGCGCGGCAAATACGGGGGCTTGCCCGGCACGCGCAAGAATTTCCGATCCGTCGCTCTCATCGCCGTACAGTACGTCATAATTGAACACATCCATTCCACCGTCAGCGGAAGAATCCCCCAGTACCGCAATCCTGAGTGCCTCGACAGCTTGATCCCTGAGGTAATCCTCTTCGCCCATGACGAGATAGAGCGGCGCTAGGCCGTGTTTCTTGAGCGCAGCATCTATCTCAAGGGCTTTCATGGGAGTCTTTGGGAGCCGCTACTTTGCCGGCATCCCGTCGCCGGAAGGCTTATCGGCCTGCGACGCACCGTTCGTCGCGCCAGATGCCGGAGCGGGCGTCGGCGCTGGTTTGTCGCGCAGGTCCATGAAGTTCTGGAATCGCATGGCCAGATCCGCGGCAACCAGCCGGCCCGCCTGTTCGATGGCCCTGGTCTGAAGAACCCGGTTGAACTGCAGATCGTTCGTCATGAAAAACTCCGAGGAGGCGGCGACTGCCTGGGTCCAGATTTTCTTTCCGGTCTTCGCATCCTCGACTGTTGCGCTGACGTTGACCGTCACGCGGCTCTCGAAAGTCCCCTGCAGCGAGAAGTTGATCGTGGGTAGCGCGATGCCGTTGATCTTGCCTTTGAGAATCAGATCGGCCGGCTCGCCGTCGTTCACCACCGTGGCCCCACTGGCCTGCGAGAATTCCCGGCGCACGTAGCCCGTGTATCGCAATTCGATGTTGGGTTCGAACGTCATGTTCTCGAAGTTGGCGATCTTCAGCCGCGTGGCATTCGCCTTCGAGACAGAGGAGCCGCCGATGGTCGGCCCGGCGCCTTCAACACGGAACTGGTACCCGCAGGCGGCAAGCGACCACACCGAAAGCCCCAGCACCACAACGCCGGTCAACCGGGACCGCCGCAGCCTAGACCACGAAGTTGACGAGTTTTTTTGCGACATAAATCACTTTGCGCGGCGGCTTGCCCTGAAGCCACTCCGCGAGCTTCGCGTCCTGCCTGGCCAACGCGACGACCTGCTCCTCCGTCCAGTCGGCCGGCACCTCGATCTTGCTCCGCAGCCTGCCGTTGACTTGAAGAGGAATCTCGAACCGGTCGCTGACGACCAGCGCCGGATCGAACGCGGGCCAGGGATGCCGCGACACGCTCGGCGCATGGCCCAGCCGTTCCCACAGCTCTTCGCACAGGTGCGGCGCGAAGGGCGCCAGCAGCAGCACGAACGGCTCGATCAGCGCGCGCGGGCGCTGATCGAGCTTCGTCATGTCGTTGGTGAATACCATCATCTGCGAGATGGCGGTGTTGAAATGCAGGGCTTCGAGATCCTCCGTCACCTTCTTGATCGTCTGATGCAGCAGCCGGCGCTGGTCGGCGGACGGTTGGGCGTCGACGACGGCCCGGCTTGCGCTCCCGTCGTCGGCGACGATCAGCCGCCAGACACGGTCCAGAAAACGCGTCACTCCCTCGACGCCCCTGGTGCTCCAGGGTTTCATCGCCTCCAGCGGGCCCATGAACATTTCGTACAGCCGCACGGCATCCGCGCCGAACCGCTCGATCATCTCGTCCGGGTTGACGACGTTCCCGCGCGACTTCGACATCTTCTGATTGTCCTCGCCGAGCACAATGCCCTGGTGGACGAGCTTCTTGAACGGCTCGGGTGTGCTGACCACGCCGATGTCGTAGAGCACTTTGTGCCAGAACCGCGCATATAACAGATGCAGCACCGCGTGCTCGCTGCCGCCGATGTAGAGATCCACCGGCATCCAGTAGCGTTCCTTGGCGGGATCCACCACGCACCGGCTGTTTTTCGGATCGATGAACCGCAAGTAGTACCAGCAGGAGCCGGCCCATTGAGGCATGGTGTTCGTTTCGCGACGTGCCGGTTTGCCTGTCGACGGATCGGTCGTGGCCAGCCATGCGTCCAGATTGGCCAGTGGGCTCTCGCCGGTCCCCGAGGGTTTAAAATTCTTGGTTTCTGGCAATGCCAAGGGCAGTTGCTCTTCCGGCAGAGGTTTCGACTCGCCGTCCATCCAGATGATCGGAAACGGTTCGCCCCAATAGCGCTGGCGCGCGAACAGCCAGTCCCGCAACTTGTAGTTGATCGTCTTTTTGCCCTTCCCCCTGCTCTCCAGCCACGCGGTGATTTTCGGGATCGCGTCGTCTGGCGTCAGGCCGTTGATCGAAAAGGAACCATCCGGCACCGTCGAGTTGACTACGGTGCCGCGCCCGGTTTCGACGAATGCTTCTTTCGATACATCGCCGCCGCTGATAACTTCCCGGACCGGCAGCTTATAGGTCTTGGCGAAGGTCCAGTCGCGCGCGTCGTGCGCCGGCACCGCCATGATCGCGCCGGTCCCGTAGCTCATCAGCACGTAGTCGGCGATCCAGATCGGCAGCCGTTCGCCGTTCACCGGGTTGACCGCATGGCCGCCGGTGAAGACGCCGGTTTTTTCTTTTTCTAGTTCCTGGCGCTGCAGATCGCTCTTGCGCGCGGCGGCCTCGCGATAGGCCGCCACCTCGGCTCGGCGCTGCGGAGCGGTCACCGCATCCACCAGCGGGTGTTCCGGCGCCAGCACCATGTAGGTTGCACCGAACAGCGTATCTGGCCGCGTGGTGAAGATGCGGAGGCTTCCGCGGGCGTCGGCCAGCGCAAATTCCACTTCGGCGCCGATCGAACGGCCGATCCAGTTTTTTTGCATTTCGAGCGTGCTCGCCGGCCAATCCACCAGCGCCAGATCGTCCAGCAGCCGGTCCGCGTAGGCCGTGATCTTCAACACCCACTGGCGCATCGGCTTGCGGACAACGTCGAAGCCGCCGACTTCGCTTTTTCCGTCGACGATCTCCTCGTTGGCCAGCACGGTGCCCAGCGCCGGGCACCAATTGACCGGCACTTCGGCCACGTAGGCCAGTCCGCGCTCGAACAATTTCAAAAAAATCCACTGCGTCCAGCGATAATAGTCCAGGTCGGTCGTGCTGAGTTCCCGCTCCCAGTCGTAGGAAAGCCCCGCGCGTTGCATCTGCCGCTTGAACGTGGCGATGTTCTCGGCGGTCGTAATCACCGGATGCACGCCCGTCTTGACGGCGTACTGCTCGGCCGGCAGGCCGAAGGCATCCCAGCCCATCGGGTGCAGCACGTTGAAGCCCTGCATGCGCTTGTAGCGCGAGACGATGTCGGTGGCGGTGTAGCCCTCGAGATGGCCGACGTGCAGCCCGGACCCTGACGGATAGGGAAACATGTCCAGACAATAGAACTTGGGCTTGGTGGGGTCGTCGGTTGCGCGAAACACGCGTTCCCGATCCCACCAAGTCTGCCACTTGGCTTCGATGGTCTGATGATCGTAGGGTCGGGACATAGGCGACAAAAATCTAACACAGGCGGCGGGACAAGTAAAAAGTCAAATGACGGAATCGCCCGCGAAACTTTTTACTTTTTCCTGTTCGCTTTTTCCTTCACACTAGAGGCATGGGCTTCTACGCCGACCAGATCTTCCCGCGCCTCATGGATTGGATCATGCGCGCGCCCCGGTTCCAGGACTTGCGCAGGCAGGTCCTGGCGCCGGCGCGCGGCCACGTCCTGGAGATCGGCTTCGGAACCGGGCTCAACCTGCCGCACTACCCCAAGGGCGTGACGTGGCTGACCGCCGTGGATCCTGCGAATTTTCCGAACGCGCTTGTCGAGAAGCAGACCACGGCCGGTTCCATTCCCGTCAAGCTGGTCCGCCTCAGCGCGGAAACGCTGCCGTTCGAGTCGGGGCAGTTCGACTGGGTCGTCAGCACCTGGACGCTCTGCACCATCCACGATCCGGTCGCCGCCCTGCGCGAAGTACGGCGCGTGCTCAAGCCCGGAGGCCAGTTCATTTTTTTGGAGCACGGCCGGAGCGACGATCCGAAGATCGCCCGGTGGCAGAACCGGCTCAATCCAGTCCAGCGCGTGCTCGCCTGCGGATGCAACCTCAATCGTTCCATCGATGCGCTCGTCCGGCAGGCCGGCCTCACGATCACGCAGCTGGAGCGGTTCCAGATGGCCGGCGTTCCGCGCGTCGCCGGCGCCATGTACCGTGGCATCGCGACCCCGCACCGGCCGATCCTCGCGGAGCCGCTGTCCTCGGGCCGCTACCGGCCTATCGCGCCGGGCGCACCGGGGCCGGGGACGGTGTAGGCACGGGCTGCACGCAGCGGAATCCGATTGTGATCGCCCGCCCGGTCGGCGAGCCCCAGTTCCTGAGCGCGGTCGAGATATCCGCCGGATGGGTCAGTGCCGAGCCGCCGCGGAACACTTTGAACTCTCCGGCCGGCGGTCCCTGAGGATTCCGCGTGGGGCTGTTCTTGTAGGCATCACGGTCATACCAGTCGGCCACCCATTCCCAGACATTGCCAGCCTGGTCATAAATCCCATAGGGGCTCTTGCCCGCGTCATACCCGCCGACGGGAGACAGGGTGCGGTAGCCCTCCCATCGGCGCTTGCGGTCCCAGTTGTAGCTGGCCTTCGTCTTGTCGAGACGGCCATTGCCCCAGGGATAAGTGCGCCCGTCGGTCCAGCGGGCGGCTTTCTCCCACTCGGCCTCCGTCGGCAACCGCTTGCCGGCCCAGCGGCAGTAGGCCTCGGCGTCGTACCAGTCCACGCCGATGATCGGACGGTCGCCGTCAACCAGCAGATCCACCTGATCCCAGTTGTAGGGTTTTTCGCGCCTAGTGGCCTTGATAAAGGCGGCATAAAGCGACACGCGGACCTCATATTGATCCATGTAAAAGGCATCCAGGTAGACCTTGTGGACCGGACCATCGCGGCCCCGATCGCCCATCGTGAATTCGCCGGCGATGACCAGCGCCATCGGTGCGCCATCCTTGCCGATGACGCCAACCTTTCCACTCTGCGCTGCGGGCGCAGGCGCTTCCTTCGGCATCTGTGCTTTCGGTTCAACTCCGGATGCGGCCGTCGGTATGGTCAGCAGCGCCGCCACAACTAAGAGCCATGCTCCTCCCGATCCGCCGATGTCGTGTCGGTTGCGCGGGTTCACGACATCAAGACCTGCAGATTTTCGAGCGCCGTGTACAGGCTGGAGGGATGTGCGGGGAGCTTCGTACTGGATCTGGCGCTGTGATAAATGTGCCGGATGCCGAACGCCCGGGCCGCGGCCAGGCAGGCTTCATCGTCGTCGATATAGAGCGAACGAGCCGGATCGAACCCCACCAGCTTCTGGCAGGCCGGCCAATATTCGAGGCGCATCTTCAGGCACCCCACTTCGAAGGCATTCACGATCCGGTCCACCTGCGTGTCGATGCCGGTCTTCCTGCTCTTGATCACCACGCCATCCTCGTGCGCGTTCGTCAGCACGGTCACGCGCTTGCGCCTCTTACGGAGTCCTTTCAGGAAGGCTTCCGCGCCGGGCAGATACCCGATGCGGCCCGATAATTCCTGCGTCATTGCCACCACGTCGATCCCCAGCGTTCTCGTCCAATAGTGCAGATCTGTCCAGGCCAGCTCGCCTTCGACCGAACGATAGAGCGCGAAGAGTTTTTCGCGCGCGGCCTGTTCGGACAGCCGGTGGAGCGCCGCGTAGCGTCTCGGCAGTTCTTCCTCGAAAAAGAAATTGTCGAAATCACGATCCAGGAGGGTGCCGTCCATATCGAGCAACACGTCATCCACGCTGTTCCAGTCGAATCCATTCTTCATGTGAACACGCGCCTGGGTTTTCCAGAGGGAAACGTATTATACACAAGCGCGTTTCCGCTTTCTTGTCTTCACTCCAACGCTATGTTACGTTCCGCGCATGTCCGCGACAGTTCCGTTAATCGCCATCATCGGCCGGCCGAACGTCGGCAAGTCCACGCTGTTCAACCGCATTCTCGGCACGAAAGCCGCCATCGTGGACGACGTGCCGGGCGTCACGCGCGACCGCCACTACGCGGACGGGACCTACTGCGGCCGGCCGTTCCGCCTGGTGGACACGGGCGGCCTCGAACCGTCCGCGACCGCGGGTATGATCGCACTCATCAAGCATCAGTCGAAGATGGCCATTGCCGAAGCGGATATCCTGATCCTGCTCATGGACGGGCGGGCGGGCTTGACGCCGGCCGACGAGGAAATTGTCGCGCTCCTGCGTGGAACCAAAAAACCGGTCTTCGTCGCCATCAACAAGATCGATACTCCGAAGACAGAGTTGCTGCTGGCCGACTTTTACCGGCTGGGGTTCGACCAGCTCCATCCCGTCTCGGCCGAGCACGGGCTCGGCGTGGACGAACTGCTCGAAGCCATCATGCCGCTCCTTCCGGAACCGGCTGAGGGCGCCGCCGAATCGGAGATTCCACGCATCGCCGTCGTCGGCCGGCCGAACGTCGGGAAGTCCACGCTCGTCAACACGCTCATCGGACAGGAGCGGATGGTCGTTAGCGACGTGCCGGGCACCACGCGCGATGCCATCGACACGTTGGTGACCTATCAGGGACGGCGCTATCTGTTCACGGACACGGCAGGCATTCGCCGGCGCGGACGGGTCGAGCGCGGCATCGAGGGCTACAGCGTCGCCCGGGCCATGCGCGCGATGGGCCGCTCGGACGTCGCCGTCCTGGTGCTCGACGGCGTGGAAGGCATCACCGAGCAGGACACGAAGATCATCGGGCTCGTGCTGAAACAAGGCCGGGCCTGCGTCCTGCTCGTCAATAAATGGGATCTCCGCTCCGGCGAGGCCGGCGCCCGCGACCGCTATACGCAGGAACTCCGGCGAAGGCTGCCCTTCGTGCCCTGGGCGCCGGTTCATTTCGGCTCCGCGCTGAAACCGGATTCCATTTCGCAGATTTTCCCGCTGCTCGACCGCGTGGCGGCATCATTCATGGGACGCATCCCGACCGGCAAGCTGAACAAATTTCTCCAGGAACTCCTCGCAGCCCATCCGCTGCCGGTCCGCAAGGGCCGGCCCGGCAAAGCGACCCTGTCTGCCTATATCACACAGGTATCCACCAAGCCGCCGGCTTTCGCCTTCTTCGTCGGCCACCCGGAGAACGTCACCGCCAACTATCTGCGTCTGCTGGAAAACCGTCTTCGGGACAGTTTCGAGTTTCCCGGAACCCCGCTCCGCATTCTGGTCAGAAAGAAGTAACCGGCCAGCTCGTACAGGACGGGAACTCTGCGCCCGTATTGTTGACTTTTTCTAATTTTAGAATTATTCTAATTTCTATGAAGACGGTCTCCACCATGCTGAAGGCGAACGATCTCGCCGTCACGGCGCAACGGGCAGCGGTGATGGAGTTTCTCCGCGGCAATACCGATCATCCATGTGTGGACACCATCTACAAGCGGGTCAAGAAACGATTCCCCTTCATCTCGCGTGCAACGGTCTATAACACCGTCAGGGCGCTGACCAAGGCAGGCCTGCTCCAGGAAGTGTTGGTGCAGCAGGAGAAGACGCGCGTGGACTCGAACGTGTCCCGTCATCATCACTTCAAATGCGTGCGCTGCGGCCGGATCGAGGACGTGCCTTACGACATTCTCACTGCGGCGCATGTCGGCGAACATGCGAAGGGTTATCACGTTGAGGAAGTCCGGGTGGTCATGGAAGGACGCTGTAAACGATGTCGTTGATGAATTGCCGGATGGAAAGGAGATCAATCATGCGCAGGATGCAGGCAACACGGTTCATTCCATTAATGTTCGTCGGTGCCATGGTGCTGTTCGGTCTGTGGAACGAAGCCCCGTCGAATGCGGCCGACGCCAAGAGCGACGCCGCGGCGCCGGCCGCGTCGGGAGAATATAAGTTGCGGGTTCCGTTCGGGCTGGACGAAGGCAGCCTGGTCATTCCGGACAACAATCCCTTGACCAAAGAAAAAGTCGAGTTGGGACGGCTGCTGTTTTTCGACAAGCGGCTGTCAAAGGACAACACGATCGCCTGCGCGAGCTGCCACCTCGCAAAATTTGCGTTTACGGACGGCCAGCGCGTTTCAACCGGAATCCGCGGGCAAAAGGGCGGGCGCAGCGCGCCGGCCTCGTTCAACCGGACGTTCAGCAAGGCTCAGTTCTGGGACGGCCGGGCCGCGACCCTGGAAGAGCAGTCCATCGGGCCGTTCACCAATCCCATCGAACACGGCTTCTCGAACCACGACGAGATGATCGCGAAGATGAAGAAAATCCAAGGCTACCGGAAGCTGTTCAAGGAAGTTTTTGGCGAAGAGATCACCATCGGCGGTGTGGGGAAGGCGATTGCCAGTTTCCAGCGGACGGTCCTCTCCGGAAACAGCCCGGCAGACCGCTTCGATCAGGGGGGAGACGAGAAAGCCATTTCGCCCGGGGCACAGAAGGGATTGATTCTGTTCCGCGAGAAAGCCCGGTGCACCAAATGCCATTCGGGATTCAATTTCACCGATGAGAAGTTCCACAATCTCGGCATCGGCTGGGACACGGGCACCGTGGACCTTGGCCGCTATATGGTGACCAAGAATGCCGCCGATATCGGGGCGTTCAAGACGCCGACCCTGCGCGAGATCTCCCGCAGTGCGCCCTACATGCATGACGGGCGTTTCAAAACCCTCGAGGACGTGGTGAACTTTTACAATCAGGGGGGCGTCAAGAATCCGCACCAGGATGAGTTGGTCCTCCCGCTCGAGCTCACGGACGAAGAGAAGCGCAATCTCGTGGAGTTTCTCCGCACGCTCAACGGAGAGGGATGGCAACAGGTCAAGGCCCCGGCATCTTTTCCAAAATGAAGACGGCCCGACGGCCCAGGCGAGGGAATTAATCCGGCCGGGAATCTCCATGGCTGCTCGATCACGAGGATCGGACAACGGAGATGCGGCGACCGACGGGAAGGCGGTCGCTGCGTTCGACCGGCTCTACCGCGACCATGTGGACCGGATGTACCGGTTCGCCCAGCGGCTCTGCGGCTCGCCGGAAGACGCCAAGGACCTGGTCCAGGAAACCTTCCTCAGCGCCTACCGGAGCCTGAAGGATTTCCGCGGTGAATCCAGCGTGTCGACCTGGCTCTACACGATCGCCGCGCACGCCTGCCAGCGCATGCGACGCAAGCGCAAAGGCGAGCCGGAACGCGAACTCTCGCTCGATGCGCTGATTCCGACTTCGGACGGCGAGATGCCGATTCAGGTTCCCGGCGAGGAGCTGTCGCCCGAGGAACGCCTGGAGTACAAGGAACTCCGTCGCAGCCTCTTCGCAGCCTTGCATCAACTGCCGAAAAAGTACCGGATGGTCCTGGTGCTCCGGGACATGGAAGGGCTCTCCGCCAAGGAAGTCGGCGCGGTGATGGGGTTGACCGAACGGGCGGTGAAATCGCGGCTGCACCGGGCCCGGCTGTTCGTCCGGCACGAGCTCGGCGGCCACCGTGCGACCGGGAGGGCCCGCGCGACGGTCCCCGTCGAGGATTGAATTTATCGAGCGCGGGTGATTCAATGAAGAAGGTTCGACGCACCATGACGACACGACGCCGCCCGATCCGTAAATCGCACCGGCACTCCGATGCAGAGTGCCGGAAGATTCTCCGCACACTTTCCGAGTATCTGGACGATGATCTCCCCAAGTCTGTATGCCGGGAAATCCGCAGACATCTTGACCTGTGCCCGAAATGCGACGTATTCGTCCATACGCTGAAGCGCACGATCAATCTTTGCCGAAAATCCGACGTTGCGCGCCTGACGGCATCGGATAAAGCGAAACTCAGGAAGGAAATCCTGTCCGCCGCGTCACACCTCTAGCCTCTGCCCTGCGAAGAACAAATCATGATGCGACACGCGCTTTTGATCGCAGGCTTCCTGATCGCCACCGTCCTCCTTGGAGAAGGACGCGTGTCGGCCGAACCGTTTACAAACGATTCCTCTTCCGCCTTGTCGCCGAACGACCTGATTCTTGAGGATGAGGTGCTCGTGCGCATCCGGGATCGCAAATTCATGCCCGCGACAGTCCTGGTGCACGCGGGACGGAAAACCAAGCTGGTCTTCCACAATCAGGACGCCGAGTTGCATGCCTTTGTGCCGGGCACCCTGTTCAACGGCATCAGCTTGAACGTGGCGGGCAACGGGGCGCCGGAATTCGGCGATCAGGGTTTTCGCAAGGTCATCATTCCCGGTGAAGGCATCGTCGAACTGCGGTTCGTCCTGACGCAGCCCGGCCGTTATCCCTTTATCTGTGATATGCCGGGCCACGAGATGCGCGCGACCATCGTCGTCGAATAGCGCGGCCTCCCGCATCGCCGTTCCTCCCCGCCTGTGCCGGTGAATCCCGTTTCAATGTTTCGTTCCGCCGGGCCCGCATGGTACAGTGCCGTCTCTTTTATTCACGCGGAGCAGGTGCTCGCATGCGATGCAGGATGGGTTTCATCGTCATCATTGGGGGAACGCTGGCGGTGCTGGGGCCCTGGCTCAGTCAGGCCGATGCCGCCCCGGCCTCGAAGAAACGCGCGCCGCCGCAATCTTCTGCCGCCGTGGAAACCGTTCAGCGGTATGTCGCCGCGATGACAGCCGGCGACAAGGCCGCGGCCGGCAAGCTCGACTTCGCCTGCGCCTACCGGTTGGCAACCGCACCACACGACCAAGCCAAACCGCCGGCATCTTTCCCGCCCGACGGCGAGCCACTCTACGGCGCCTGCTGGGAGCCGATCGCCAAAGCCCACGCGGCGGTCATTCAACAGACGGATCAGGGCGTCGATACGCTCTGGCCGGGCAAGGGTTCCCTGGCCGTATTTTGAGATAACCTCGCGCGCTACCCGCCGTCGCTGTTCGTGATGGACATGCTCGGCACCTCGCCGCCCGGCGGCGGCCTGTTCGTGGACCCGCTGGACAGCAAGCCGCTCCCGCCCGCGTCGTTCCGCGTGGCGGAGGACGGGCCGGTCATGGCGGCGCCGGCCACGCTGGTGCGGCTCTCGATCAGTTATAAGGATCCCCTGTCCTCGCCGGCGGCCTACACGCCGGGCTCCTACAAATGGACGAACACCACCAAGCGCCTGCTGCGCCGGGCGCTCAAGACCGTCACGGTGAAATGGGTCGTGCTGTCCGGCTTAAAGAAGCTGGGCTTCCCGGCCGACACGGCCGTGTTGAATCTCCCGGTGCAGGACGCGACGGCCACGACACAGGTTGTGCCATTCACGGCCGATACCGGCGGGTACGAGCCGGACTCCGCCCGCTGGTGGCAGCCGGACGATGCGCCCGGCGTACTGATCGCAGCCGTCGGACGGGCGGCACAGTTTCCGGAAATCCGCGACCGCCTGGGCATGCTCAACCGCGTGCTGATCATCGATCCGTCGCAGGTCGAAGCCCTCACCCTGCTAAGCCGCGATCTCTACCATGCGCTGCTGCACGTTGCGGCCCTGACGCACAATGTCCCGGTGGGCGATGCGACGCTCTCGACGGTGTTCAACGAACTCTACTGGAACACCTACGCCCAGACGGTCCGGTGGGACCTGTCGCTCGGCATGGAGATGGGCGGGCTGCCGCAGCCCACCGGCGCCGATTTTCTCTACCGCATGATCCCAGCCATGCAGCAGTTGGAAAAGGTGCGCCCGCAGGACATGGAGAACCGGCTGCACCTGGGCAACGCGTACCGGTGGAACATGGACCAGCTGGCCGCCATCGCCACGCACGACACGCTGTTACGGGAG
>DASQGO010000113.1:0-23554 GCA_035632555.1 Nitrospiraceae bacterium | reverse complement strand
TGGTTATTCCAGCCTTCCAATTTGAAGCCTGGCGTGATGCCTCTCCCACAAATCCTTCGGGAATATCGGATTCAGGTATTCGAGTCGAATTAGGAGGGCGGATCGTGCGGACAACCAGGGAAGGGAAGGGGATTGTAATTGTTGCTGAACAACTTCCCATCGTAAAACATCCCGTGTACGGTCCAGCGGAAGATGTCAAGAGAACCGGTGACTATGAATTTGCACTGCTCTATCCAGGAGAACTCGACCCGCAGGCTCTAAGAAACGGGAACCGATTCATCGTTGTGGGAACAACCACGCGCAGACGACCGGTCGTGACAAATGGCGCGTCGAAGAGTGAGCCCTTCCTGGTCGCGGACTGCATCCATGTTTGGCAGACAGGACGAACTGAGATCGCTGAATTTAAAGAGTCTGTTGGAGGCGGCTATTCATCTCTTCCGGAAGCCACTTCCTGCGTCGCTTCGATGAAATAGACGGAACTCGTCGCGCATGGGTGCTGCTCCGTTCCCCTTATGATAGGGAGGCATATGGTCAATGGCGGACAAGATATTTTGATGATCAGCTCAAACAATGCGTTTGCCCATTCGCTGAAGAAGGTCTTTGGCGCGAATGGGTATGAGGTCACGATTGCTACAACCGGGGCATCGAACATCGGGGCGACTCAATCCCGGCAGCCTGCAATGGTTCTAGTCGATCGTGTATCATCGGATCCTGCGGCTGTGCGGCAGCAGGCAACGCTCCGGGCCGTCCCCATGCTCTCGTTTTATCCACCGGGAATGAATGGTACGGATGACGACTGCGCATCCGATCTTGACATGGGTGTTGATGTATCCGTCTGCAACGAAAGTGCCCGCCAGTTGCTGGCACGCACGCGAGCGGTTTTGCGGCGGGCACAATATGCCGCCAGGCCGAGCGGACACTACGAAGCCGGTGGAATTCGGATCGACATGGAACGGCATGAGGTGCGCGTTCGCAATAAACCGGTCGACCTGACCCTGAAGGAATTTCAAATTCTCCTGCAGTTTTTGCAGGCTCCAAACCACGTTTTCCCCAGGCAAGAGTTGCTGAACAAGGTCTGGGGAGAAGACTACGCGTTGGAAGAGCACGCGCTGGACGTTCATATTTACTCTCTCAGACAGAAAATCGAACCGAACCCTTCCCGCCCAACATGCATTGTAACGGTGAGGCGGGTTGGGTTTAAGCTCGTTGCACGATGAAGTCGGCCGAAGCGATAGCTGGATTTTGTCCGGTAAATCTTGTCACTCCTAGTCGCTCAACCAGACAGGCGAGAAGGGCCCGCGCACGCCTGCGTGCCTTTTCCCAGGCGTTGTCGATTGCTTCTGCGGATCGGAGGTCCAGAGCACGTGCCAGTTTCCGGAACTGGGCGAGGTCTTCGTAGTCGCCCAGGACAGTCTGCGCGTACTTGAGCTGCTGAATCAGGCCCGATCGGGCTGGCGGATGCTCCAGCGCCCATTCCTCCTGATACCGAATGGATTTGATTAAGAGCCGGAGCTGGTGAAGCATTTTTCGCCTGGGCTTAATGCCGGCCTCGGCGGTCAATCGTCGAAGCGCGCCTGCATGGGCTTTCCTCACAATTTGCATCCGCTCGGCCAGCCACGCTGGATTCGCCTGAGTTGACTGCAGCCCTTGCCGGCGAACAATCCTCTCGATCATCGTGTAAACATGTTTCTGCTGCAGTTTTTTCTGTCTGGCGCGAAAATGTCGCTTAACGGCCTTGAGATCGAATCGCGGCGCACCGAGTTTCGACAAGTATCGCTCAAAGACCTGCAGTGTTCTCAGCTTGCTCAGCCGCGTCACGCAGCCCGCAATGGAGTCGGCGTTGCGATGCTCGCCGACCAGCTCGAGGTAGGCCTGAAGCCGGCGCAGGTTTGTCCTGGCGCGGTGCAACGTCTTGGGGCGCGTATCGCCATCGGACAACCGCTCGAGCGCATGAAGCACAACCGCGCGATAGTGCGCCGGACGGTCCTTAGAGTGATAGAGCTCGCTCACGCGCATCGACATTTGATAGCCTAGGGGAGCGTATGGATTGCATCCTGTTCAGGCATGGTGTTGCCGTCGAGCGCGACGAATGGGACGGGGAAGAAAACCTTCGTCCGCTCACGCCCAAGGGTATCGAGAAAACACGCGATGCCGCTGCCGGACTGCTACGGATGGAACTTGATCCCGGTTATCTCTGGACCAGCCCGCTCACACGCGCGTTCGACACCGCAAAGATCATCCGTCATATGCTCTGTCCACGCATCGAGCTGCACGCTCATGAAGCGCTGATTCCAGAGGCCTCGCCCGAGAAACTCCTAGCCTTGCTGGCGTCGCTGCCGGCGGATGCCACGGTGATTTGTGTCAGCCATGAGCCGCTCCTGGGAGAAGCTGCAGGCGTGATGCTGCTCGGAAAACCGGTTACAGGGCTGGCATTAAAGAAGGCCGGTGCCTGCTGCCTGCGTTTTCGCGAAACACCCGCAGCCGGCCGCGCCGAGCTGCGGTGGTGGTTGACACCAGCCCAGCTCAGGAGCCTTCGGTAGGAGCGGGCGTGCCGACGGGAACGGGAACGCGGGCAAGCCCGCGGTTTCGCCCGTCCTTGAGCATCGGCTGGATCTTGCTCCGCAGGAATTCCTGGATTTCTTCAAGCGATTTTCTCGCATCCACCACTTCGAATTTGAATTCCTCGGCCATTTTGTCGAATTCCTCGATCATCAGCGTTTGATATTTCTTGAAGCTGTCGTACAGATCCGCCCCCAGACGCAAATCCATGCCGGATTCCCAATAATCCATGCCGTTGCTTTCAAGGACCCGCAGTGCCAGCGTGTCGGCGTCGATGCGCAGATAACAGACGAGGTCAGGGACCAGGGCGAATCCGAACACGTCGCGAATCCAGGTCGGCTCGCCGCTCCGGACCGTGTCTCTGGCAAACGCCGTATAGATATAGCGATCCGCCAGCACGATAAAGCCGGAACGCAGGGCGGGGATGATCTGGTGCTCGAGGCGGTCGGCAAAATCGGTGGCGTAGAGAAGGCTGAGCGACCAATGGTCCAGGATGTTGCCCTGCTTGGCGCTCTCGATCGTTTTGGACATGAGGCTGGACCGCGTCCAGCCTGTCGTGATGACGCCGTAGCCCTGCACCTCGAGCCATTCCTGCAGCAACTCGATGTGCGTGGAGCGCCCGACGCCGTCCGTTCCCTCGATGACGATCAGCTTACCCTTGAGGTCACTCGGGTTTAGATAGGCCAAACCGTCGCCAAAATACTGCCGTCCTTTTGCCATAGCCTCCTCGTTTCGGCTTGTAATGTTCGAGCGCCTTGGTCACCACCGTCCGCATTTCGTCCTGCTGCTCTTCGATCTCCCGCGTCGCATCCATGACCGTCAAACCGTATTCATCCACGATTTTGTCGTACTCGGATAATATGCGTGACTGAAAAACCTTGAAGCTTTCCGTCACATCCTGGCTGATTCCCATATCCATTCCGGCTTCGTAATACTTGAACTGGCCACGGGTCCCTCCCAGGAGGCGGGCGATGGCGGTATCGATGGGAACCTTGAAATAAAACGCCAGATCCGGTTGAACGGCAAAATTGTAGAGCTTGCGCACCCATGCACGCGACACGCCCCGCACGGCGTCGCGTGCAAATGCCGTGTAGGCATACCGGTCGGCCAGCACGATCATGCCGGCCTTCAGCGGAGGCAAGATCGAATGGTAGAGGCGGCTCGCAAAATCCGTCGCATGCAGCAGGCTGAACGTCGTCGGCGTCAGCGATTTGGACTTTTTGCCCTTCTTGGTTGTCTCCTTGACGAGGTCGGATGAATTCCACTCGGTAAAGAATACGTTGTGCCCCCTGGACTCCAGCCATTTTTGCAGCAGCAACAGCTGGGTGCTTTTCCCGGATCCGTCGATGCCCTCGACAATGATGAGCTTGCCGGGAAATGCATGCGGCTGACCGAACGTGCGGAGTGGAGGCGTTGATGGGGTCATGCGGATTCTCCATGGTACGGCTGAGTGGGAAAATTCACTGCGCGCCGGAACACCCGCACGAATAGATCGGCCCGGGTGCGCGCAGCCCATATTTCCAGCTCGGGATCACTGGTTGTATACAGCGCGATTGTCACCGGGTTGCCCAGTTTGACTTTTAGCTTCTGGACCACGGCAAATTGACTGCGGTCGAGCCCGTCGGCAATGCGCAGCAACGCGCTCAGCTTTTGCACAGTCCGGCGGCTTTTCAGCGACAATCCTTCATAGGACTTATGTTTCAGCTCCGGCAAGGCCCGCCGGTGATAGCGCGCGATATTGGCGATGATTTCGTTTTCCTCCGCCGCCAGACCATCCAAATCGCTGTTGGTGATCAGGTAGTACGCATGTTTGTGGTGCTGCCTGGAATTGATCAGATACCCGATGTCGTGCAGCAGCGCGGCATACTCCAGCCACTCCCTCTCCCGTTCGCCGAGTTTGTGCAATGCCGTGGTCTGGTCGAATAGCTGGACTGCGAGCTTGGCGACGTGATGCGAGTGGGCTTGGGGATACCGGCATCGTTCCGCAAGATAGAGCACGTTGCGGCGGCGGACGTTGGGAATTTCCTGCTCGGCTCTGATGCCCTCCTGATGCCGCTGGATGAAGTCGTAAATAATGCCTTCCCGGATGGCCTTGTCGCCGATCGTCACCGTCTCATGACCGATCTGCCGCAGCAGCGTGCGGAGCACCATGGCCACCGGCAGCAGAAGATCGGCGCGTTTGGGGTCCAAGCCGGGCATGCCGAGCCGCTCCTTCAGGGATGTTTTCTTCAACAGCTCTTCCGTTTGTTCAATCTCCTTCAGGTCGATTGTCGCCAGATTGAGCTGCTGCACGGGCCGGCCGGTACGTCGGAGATGGATGATTTCCGCCAGATTGCCGATCATGCCGGATGTGCCGACAATCTGATGGAACTCTTTCACTTTGAGCCGCGGCAGGGCGGCCGTGATCTCCCTTTCAATGCTCTGCTGCAACTCCTCCAGGACCGACTCCGTCGGAGGATCGCGGTGCAGAAAGAGGTCCTTCAACCGGATGGCGCCCAGTTTCAAGCTTTGCCCTTGCAGCATGGCATCACGGTTGCCGGCGATCAGTTCGACGGAGCCGCCGCCGATATCCACGATCAGGGCAGGCTGGTCGGACAGTTCCATGCTGTGCCGGACCCCCAGATAGATGAGGCGGGCTTCTTCCTGCCCGGTGACAACCCGCACGGTCAGTCCGGTTTTGCGCGATACCGTCCTAAGAAACTCTCCGCCATTTTTTGCCTCCCGGACTGCGCTCGTCGCCACCGCCTTGATGCGCTTGTACCCCTTGTTTCTGGCCAGCGTGACCTGTGTCTTGATGACTTCCAGTCCCCGACGCATGGCGGCGTCCGGCAATCGGTGAGTTTTGAACGTGCCGTCGCCGAGGCGCGTCACATCCTTATAGCGGTCGAGGATCTTGTAGGAAAAATCAGGTTCGACCTCGGCCAGAACCATATGGATGGAGTTCGTGCCGATATCGAGTACGGCGAGTTTTGACATTGATGCCCCTGGATGGAATCGCTGTGCCAACGGGTATGGCACTACACCGCCCTCAATAAGGGTATTGCAAGGTACTCGAATCCCATAGCAAAAATAAAGTTAAGAATTTTTCTCTTGGATATCATGAGGTTAGCAGGCGTCAATATTCGTGAAAAACGAGAAAAGGGGCATGTTGGGATTGCTATCGAGAGTGGGCGCAGGCGGCGGCGGACGACGAGCGAGACGAAGTCGGCAGCGAGGACACGAAGAAGTCATAGCCCCGACGGTGGAGACGAATGGCGCCCTGGCGATTCAAAGCTTTCACGGTCAGAAACAGTTCCCGCCAGCTGAACTCCGGAAGACGGGCGATCAATTCAGGAATGGTCACGGCTTCGCCGACCTTCAGCGCGGTCAGCAGTCGTGTTTTTGGAAAAACGGGTGACGGCATCGCAGTTCTCAGAGCGGTCGGGATATGTGTTCCTGACGCTCAGGCGGTTTCTTGCTGACCCGTAAGCGCAAGATTGCGGCCGGCATTACGATACAGCGGGCACCAGCGATGCCGGTCTGTCGCGCAGTACTCCAGATCCTTGTCGCTCGGCTCAAACGGAACCACCCGGCCCAGGCACAGCGCTGCCGATTCAGCGGCACGAGTCTGACGATAGTAGGGGCATTTCATACGCTCTCCTTTTCGAGGTTACCCCAGGGCCTCCCCATGGGGCACAACCATGAGGAGGCCTGGGTCACAGGAGAAACGCTACAGGATGCAGTGTGCATCGATAACGTAGCCGTTCCATCACGACTTCGTTAATTGCCGGTAAAATTCGAGCGTTGGCCTAGAAGGTTTCATGGTTGGAATCGCCCGTCGTGGGGGAGCAGCGCACGGCAACGATCCGCATCGCGCCGAGAATCAACAGAATCGCACCAAGCGCGGTCATGTGCAGTAACCCTTCCCCTTTGAACCATTCTGAGATGACCTCCGTCAGCATGACGACCAGGATGGTATCCACGATAAAGGTTACCTTGACGCGGCCCTCCGAGAAATAGGTGAGGGTGGTTTTAAAAACTTCCACAACGGCCAGTAGAATCAACGTGTCAATGAGGACCTGACGCAGGGCCTCGTCCACAGGGCGCCGAAAGAGCAGGGCGATGTCGATAAACGTCATCACGACCCCGTCGGCCAGAGCGGTCAGGATGGTGAGTATCAGCATGCTCAGGACCAGCTTGATGCCCTTGGTCCACACGTTCATGAGATCCAGCGAGTACATCGCATCCTTTGCCCGACCGATGGCACGGGCAGCCCGTACTGAAGGCGAGGCCACCCGCAGACCATCCGCTCCTATTCGCTCGTAGAGGCCGGCTTTAGAACTCATCAATCGCCACAGATCGGAGGAGATCTCGGACGGATAGAATTCCGACGATAGTGCCCGATCGCATTACCGCCAGATGGCGGGTCTGATTGCGGTCCATCAGATCGGCCGCATCTGTTATGGGCCGCGCAACGTCGATGCCGATGACCGGACTGCTCATAACGTCCTGCACCGGCATGTGTTTCGGATAGAGGCAGTCCGCCACGACCTTCCGCACGATGTCTGCCTCGGTCACAATGCCCACGATGCGGCCGTGCTGCTCCACGAAGACGCTGCCGATCCGGCGTTCGCGCATTATTTGTGCCGCTTCGAATGCAGAGGCGCGGCAGAGCACCCGCGCAAGATCGTTTTTCATTAAATGCCTGGTTGTGACCATGGTTTCCTCCTTCTTTGCGGTTTGTGATCCTCCCCGTGGCCTCCGGCTGGCAAGCCGGCGTTGCCGCTTATCGCCGGCAACCTGGTACCGTCCGGATGTTTGCCTCGAAAGATCGGGCGGAATTGCTTGTGTGTCAGTCCAAGGAGCGTGGATATGCCGTACAGCAGGGGCGCAGCCAGCGCCGCTCCGATCACGATCACACCGATGATACTTGCCGTACTCTGCACGGTGCACTCCTGTCGCTGCAGTCACTTACTATTGTGCAGTGGATGGATGTCGAACAGGTCAGTCGCGTGTCAGCGTTCTGTTAATTGCTCTTGAAAATTATTGCGAACGACGCGACGGGAAAACCGGCAGGAGGGAGAGCCCCGTGATCAGCGGAGCTTCTGCATGGCCTCGTAGATCAGGCGCACATCAGGAAGCGGTTCCCAAGGCAGTACGCCCATTGAATCCGCCACATAGGCCGGTGTGCGCATCCCGTTGAGGGTGCAGGTCACACCGGGGGTGGAGGTCAGCACCCAGAGGGCCTTGCGGGAAAGGGGTTCGCCCAGCCTGGTCGCAGGGAGAAACGATTCCAGCGTTTTGGAGATTGCCATCGTCTTTTCACGGCTTTTCAGACCCGCCTCCCGCCGCATTTCCTTCAATAGCAGCAAGAGTTGGGGAAGGTAGCGTGTCTGCCACTGCTGCCACAGCTCTGCGTGCGTCTGGGAAAAATGCTTGGTCAGCGCATGCAAGACCTGGCTCAGATGAGGAGCGATCACCTGGTCCTCGATCTGGTCCCAATGCTCGGCATTCTGGACGCGCGGCCGAAGACGCAGCAGTTCCTCCGCCCACCGGAAGTAGTCCTGCGGAGACGTGCCCTGGCCGGACCACTGGACATGCGGTGCAAGATCCCGGCGATAGTCGTCTTCGAGCCTGGTCACCGCGTCATGCTGCGCTTCGAATATCACGCCGGTGTCTTCGATCGGCATGTCGGCCAGCCTGATCATCCCGCCGTGTTTCGCGGGCATGGCGTTCAGGGGACGGTTAACCAGCACGGCGATCCGTTTCGCCTGTGCGAACTCCAGCAGGGTCTGCTTTTCGTCCGGCCCCGTGTTGGGCGTGAGCATCGCACCGGATTCAAAAAGGTTCATCGGGCATTGCACGGCCCGGAAATGACATTCCCGGCTCTTGACGGCTGAGGCGGCTGCCTGTGCCGCATCCAGCATGTTCGACAGGGACGTCGCTTCCGGATCGCTCGATCCGGCAGTGGAGGTGTTCGAGGAGACGCCGTAATATTGGAGACGTCCCGCTGCCACCTGACGCTCCAGATGCTCGAAGGCAGCCTGCAGGCGACGATAAAATTCCTTGCGCAAGCCTGGGATATCCTTCTGCCGGCGGTGCGCCGCATCGGACAAAAAGTACTCGACATTGTGGAGCAGCAATAGGTCCAGCGTCTGCAGTCCCAACCGATCCAGGGAAAGATCCAACTGGTCGGCAAGGAATTCTGGATGGAGACAATGCCAGATGCCTTCTCCATACTTGACCATCTCAGGGAAGGGCTTGCCAGCCTTCTCGCGGGTCTCGGCGCGTGCAAGATTCTGCCCCTGCACGTAGCCGATTTTGGAGACAACGATCACTTCTTCGCGGTTGAGTTCGCCCTGTTTGATCAGCTGTGCCATCACCGAGCCAATCAGCCGCTCGCTGTCGCCGTCCATATAATTGGTGGAGGTGTCGATCAGGTTGCATCCGGCCCGCAGCGCGTTCACCAGTGCCTGCCGGTGGTCGGCGTCCTCCATGCCGGTCCGGTACCCGCCGAATCCAAGCCTGCTCGTCGTGAGGCCGGTCGAGCCGAGTGTCGTGAAGCCATGCCGGACGGCGGCGCCCAGACGGCCGATCATTTGCGAGGCATAGGCAGCGGTTCCGCCCGGTGTTGCCACACCGGCGAGCCGCAGGGATGCTAGCGGCTTAGCCGAATGGGCCTGCTGTCTCTCTTGCTGCTCGGCGAGCGCCGCGGCGATCTGGGCCGGATCGGTGATCGGCGCCTGGCAGGAAAAATTCCGGCAGACATAGAGGGCGGCCTTGCCGTTCACGAGCGATTTGCCCTTGGCGAGTGGATGTTCAGGGTACGGACCATGTGGATCACGTTGGGCGATGATGCGATTCGGCAGATACCGGCGATTGATCTCTGCGCGAAGCGCTTCATAGCCAGGCTCGGCCGGGCTGCCAATGAACGCCAGCTCGACCGGCCAGCGCAAGAGCAGATCCACGACGCACAGGCTTTTGGCGAACGCACGGCCATAGCGTGTCATCTGCCGGCCATAGACCTGTATCGCGCGGGTGGCGGCCTCGCGAAACTCCTCCTTTGCAAAATGAAACGACAGCCTGGCCAGGACCGCCGCCGCCACGGCGTTGCCGCTGGGCGTGGCACCATCCGGCCCTTCGCGACTGCGCAGGATGAGCGACTCGTGATCCTTGCCAGTGGTGAAAAACCCGCCGGCCTGCACATCGGAGAAATCCACGAGGATGCGTTCGGTCAGCCGGACGGCTTCATCCAAGTAACCCTCGTGCGCGCCGGCTTCGTAGAGGTCGAGCAGTCCCTCGGCCAGACAGGCGTAGTCCTCGAGGCAGGCATCCAGATGGGCCTTGCCGGTCCGATAGGTTCGGTAAAGTCCGCCATCGGGGCGTTTCATCGTACGCAAGAGAAAATCGGCTGCTTCTTCCGCAGCCTCCAGATACCGGCTGTCGCCCAGAACACGTGCGCCTTCCGCCATGGCGCCGATCATCATGCCGTTCCAGGCGGTCAGGATCTTGTCGTCCAGTCCTGGCGGTACACGCGCGGCACGCGCGGCATAGACGAGCGGTTTCACCCGATCAATCGTTGCCCGCAGTTCTCCAGGAGAGATCTGCAGGTTGGCGGCAACCGTCTCGATCGGCTCGGGCGTATTGGGAATATTTTTGTGTTCCCAGTTGCCGCCGGGCGTGATGTCGTAATAGGCGCAAAAACGTCTGGCATCCTCTTCGTTCACTGCGATCGCATGAATCTCCTCGGGCGTCCAGACAAAGAACTTTCCCTCGACGCCTTCCGAGTCCGCATCGGTGGCCGAATAGAAGCCGCCGTCCGGTGCGGTCATTTCGCGCAGAATGTAATCGAGCGTTTCCATCGCCACGCACCTGTAGTGCTCATTGGCCGTGGCCTGATAGGCTTCGAGGTAGACCCGCGCGAGCAGGGCATTGTCGTAGAGCATTTTCTCGAAATGCGGCACGAGCCAGCGTTCGTCAGTTGAGTAGCGAGCAAATCCGCTGCCAATGTGATCGTACATGCCGCCGGCCGCCATCGCGTCGAGCGTTTTGGTGACCATCGCCAACGTCTGTGCGTCGCCGGTGCGATGATGATGTCGCAACAGGAACGACAGGCCGGTGGCGGGAGGAAATTTCGGTGCGCGGCCGAAGCCGCCGAACTGCGAATCGAACTCGTCCGCATATTGGCTGACGGCGGCATCGAGCTCCGCCTCGCCCACGGAGATGGGTGACGCAACTTGCATGGACTGCTTCAATTGCTTGGTAATGTCGCCAGCCTGACGGCGCAACCCATCCGGATCCTTTCGCCAAAACTCAGCGACCTTGGTCAGAACCGACGAAAATCCAGGCCGGCCCCAGCGGTCCGCCGGCGGGAAGTACGTCCCGGCGAAGATTGGCTCCTGCTCGGGCGTCAGAAAGACCGTCATCGGCCAGCCGCCCTGACCATGATTCAGCGCGAGGGTCGCCTGCATGTAGATTTCATCGAGATCGGGACGCTCCTCGCGATCCACCTTGATGCAGATGAAATGCTCGTTCATGAGCGCGGCGATCTGATCGTTTTCGAACGACTCGCGCTCCATGACGTGGCACCAGTGGCAGGCCGAATAGCCGATGGATAGGAGAATGGGCTTGTTCGAGTCGCGGGACTTGGCGAGGGCTTCCAGGCCCCAGGGATGCCAGTCCACAGGGTTGTGGGCATGCTGGAGCAGATACGGGCTGGTTTCGTGAATCAGACGGTTGGGAGTGCGCTGCGATCGCGAGTCAGACATGCGTCACGCTAGCACTGCCCCGAAACGATAATCAACGGCAGAAACACATCGGCCCGCTGCTCGAAACCGAGCGCGGGCCGATGCACAAACAGAAAAGAGAGCGAGATTACTTCTTCTTCTTCTCCGCTTTCTTCTCGTCCTTTTTCATATCCTTGTGGTCACCCTTCATCTCGCCGCCCTTGTCGCCCTTCGCCTCGTCGGCGAAGGCAACGCCGGTGACGCTGACCAGAAACATTGCCATCATCATTGCGCTCAACAACTTCTTCATCGGACTCCTCCTTATAATGTGATCGTCTGCCAAAGGGGCCATTCCCTTTGTAAGTCGCAACTTTATATCGAATATTGAACAAAAGTCAACAACGTGATTCGGTCTCATGGCTGTGGATATTTCTAGTCAGCAGGCTTAAAGGATGTGATAATACTGCAAAATTTGAGGTGACGGTGCGATGAGCGAATCGTCCACGCCATCCGGTTTCAAGATGACCGTTCGGGTCGCGCTTGATAATCGTCCCGGTGTGTTTGCCCAAGTGGCAGCGGCGCTGGCAGAGGAGGGCGCCAATCTTGGCGCTGTGGACATGGGCGCCGCCGACGCGGAGCATATCGTCCGCGACATCACGTTCGAGGCCCGCACGGAAGCGGAGGGGAACCGGGCCGTCAAGCGGCTGCAATCCGTTCCACACATCCGCATTCTGCCCGTGCCGGACCGGGTTTTCCAAGTCCACCAAGGCGGCAAGATCGGCATCCGGAGCAAGCTGACGCTCAATTCGCGCAGCGTGCTGTCATTGGTGTATACGCCGGGCGTCGGACGTGTCTCCGAAGCCATCGCCAAAGACCGCTCGAAGGTTTATCTCTACACGACAAAAAGCAACAGCGTCGCGGTGGTGACGGACGGCTCGGCTGTCCTGGGGCTCGGCAACCTCGGTCCTGAAGCCGCGCTGCCGGTGATGGAAGGCAAGGCGATGCTGTTCAAGGAAATGGCGGGCATCGACGCCTGGCCGATCTGCTTGAATACGCAAGATCCCGATGAGATCGTCCGCACCATCCAAGCCATCGCACCGAGCTTCGGCGGTATCAACCTGGAGGACATCAGCGCACCTCGCTGCTTCGACATCGAGCAGCGGTTAAAGGCGTCGCTTGATATTCCGGTCATGCATGACGATCAGCACGGCACGGCGGTCGTGATTCTCGCCGGCTTGATAAACGCGTTGAAGGTAATCCGGAAGCCCATGGAACAGATTCGCGTCGTCGTGAACGGGCTGGGCGCCGCCGGTCTGACCTGTTGCAGGATGCTTCTGGCCGCCGGCGTAAAACAGATTGTGGGATGCGGACGGCAGGGGATTATCATGGCTGAGCCGGTGGAACGGCTGCTTGCCTGTCGTGACAATCTGCTGTCCTGCGTGCACCGCGACCGTCCAAAAGGCACGCTCCAGGATGCGCTCAAAGGCGCCGACGTATTCATCGGCCTCTCCAGCGCCAATCTTCTTACTCCGGCCGATCTCGACCTCATGACATCCGACCGCATTGTCTTTGCCATGGCCAATCCGGACCCGGAGATTAAGCCTGAACTGGCGTTGGGCCGCTGCCGGATCTTTGCCACAGGCCGGTCGGACTATCCAAACCAGATCAACAATGCGCTGGCGTTTCCGGGCATTTTTCGAGGAGCGCTGGATGTGCAGGCCCGCGAGATCAACGATGCGATGAAAATGGCAGCGGCCCGTGCGATCGCCGGCATCATTCCCGCCGGCACCCTCAGCGAGGACTATATCATTCCGAGTATCTTCGACCAGCAGGTCGTCCCGCGGGTGGCTGCCGTCGTCGCGCAGGCCGCTCGAGAAGCAGGTGTGGCCCGTCTTCTGTGACATCTCCCTCACGACTGTGATCCGTGGCTCCTTGAAGCGACTATGGCGAACGGCGTTCATGCCGTATAATAATATTCATTGATGCAGACGTGTGAACGTCCCCGCTTTGCGAGGAGCAGGAGCAGAGCATCGTGTCACGTCTAACCACCGCCGTGCTTGTCACCGGCCTGCTACTTCTTTGGACGAATCCCTCCTCGGCCTACCTGTGGCGTTGCCATAGCCCGAATGGGGACTTTTGGACCAGCGAACCGAAAGAGTCCGACGATTGTGAAGAATACGACAGCGTCTACAACCCGGACGCGGCGCCGCCAAAAGCCCAACAGCGCACATCGGCTCAATTCACCACACCCGAGAGGCAGGGAAAAAACAATCTGTCCTTCACGCAACAGGAGCTTGATCAGATGCTGGCGCCCATTGCATTGTACCCTGATTCCCTGTTGTCGCAGGTATTGATGGCTTCGACGTATCCTCTTGAAATTGTCGAGGCCGCCCGCTGGGCAAAGGCCAACCCGAACCTACAAGGCGATCAGGCGGTCAAGGCAGCTGAACAAAAAAGCTGGGAGCCTAGCGTACAGTCGCTCGTTGCGTTTCCGAACATTCTCACAATGATGGATGAGAAGCTGGACTGGACAGAACGGCTCGGCGATGCGTTTCTCTCTCAGCAGACCCAGATCATGGATACCGTTCAGAACTTGCGCCAACGGGCATCCGCCGCCGGCAATCTCCAGTTGACCGACCAGGTCCGCGTCGAGCAGCAGGGACAGAACATCGCAATTGAAGCGTCGAATCAGCAGATGGTCTACGTCCCGTATTACGACCCTGCGGTGATCTACGGGCCATGGTGGTGGCCAGCCTATCCGCCCATCTACTGGGGACCGTGGCCCGGCTACTTTATCGGCCCACGGTTTGGAGCCGGGTTCGCGTGGGGCCCCGGGGTCGCCGTGGGGGCCGGTTTCTTCTTCGGCGCTTTCGACTGGTCGCATCGGCAGGTCAATGTGGTGACCGTGAACAATTACTATTACAGGAATAACATGACAAGGGCGTGGACGCACGACCCGGCCCACCGTCGTGGCGTGCCCTATCGGGAGGCCGCATTGCGTCAGCAGTTTGGGCGCACGAGCGCATCACCTGAAATGCGTCAGAGTTTCCGAGGACATTTTCCATCGTCGTTTGATAGACGCGGCGGTTTCGGAAATCGCCCCAACGCGCAGGGCAGCTTTGACAACAGACTGGGATCGGGCAATCGTTCACGCCTGCCCGCAGGATCGGGTTTTCGCGGTGGCGAACCGAGGCCGCACGCCTTCGAGGGCATTGGGCACGGAGCATTCGCACCCGGCTTCAGTGCACGCGGCGGTGCCAGTTTCCCACGCGGTGGAGGTCGTGGCGGTGGATTCCGCCACGGCAGGTGACGTGCGCAAACTTCATCCTAACTGGCTGTCACTCGCGTTGTCCGTATTCGTGCCCATGGCGATAACATATGCGGTTTTAGCTGACGTTCACGAGCAAAAGAGCTTTGCCTCGCCGGAAGAGGGAATGAGCGCGTTGGTGGAAGCCGTCAGGGCGAACGACCAACCGGCAGTACTCGCACTATTAGGCGCTGGCGGTCAGGATTTGATTGACTCGGGCGATCCGGCGGCTGACGCACAACGACGCAAGGCCTTTCTCAAAGCCTATGCGGCGGCCAACAAGATCGTGCTCGAAGAGAACAGCACGCGGGCCGTGCTGGTGATCGGCAGGAACGAGTGGCCGATGCCGATCCCGTTGGTGAAATCAACCGCCGGCTGGCGTTTCGACACTCAGCATGCCGCAGAAGAAATTCTTCGCCGGCATATCGGCCGTAACGAGCTCGCCGCAATTCAGGTGTGTCTGGCGATCGTTGATGCCGAGCACGAGTATGCGGCGCAGGATCCGGACGGCGATGGCATTCCGGGATATGCCTCGAAATTCGCCAGCTCGGCTGGAAAGCGGGATGGGCTCTATTGGGAGACCGTCGAGGGCGAACCGCTGAGTCCGCTTGGACCTCTGCTTGCAGCTGCGGTACGAGAAGAAAACAAGACGTCCGACCCGGCTGCGATTGAGCCGTATCATGGTTACTTCTACCGAATGCTTGCTCAGCAGGGGAAAGACGCGTCGGGTGGGGCCCATGACTATCAAATCAACGGGAAGATGATCGGGGGATTCGCAATCGTTGCATATCCGGCACGCTACGGTGTGTCAGGCGTGGTGAGTTTTATCGTCAACCAGGACGGAGTGATCTATCAAAAAGACCTGGGGCCCAATACGACCGCACTGGCTTCCGAAATGGCGGCGTTTAATCCCGACCCGAGCTGGAAGCGAGCTCCGTAGACACACGAAGCCCGCCACCCGCTGAACCGCCGCGCCGGCAATGGACAATGCCGATTAACGGGATCCTTCCCCGCCGAGACTTCGCTCATACAGCAGCACCTTCCATCCGTCTTCTTCGCTAAGAAACTGCCCGACGATCGGAAGCATACCGGTTCCCGGCACCCGTCCGGACTGCCCCATGCTGCCGTTCTTCAAGACCCACATCATTTCGCCCGGCGTCCGGACCTTGTTGAACTGCGGGTTGGTGAAATTGCGTGGCTGAATCGGCAGCACCTTGGCCGCCCCGCCATCGCCCTTGCCCTCGGGCCCATGGCACTGAAAGCAGGTGCCGCGGCCGAGGAAGATTTCCTTGCCTTCTTTCAAAATTTCCGGCGTCGCGTCAAACGGCGACTTCATGGCTTTCGCATCCGCCAGTTCGCCGGCCGGCACGCGCGGAATCTTGATGTCGAATTCGCCGCCTGCCTGGCCGTAGCCAGACGGATCAACTGCATGACCGGCATTCGGAGAAAACACTGCCATTGCGCTGAGCATCATGACGACACGCCACATACGATCAACTCCTTTGAATAATTTGAGCCCTGGCACAAAACGGCGCGGAGTCTAGCATAAGAATCTGTCCGTTTTCATCCCGTTCGGCCCCTATGCTAGAATGCGCATCGCGCATACCTTGAGGCGTGCATGCCTTTCGACTTCAGGAAATTGGGGAAATACCGTACCGGCATGCTGCGCCGTATTGCCGATCTCAAGTTAAAATCAGAAGACAGCCTCGACGTCGCCATGGACACCATGATGCAGGACCGGGTAGACAGCTACTTCCGCATCGAGCAGGGCTTTGCCGAAATCGATCATTCCCTTGCGACCATCGAAGCCGAGCTGTCGCTGGTCGGCGACCTGTCGAGCGCCCAGCGGCTGGAAGCCCGCCTGGAATTCGTTGAGGACCGTTACGACGAGCTGGACAGTGAAGTCCGTGAACGGCCTCGCCGTCGCCGCCGCAAGATCAACCTGACCGACTTTTTCAAGGCGGCCAGCGGCGGGGGGGGATCGATGCCGGGCCAGCCTGGCGAGGTCAATACTGCAGGCGAAGCCTACGACGCATTGGGGCTGGAGTTCGGCAGCTCGATGTCGGCCGTGACCAGGGCCTTTCGCGAAAAGGCGAAAAAGTTTCACCCCGATGTCCGCAAGGGCGACCGCAGCTCGGAACCGCAACTGCGCCGGATTCTCGAAGCCTACCAATTGTTGAAAGAGTATCTGAGCCTCAGCAACACGGATCCGACGACCGGCGTCCGCGGCGGATTCACCCCGACAGAATAACCCATCGTGACAAAACACGCTCCGCCGCATCCCTATATCACCGACCACGGGCAGTTCCAGGATTTATGCCGACAGCTTCAGCAGGCTGACCGCATTGGGCTGGACACGGAGTTTATCGGTGAAGACCGGTTTACGCCCAGGCTCGAGATCATTCAGATCGCCGCCGGCGATCTTTGCGCCGTGGTGGACGTGCCCGCGCTCGGCACCCTCGACGGCTTCGCACAAATATTGGGCGATCAGAACATTGAAAAAGTGCTTCATGCGGGACGTCAGGATCTGGACTTGCTTGCCGCACACACGGGCCAGGTGCCGACACCATTCTTCGATACGCAGGTGGCGGCGTCGATGGTGGGGTACGGTCCGCAGGTTGCCTATAGTCAGCTCGTTCAGAAAGTCACGGGCCAGAAGCTCGAGAAGGCACATACTTTCACCAATTGGAGCCAGCGGCCGCTGCTGTCGGAACAGATCAGTTACGCCATCGAGGACGTGCTGTTCCTGTTTCCGATCCACGACCACTTGCACAAACGGCTGGCGTCGCTTGGCCGGCTGGAATGGGTCCAGGAGGAATTCGCCCGCCTGCATGCGACCGTGGGCGCCCATGCTCACGACCCCCGCGAACGCTATCAGCGCATTCGCGGGTGGGAAAATCTCAAGCCCCAGTCGGCCGCCGTGCTCCGTGAACTGGCCGCCTGGCGGGATGAGGAAGCCCAACGGCGGAACGTTCCTCGTGGCCGTGTCATCCGCGATGAAGTGCTGATCGAACTGGCCCGCCGCCCGCCGCATACGGTCGAAGCCATGAAAGGCGTCCGCGGGCTCCATGGGAATGAGGTGGAAAAACGCGGAGAGGCGATTCTCGCGTCCATTCAGCGGGGCCTAGCCATTCCATCATCCGAATGGCCGGAAGTGGCGCCATCCAAACGGCCGGAACCGGAATCAGCCGGACAGGTGGACCTGCTGCAGGCGGTCCTCAAGGCCCGCGCCACGGAAGAGCACATGGCGCCGACGCTTCTGGCAACGTCATCCGATTTGCAGGCGCTTGTCGAAGCCAAGCACAATCGTGAAAAACTGGATCTTCCGATTCTCTCCGGCTGGCGTCGGAAACTGGCAGGGGAGTTATTGCTGCAGGTCCTGGCCGGGAAGGTATCTGTCAGCGTGGATCACAGGAGCGGGAAGCTCAAGGTTTCCCATCATTCCTAAAGTAGCTTTTTCACCGTTTCTGCAGGCCTAGCCAGAATCACCTTGTCTCCCTTCTCCACCAGCGGCCGCTGGATCAGGTCCGGATGCTTGAGCATCAGGTCAATCAGCTCGTCTTCCGAAACCGCCCTTTTTGCCAGCCCTAACTCCTTGTAGATATCCTCCTTGGTCCGGAGGATATCTCTTGCGAAGAGCCCGGCCTTTTTCAGCAATCCCTTGAGGAGCGTCTTGGTGAATGGCTGTTCATAATAATTAACCGCCGTGAACGGCTGGCCGCTGGCCTGAACTAGTTTGACCGTTTCCCGGCAGGTGGAACATGTGGGTTTCTGGTAAATGATGATCTTAGCGCTCATGGTTTCCTTCCTTGCGGCATCTTGACCGGCTTTTTCGGCACATGATAGATGAAGGGCACGATTGCGGAGCAAGCCTATGCCGACAGCCGGAACCAGTTCAAGCGGGAACTACGCCGTGGCCACAGCCGCGCAGCGTGTCCTGAAAGATTTGCGGACAAAACGGAAGGGGCAGCCCGTTTTTGTAGTCGGTCACGTACCGGAACGGAAAGGGCAGGAAGCCATCTTCGAACTCTTCAACGAACGGCTGGCGCTGGTGAAATTCTCGGACGGCGTCATATTGGGGTACGATCCCCTGGAGCTGCTGCTCCCGACGGAGATCGACGACAAGGGCGTGGGGTTCTTCGAAATCCGCCAGTGCAAGGAGTGCGATCAGTTCTTCCCGCTCACAAAAGAAGAAGCTGCCGCTGATACCGAACCGACGATCTGCCCAGCCTGCGCGGCATAAGTACCGAGCCAGTATTCTTCAGTCTGCCAGCGGAGCAATATCCAGGGCTTTTCTTAGCAGGCAGTCGCCTGCGATTCCTTGGAGCTCCATCGGCAGCATCCCGGAATCCACCACCTTGACTGACGCCAGCCGATACCCTCCCGGAGTTTTCCAGGCTTCCGCCTTGAGGGAGTGGCACAGCTCCAGCGTCCGCCAGATCGGATTTCCCAGAATCTCATCCGGCGCAAGCAGCATACTGTCGGTCACTTGACCGCCAGACAGGACACGCGCCGGCACCTGCGAACGGTCCCGGGGAACTTTGGTGACGACGGCAAAGATGGTGGCGGGGTCGCCTTGCGCCGACGCAGATCCGACAGTCGACACAAAGATGCTGAGAAGCAGAAGCGCGCACGTCACCATAATCGCTCTAGGCAGTATACCGTATGAGAGGCTGCGAAGTGGAATGCCGTGCTTGACCCGGTTCCCGCCGGCTTTTAGAATTTAACAGATGCGTGCGTGCCTGCACAAAGGAGTGTCCTATGCCGCATGATTTCATGCCGGGCCTCGCCGGGGTGCCGGCTGCGAAATCCGCCATCAGCGATGTGGATGGGGAACGGGGCATTCTCGAATATCGCGGTATCCGCGTCGAAGACCTCTGTGCCAAGTCTTCCTTTCTTGAAACCGCCTCGTTGCTCCTGTCCGGCCGTCTGCCGAGGCAACACGAACTGACTCAGTTTATCGATGACATCACGCACCACCGCCGGATCAAATTCAGAATCGTCGACCTGCTCAAATGTCTGCCCGAACAGGGACACCCGATGGATGCCTTGCAAGCTGCCGTGGCAGCGCTCGGCATGTTTTATCCTGGCCGCAACGTCAAGGACGTGGAGAACAACTACTGGTCGGCCGTCCGGCTGATCGCCAAGATTCCGACCATAATCGCCGCGCACGCCCGCATCCGCCGGGGCGACGATGCGATTCCGCCACGCGATGATCTGAATTTTTGCCAGAATTTTCTCTACATGCTATCGAACCGTGTTCCGGACCGGATCGCAAGCGACACGCTGGACGCCTGCCTGATTCTGCATGCAGAGCACACTATGAATGCTTCGACGTTTACCGGTCTCATCACGGCCTCCACGCTGGCTGATCCCTATACCGTCGCCGCGTCGTCCATCGGCTCGCTCAAGGGCCCACTGCACGGCGGCGCGAATGAAGAGGTCGTCGTCATGCTGCGCGAGATCGGCATGCCAGAAAGAGTCCGGCCCTATATCGAAAGCAAGCTGAAGGCGAAGCAGAAACTGATGGGATTCGGACACCGGGTGTACAAAGTCAAGGATCCGCGGGCGGTGGTGCTCCAAGGCCTCTGCGAACGACTGTTCGGCGCCGCCGGCAGATCGCCGCTCTATGACGTGGCGGTGGAAGTCGAGCGGGTGGCAGCCGAGCTGTTGGGCGAGAAGAAAATCTATCCCAACGTGGATTTCTATTCAGGCATCATATACGACAAGCTGGGCATCGAAGTGGATTGTTTCACGCCCATCTTCGCCATGTCTCGCGTGGCCGGCTGGATGGCACACTGGTTCGAGCAACTGCGGGAGAATAAACTGTTCCGACCCGATCAAATCTACTCCGGCGAGCACAACCGCTCCTACGTGCCCATCGAAGAGCGGTAACATATCTAGATAACGCTCTTTTTCTCCAAGTCAAGTCCATGCACATAGCGTTTTTTGCCGCGCTGACTCTTGACGGGCGGCGGACCGCACTTATCTGCCCCCTAGACGTTTTCGCAAATCGATTACAACCAGGAGGTGTGCGATGAATGCATTGATGCGTTGGGACCCGTTCCGTGAGCTGGAAGACATGTCCGAGCGGCTGAACCGCGTGTTCAACCGGCCGACAGCCCGTTCCACCGACGGCAAGGAAACCATCACCGTGGCCGACTGGATTCCGACCGTGGATATCGCCGAAACGGAAGCGGAATATCAGATCAAGGCCGAGTTGCCCGAGGTGAAGAAAGAGGATGTCAAAGTCACCGTCGAGGACGGTGTGCTGACCATCCAGGGCGAGCGGCGGCACGAGATGGAGGAGAAAGGAAAGAAATTCCATCGGGTGGAGCGGTCCTACGGTAGCTTCGTCCGAAGCTTTACGCTGCCGGACCATGTAGATGACGCCAAGGTGAAGGCTGAATACAGGGACGGGGTGTTGCACCTGCATCTGCCGAAGTCCGAGAAGGCCAAGCCCAAGGCAATCGACGTGAAAGTCGGTTAACCCGTAACTACCGATGCCACGAGATGCGAGGGTCTGCCGCAAGGCAGGCCCTCTTTTTTTTGGCTTGTCGCCGTCGGCACACTGGGGATAAGATGCCCTCCGCACAAGTCAGGAGGAACATCCGACACCATGAAAAAAGGCACGCCAAGAAAATCCGCGAAACCATCCGGAGCCACCCGCATCGAGCGCGACAGCATGGGAGAGCTGGCCGTGCCGACCGAGGCCTATTATGGTGTGCAGACCGCCCGGGCGATCGAGAATTTCCCGATCAGTGACCTACGTTTCCCTCGCTCTTTCATCCGTGCGATGGGCTTGATCAAGCATGCAGCGGCAACCGCCAACCATTCGCTCGGCTCGCTCGACAAAAAACACGCCGAGGCCATCCGCAAGGCCGCCCGTGAGGTGATTGACGGGAAGTGGGATGCCGAGTTTCCGGTGGACATCTTCCAGACCGGCTCAGGCACCTCCACCAATATGAATACCAACGAAGTGATTTCAAACCGTGCGACGGAACTGCTGGGCGGTACACGCGGCAGCAAACTGGTCCATCCCAACGACCACGTGAACCAGGGCCAGTCCAGCAACGACGTGATCCCGACGGCCATCCATGTGGCAGCGGTCGAGATGATTGAACGACAATTGATACCGGCTTTGAAGCGGCTGCACCGGGCGCTGAATGCCAAGGCCCGCGCCTTCAACAGGATCGTCAAGATTGGCCGTACCCATTTGCAGGATGCCACGCCGGTCCGGCTGGGCCAGGAGTTCGGCGGCTATGCACGGCAGATCGAACTGGCCATCGTCCGTGCCAAACGAGCGCAGGACGCACTGAAGGAAGTGGCTCTAGGAGGCACGGCCGTCGGCACGGGACTCAATACGCATCGTGAATTTGCCAGAAAAGTCCTGTCACTCGTCTCCAAAGAGATCGGCTGTACGGTTGAAGAGGCAGCCAATCACTTTGAAGCCCAGTCCACCCAGGATTCCGTCGTCGAGGCAAGCGGGGAACTACGGACAATCGCTGTGAGCCTGATAAAAATTGCCAATGACATCCGCTGGCTCGGGTCGGGCCCTCGTTGCGGACTCGGCGAAATCAATCTGCCGGAGACCCAGCCCGGTTCGTCTATCATGCCCGGCAAGGTCAATCCGGTCATCGCCGAATCCGTCACGATGGTCTGCGCCCAGGTGATCGGCAACGACGTGACGATTACCGTGGGAGGACAGGCCGGTAACTTCGAATTGCTTGTCATGCTGCCGGTGATGGCCTACAACCTCCTGCAATCCATCGAACTGCTGGCGGCCGTGTCCAGCAACTTCGCCAGTCGTTGCGTCGAAGGGATCCAGGCCAATGAGCAGCGTTGTAAAGATTCGATCGAAGGCAGCTTGGCCATGTGCACGGCACTTGCGCCTGAAATCGGCTATGACGCAGCTGCGAAAGCCGCCAAGGAAGCCTATAAGACTGGTAAAACTGTCCGTCAGGTCGCCAAGGAGCAGAAGCTTCTGCCGGAAAATCGGCTGGAGAAGCTCATGGACCCTTGGCGTATGACGAAGCCCGGGGGACCGGTTGGAAGCGCGGGTGGCTGACAGATATCCGCTTGCGCCGTTTAATCTCTCGAATCTGCCCGGTGCCATCTTTCAGAATGCCAAGATGTTTTGACAATTCGCGGCCTTATATGCTACCGTCCGCAAGTTTTTCAGATAATTTCCCTGACACTAAAGCTGCATGAGCACATCCTCGGTGCATATCATCATCGTGGTTGGCGCCGGGCCGGCCGGGATGGCCGTTACTAATATGATGGCCAAAGCCGGTCATGAGGTGATCGTCCTCAATCGCGACATCAAGTTCGGCGGGCTGGCTGAGTACGGCATTTTCCCAAGCAAATTCAAGCTGCGCGGAGGACTGAAAAAACAATACTGGGACATGCTCGAACAACCGAACGTTCATTATTTCGGCAATGTTTCAGTCGGAAAGGACAGGGATCTGACCCTTGACGAGTTGCGCAGCCTCGGCGCCAGTGCCATTGTCTTTTCCGTTGGTGCACAAGGCACGAAGGCTATCGGCGTCGAAGGAGATTCGGCCAAGGGGGTCTTTCACGCCAAGGACGTCGTCTACCATTTCAACCGGTTGCCGGGTTTCGGTGACCGGCCCTTTGACATGGGAAAGCACATTGCGATCATCGGCGTCGGCGACGTCATGGTGGACATCGCGCATTGGTTGATCCGCTATAAGAAGGCCGAGCGGGTCACGGCGATTGCACGCCGCGGGCCTGCGGAACGGAAATACAATCCTAAGGAAATCCGGGCCGTCTGTTCGAACATCGATATTGAGGGGCTCAAAAAGGAATTCGGGCGAGTCCGGCAACGCCTGGAGGCCGTTGGGCAGAAGTCGGACGATCTGTTCAAGAGCATGACCGACGAATTCACCAAGTGCGAGCCGAAGATCAGCGAAACCAAAATGGGCTTCCGTTTCCTGGCCTCGCCAAAACGTGTGCTTGTCGA
>DASQGO010000112.1:0-4377 GCA_035632555.1 Nitrospiraceae bacterium | reverse complement strand
TTTTCGGAACGAGGTGACTTTTACCAGGTAATCGCGTGTTTCCTGATAGGGAAGGCTGGCATGCAGCTTGTCATAGACGGCCGGCGGTTCGAGACTGTTGATCTGATTGACGGCGGCGACGAGGTCCTTGGAGAACGTGTGCAGGACGTTGCGCAGGCCGGTGTTGTAGGCGGAGATGACGCAGTACTCGCGTGAGACGGTGTTGTCCACGTCTTCAAACTGCTTGAACAGCAGGACATTCAGCAGAGCTGTCCCCAGTTCGATGTTGTTGTCGGCATTGAACAGGTACTCGCGTGAGGGTGCCGTATCGGTGCCTTTCGCCCGACGATAGGCTTCCCGTCCTCCGCTGGTGGGCACGAGCTGCATTAGACCGTAGGCCGGTGCACCGCTCACCGCAAAGGGGTTGAAATTGCTCTCCGTCCGCATGATGGCGAAGATCAGACTGGGGCTCACCTTGTACTGTTCGGCGAAGCGGGTGACCTGGGGACGATACTTTTCCGCCTGCGTGTTGGCATGGTTCGGGATCATGTCGATCGTCACGGTCCGCGCCGTTTTGCTGCCGCGGTCCTGCGAGATCGTGCGCGTGCCCGCCTTCTTCTCGAGCAGATAGTCGGCAAATGCTTCCGCCTCGGCCGGCGTTCGCACTGATTTGCCCTGCTGGTCCTGGACCAGCCCAAAGAGATATGGGGCTTTCTCGCTCGTCAGCGTCACGCCTTTGTCCGAAAAGAGATCCACCGCGCGAGGATCGTCCGGCGTGAGGAGGGTAGTGACGATCGCGCTTCTCAGGCTTCCTTGCGGATTCTGGGCGTCCAGCGTTTCGACGAGAATCTCACCCTTATCGAAGTCCACGATTGCCCGGCTTTTGTAGTTTTGGGTGTATTTCACATAGTGCGTGCGGTCGGGGAGCCGGACTTCCTTTTTGCCCCAGGTCTTGCCGACCTTGCCGGTCAGGGCCGCTTTCAGGGTTTCATAGTCCCGCTGCGCCTGGCGCAGGTCTTTGATGAGCCGCACGGGATTGCTTGCATAGCTTTCCAAGCGCTTTCTGATCACCGCCTCGGGGTGCTTGCTTGCGGCGATTCCAACGACGGTCCTGAGCGTCGGGCTGACAACGGCTTTCTCCGCAGTGTTGACCGCCCGGTCGGTTGTCTGGCAACCGGAGGCAATCAGGACGACGGGTGCAAGGACCAGCAGGGGGCGTAGCCGGTGCATGCTCACAGCGTATCACATGCACAGAAATGGGAGCATGCCGAGCGTTGCAGCAAGGGGGGAAACGAGGGGGGCGTTATTCGTCTTTCACCGAATACTGAAGAGTCACCCCGGCCACTTCGAGTAGGTCTCCCTCCTTGAGGGCCATGGAGCCCTGGATGGGCTGGCCGTTGACGAGGACTTTCTTGCCTTCCTCCGACATGGTGACCGCGTATCCGCCGCCCTGGCGGTTCAGGAGCGCAGCCCGTTTGGGAGCGAACCACCCGGAGAGCTTCACCGTGGCGTTGTCCTGCGAGCCGATGATGCACACCGGGCCGGTGAGCTTGTATTCATTTTGATCCGTCGAGCCGGCCACGACCTTGAGGACGATGACCTGTTTGGCTTGGCCCGCCACCGCGGCTTTGCTGCCCTGCGCCTTGAGCAGTTCGCGTTGGAGTTCCGGCGTCATGACCACGGTTTTATCGGCGTCGAACGATGATTTGGGAGGCGCGACGACGGATGCTGTGGAGTCCTCCTGGTAGAGCAACGAGTGCTGGCCGATGGTGATTTGATCGCCGTTGACGAGTTGCTTGCGGTCGGTTTTCTTGCCGTTGACAAAGGTGCCGTTGCTGCTGCCCGCGTCTTCAATAAAATAGACCGCCTGGATCTGGATGATGCGGGCGTGGTGTCCGGAGGCCGACTGATCGTCCAGCACGATGTCATTGTCCGGCTTGCGGCCGATCGTGAGGCGCTGCTTGTCCAGCTTGATTTCTTTGAGGACGGCGCCGTGTGACTTGAGGATCAGTTTGGGCATCCGCGCGTCCTTTCAGGAAGAAGCGGCGTATGTACGTAGCAGAGTGTACTCAACTAAGGCTCTGGACGCAAGCCCGGAGTGCCTGGGCCATCTCGGCTGCCCGTTGATACCGTTGGGCTGAGTCTTTCTGCAGTGCCCGGTCGATGATGGTCTCGCATGCCGCGGGCAGATCGGGTCTGATCTTGAGGATCGAGAGATGCGGTTCCTTGGCGATTTGAAACATGAGCGTGGCTGCATTGTCGGATTGAAACGGTTTTTCTCCCGTCAACATTTCGAACAAGACGACGCCGAGTGAAAAGATGTCGGCTCGTCCGTCCACTTTTGTGCTGGTGATTTGTTCGGGGGACATGTAGCTGGGCGTGCCCAGCATCGTGCCGGTTTGGGTTTTCGACGAGGTGGTAATCCGGGCAATGCCGAAGTCCGTCACCTTCACGGTGCCGTCCTTCTGCATCATGATGTTGGCGGGTTTGATGTCCCGGTGAACGACATCCTGGCTGTGGGCGTAGTCGAGCGCTTCCGCCACCTCGGCGATAATTTCAAGCACTTTCTTCACGGGCAGGAGATTGTCCTTGCGGCACCACTCCTTGAGGTCCTTGCCGTCCAGCACCTCCATCGCGATGTAGCCCAGTTCCTGTTCTTCACCGGCATCATGGATCGTCACGATGTTCGGATGGTTGAGGCGCCCGGCGGACTCGGCTTCCCGGAAAAACCGTTCCTTGACTGCGGCGATCATCTCCGGGTCCGCTCCGTCCAAATGCAGGGTTTTAATGGCGACGAATCGGTTGATCTTAGGATCCTTGCCGAGGAACACCGTGCCCATCGCGCCGCGGCCGAGTTCTTTCTCGATTTCGTAGCGGCCCAGCGTGGGGCGCGCGGCTCCGCCGGAAACGATGACCGTGGCATCCGAACCGGCCCGCTTCAAGCCGCTTCCGAAGGTCATCGTCATCTCGGCTTCCTTCAGGCGGGCCGTTCGTTCTTTGATGTCCTTGAAGGCCGGGTCGTGCGTTGCGATGTGCTCATACACGGCAATGGATTTGTTGAACATGCGCTTGCGCTCGAAGTCCATCGCGAGGTTGTACAGCAGGCCCATCACTGACTCGTCCAAGGGGCATTTCTTGAATTTCTCGAACGCCACATCCAGCATGCCCTGCCCCTGGAAGGAGAGCCCCAGCATTTTGTTCGATTCGATGCTGTCCGCCACGACGAGTTCCTGCTGTTTCGTCGAGGCCAGAAACCGGCGCACGCCTAGCGCCGTAAAGCCGAGGACCAGCACCAAGCTGGGATAGAGCGCCGTCACCAGATAGCCATGGTGGGCATAGGCGAGCGTGGTGCCCACGAGGCAGCCGGCCAAGAGGACGATCGTCACGATTCCGGCCGCAAGTGTGCCGAGTCGCGGCAAAACGACCATCAAGATTGCTCCGAATCCAAAGAGCATCCCGAGCTCCGCCGGGAACGCCCAGGAAGGCGTTGCCAGGAGATTTTTGCTGAGGCCGTTTTGCAGGACATTGGCCACGATTTCCATATCAGTCATTCCGCGGGACGTGGGGGTGGCCACGCGTTCGGCAATTTCTGTAGATGCCGGCCCGAGCAGGACCAGCTTGCCGCGGAATGTATCCGGCAGCACCTGTCCGGTCAGCACGGCATGGGCCGGCACCGCCTTGAACGTCCCGGCGGGGCCGTTGAAACTGATCGGCAAGCGCAGGGTCTCGTCGGTCGGCAGCCGGATCGTGCCGAGCGTCACACCGGTTCCAGGCCGGGCTGTAATCTCGGCCGTCGGCACAGTGAGATACGCGCTCAGGATGCGCAGCGCAAAGGAGGGGTACAGGCGCCCGCGGTACTCCAGGACCAATTGTTCCTGGCGGACTTTCCCATCGCGGTCTGCTGTGATAGTGAGGTGTCCAAGCGCCACGCCATCGGGAAGAAACGCCGGCAACGGCGGGATGAGCTTGCGCGTCTCCAATTGAACGAGGGAATCCGTACCGAGCGGCGGTTCCGGGACCGCGATGGCATTTGCCAGAACCGGTTTTGCGATGTCTTCTGCTTCGCCGCTCGGCTTTCCAGGCTCCATCAGCACCGGCAACACGACCTGCGGCGTACGCTGGATAACGGCTTCCAGTTTCGCATCGTGATCCAAGCGCACTTCCGCTTCGCCGAGGAGGTCGAGCGCCATGCGGAGCATTTCCTGGGATCTTGCGTCGCTTTCGCGGAGCTTTGAGCCCGGCTTGGGTTCGGGCGCGCCTTGGAGCGCCAGTTCCCTTCGGATCGCACGCACTTCCTGCAAGCCCTGATTCTGGTCCGGCTCGGAAAATACGAAACCGACACCGATCACCTTCGCGCCGCTTTCGCGCAGAATATCGAGCAGTTCTCCAATCACGGAC
>DASQGO010000111.1:0-4770 GCA_035632555.1 Nitrospiraceae bacterium | reverse complement strand
GAGTACGACTGCAGCAGCAATGAAAGTTCGAAACAGATTCATAGCCGACCTAGTTTCTCCACGAGCGACTGCAAAGCTGTGCTGTATCGATCGAACAACCGCGGTGCTTCGGCGGGGCCGGGGCTGATGATGCCACGCTTTAGATTGAGCACATCGCGAAACGCTGCCGCGTCGATTCCAAACTCCTTCTCCACCGCTTGCAGCACCTTGTCTGCCGATCGTTCCACCGGACGCTCCTTCGCCCGCAGCAACCCCCGCAAACACGGCATCAATGCTGTCAACGAGAGCGGCAGAAGAATCGTGATGGCCTCCGTGCTTGCCCCTCCCTCTACAAACCGCTGCCGCAGACGCAGAAGATTGCCGCGCAACTCCCGCTCGCATTGAAGACGCAGGTTCCGCCCGTCAATCCGGAGTTCGGGAAATGGATCGCGCCCGGCCAGCAAGACATGCTGCTCCTGGATTTCCAGATATTCGAGGGGGAACAACTCAAGCGATGATTTCATCTCGGCTGCCGTGAGAAACAGCGGGACGACGATCTGCTCCCTCTGCCACTGCTTGTGCAGAGTTGCATACTGCTTCAATAATTCCGTGTCCTGCTTGGCCAGCAGAATGAGCAGGTTGATGTTCGACTTGCCCGGCAGATACTCCCCGCCCGCCGCACTGCCATAGAGAATCACGGCCTCAAGCACATTACCGAAGAGTTTCTGCACCTGCGCCAGATAGGGCCGCAGAGTTTCGCGGACAGCTTCCGGTATCTCAGGCATGCTCCACCCTGTCTGCATTCGGATCTGGCAGGAATCCCCCGGCCATGAGCCGGTCCAGTAATCCAAATGGCGGCGTCTCTCGCAAGCCCGCCGTCGTTTCCAGCACTTTGTAACTCAACCGGCGGTTCCGGCCGATGGTGCGAAATACTCGATCCCGCAGAAACGTCAGCACAGGATTGCTTGCGTTCCAGAAGATGACCTGTTCATCAGCCAGACGCTGGAGCATCTCGACCTGCGGGCGGCGGCGGCGCTCGAATTGACCCAGCGTCGCAGCCGACACATCCCCCTTCTCCAAGCATTTTGGGATCAGATCGGCCAGCGCCATCGCGTCCGCCATCGCCTGCATGCGCCCCTGCGAGGCATGGGGATTCATCGCATGGGCTGCATCGCCGATCAAGGTGGCACCGTCTGCCACCCACGTACTCGTTTTCACACGGCCGGTCGGCATGTAGGCCGTTTGCTTCCAATCCGTGAGCGTGCGGAACGTTTTTTCAAGCGAGGGGTCGATGCGGATCCATTTTTTTACTCGAGCTTCGATGCCCTGTGCCTTCACCTGTTCCATCGAGCCGGCTGGAATCATGTCGAACAGATAGACTTTGTTGCCGGCAGCCGGGAACAGGCCCAGGATTTTACCTCGGCCCACAAAATACCGTCCCTCGTCCAAACCATCTGGCGAATCCAGGATGGCAATCAGGTAGCCTTCGCGATACAAATGAAGCTTCGTGGGAATGCTGAGTGCCTCGCGGACCTTCGAGAACGCACCGTCGGCTCCGACGACCAGCTTGGCTGAAATCGCCGCGGCCTGCCCTCCACGCTCGGCGTCCACCCCGACGACACGGCCCCCCTCGCGTTGCAGCCCTTTAAACGTCGAGCCGTAGCGGAGCGAACCGGGCGCCGCTTTTCCCAACGCTTCCAGGATCACATGGTGCGCGACGTTTGGCAGTGTCACGATCGCGCGATTGTATGGTGGAGGGAGTGTGCCGTAATCCACCGTAGAGAGGCGCTCTCCTCCCACCTTGCAAAAATGAAAATGCCGCACCGATCGTGTTGCGTCGGCCGGCAGCTTCTTCAATACGCCGAGCTGATCCAGAATCTGCTGGCCGTTGGGTTGGAGAATTTCCCCGCGCAAACCGGCCGGCGGCCCCGGCGCCTGCTCCAGTACGATATTCTTGATGCCCTTCTGCGCCAGCGCCAAGCCGAGCACGGCCCCGCCTCCGCCTGCGCCGACGATGACGACGTCCGTCCGTTCCGTCATTTCCAATCCTGGTACCGTTCCGTATCTTTCCACATCGCCAGAAATTTGTCTCTCGCCTTGACGCTCGTGATCGGATCGGTGAACACATCCAGCCGCTCGTCATTGTAACGGTTGCCGCTGCCGGTCTGATTCATCGAACCGGACGTATTAATCTCATCGTCCATCACCACTTGCTTGAGATGCATCAGGTTCTCATGCCGGTTCACCTTGATGGGAATGCCGGCCAGGCGCAGGGTTTCCAGCGCAGCCTGCTGTTTGGGATCGTTCAGTTTTTCCCGGTCCGTGATGACCCGCACGTCCACGCCACGTTTGTGCGCCGCGACCAGCGCCTTCACGATAGGCGGATAGGTGATGCCGTAGATCGCCACATAGATATACCGGCTGGCTTTTCCGTAGAGCGCCGCCAGTCGCTCCCCGGGCAGATCCTCAGGCGCGTAATAAATCTCGACGGAAGACGCGGCGTTCGAGTTTGCCGGAAAAACCGGCGCGACGATCAGCCAGATCGCCACGCCAAGCGCGGCCACGGTCCGTTGCAAAACATGCGGCATGACGCGCGGGCTATTCTTGCTCAAAGAGGTCCCGAAAATTGTCTTCGGCCTCATCCCACGCTTTCGGAGAGGCCTTCATCAACCAGCCCTTCAGGTAGGTTTTCTGAGCCGGCGTGAGCATTTGCTTGATCTGGTGGGTGCGGCCCTGCAACGGCTGGAGAAACCCCGTTTTTTTGGTCGTATCCAGGGTCGCCGTTCGGACATAGACATTGGTAAACATGGTGGGGGCATCGTCATTCCCCTCACCCTGCACCCACACGGAGAGAAATTTTTCGAATTGCATGCCGGCGCTGTCCATGGCCGGCTCGGCATCGTGAAAGAGTTCGTTTTCGGATTGTTCAAGCGGCGTTGCGTCCGCTGCCTTAAAGAGAAAATTTCGTTTCCACATTGACGCCCAGTCCCTCCTCTGATGGTGCGTACAAAGCAGGCATCCTCCAAGAGAATGGCTCAGGATGTCAAGCAACGCCCTCCCATGACTCTTGGCCGCCCTTTTTGTCCGGACGAATTTCCTGAATCCTTTTCGGCATTTCCCGCTCTCAACATGCAACTGCCGTTACCTTGACAAGGGCGCAGTTTGCTTGTTATCGTGTCCAAATTCCTCAATCTTGAAGCCAAGTTGGAGTAATGCAGGTCAAAATCAACGGGAAGCCGGAAGAGGTCCAGGGAGGGACGGTTTTGGACCTGCTGAAAGCCAAAAATATCGATCCGCACATGGTCGCTGTTGAGTTGAACGATACCATGGTGGAACGGGATAGTCTTGGCAATACCCCTGTCAAGGCAGGCGATGCGCTCGAGTTTCTCTTTTACATGGGCGGTGGTTGGTGACACTTCCGGCGCATAAAGACATTACGGAACTGATCGGCCGGACTCCGCTGGTTCGCCTGAACCGTCTTTCCCCGGAAGGCAAGGGCACTATTTACGGGAAGGTCGAGTTCTTCAACCCGGGCGGGAGCGTCAAGGACCGGATATGCCTCAGCATGATCAACGAGGCGGAGCGACAGGGCAGGTTGAAGCCGGGCGGCACGATCGTGGAGCCGACCAGCGGCAACACGGGAATCGGCCTCGCGCTGATCGCCGCCGTGCGCGGCTACAAGCTGATTCTCGTCATGCCGGAAAGCATGAGCATGGAGCGGGCCAGCCTGCTCTCGTCCTACGGCGCGCAACTCGTGTTGACGCCGGCGTGGGAAGGCATGAAGGGCTCCATCAAGGAGGCGGAGAGCATCATCGGGCAGAATCCGTCGTATTTCATGCCGGATCAGTTTTCCAATCCGGCGAATCCCGCGATGCACAAAAAGACGACGGCGCTCGAAATATGGGAGGCACTGGACGGCAAAATTGACGCGTTTGTGGTGGCGGTCGGCACCGGCGGGACCATCACCGGCTGCGGCGAAGTGTTCAAGGAACGAAATTCGAAGATCAAGATCGTGGCCGTGGAGCCGGCCGGTTCGCCGGTGTTGTCAGGCGGAGACCCGGGCCCTCACAAGATCCAGGGCATCGGCGCGGGATTCGTTCCCAAAGTGCTGAACCGGACAATCCTGGATGGCGTGATCACGGTGACGGACGACGAGGCCTATCAGACGGCCAAGCTGCTGGCGAAGAAGGAAGGGCTGCTGGTCGGCATTTCCGCCGGCGCCAATGTGTTTGCCGCGCAGAAAGTCTCGCAGGAACTTGGCTCCGGAAAGAACGTGGTGACCATCCTGCCTGACACGGGCGAGCGGTACATCAGCATCGAAAAATATTTTAATATCTGACCATGGAATTCTCCGAAGAACAAATAACCCGCTACAGCCGGCATATTCTCCTACCGGAGGTCGGCGGCAAGGGGCAGAAGAAGATCGCCAAGGCGAAGATTCTCATCGTCGGCGCCGGCGGCCTCGGCTCCCCTGCTGCGTTCTACCTGGCGGCGGCTGGCATCGGCACGATCGGGTTGATCGACAGCGACGCGGTGGATCTCTCCAACCTCCAGCGGCAGATTATCCACTACACCCCGGACGTGGGACGGTCCAAGGTCCTGTCGGCCAAGGAAAAAATCCAGGCGCTGAACCCGGACGTCGCCGCGGTGATGCACGAAGAACGTTTTGTAGCCGGCAATGCCTTGAAGCTCGTCTCCGGCTACGACGTCGTGATTGACGGGGTGGACAATTTTCCAGCCAAGTTCCTGATCAACGATGCCTGCGTCCTGGCCGACAAGCCACTGGTGCAC
>DASQGO010000110.1:0-22669 GCA_035632555.1 Nitrospiraceae bacterium | reverse complement strand
CGATCACCGGATTCTACACGCTGGCCTCTCAATTCGCGGGGCAGGAAAAAGCGATCCATGCGTTGCTGAGTCTGGGATTCGGCGGCAGTTTGATCTCGGTCTTTGCGCGGGTCGGCGGAGGGATCTATACGAAGGCCGCGGATGTCGGTGCCGATCTGGTCGGCAAGGTCGAAGCGGGGATTCCGGAGGACGATCCGCGCAATCCGGCCGTCATTGCCGACAACGTCGGCGACAACGTCGGCGATTGCGCCGGCATGGCCGCGGACCTGTTCGAGACCTATGCCGTGACGACGGTGGCGGCGATGGTACTGGCTTTCACCCTGTTCAAAGGGCAGAGCGCGCCGGTGCTCTACCCGCTTGCGCTTGGCGGCATTACGATCTTTGCGACCATCATCGGAATTTGGTTCGTGAAAGTGGGGCCGGGCGGCGGGATCATGACGGCCTTGTACAAGGGGCTGTTCGTCGCCGGAGGGATTGCCGCAGCCGCGTTTTTCCCGGTCACCACCAAAATCATGGAAGGGGTGGGGGGCGTCAGCGGGACGAGTTATTACATTGCCGCGCTGGTAGGCCTGGCGGTGACGCTTGCGCTGGTATTCATCACCGACTACTACACCTCCAAGAGCTATGCGCCGGTGAAGGAAATTTCGAAGGCGAGCGAAACCGGCCATGCGACAAACATCATCGCAGGGTTGGCCGTAGGGATGCAGGCGACGGCCTGGCCGGTGGTGGTGATCGGCGGAGCGATCCTGCTGAGCTTCTGGATCTGCGGCGGTGCGGCATCCGGGGGATTGTACGGGGTGGCCGTGGCGGCCGTCTCCATGCTTTCGATGGCCGGCATCGTGGTCGCCATCGATGCCTTCGGGCCGATTACTGACAACGCGGGCGGCATCGCGGAGATGGCCCATCTCGGCAAAGAAGTGCGGAACATCACCGATCTGCTCGATGCAGTCGGCAACACGACCAAGGCGGTGACGAAGGGCTATGCGATCGGTTCGGCCGGGCTTGCAGCGGTGGTACTGTTCGCGGAATATGCCCGCGAGGTGGCGGTGTATAATCCGGCGGCAGCGGCCTTCGATCTGTCCAATCCCAGAGTGCTGGTCGGACTCTTTCTGGGCGGTATGCTGCCGTTCCTGTTCGGCTCCATGTGCATGAAGGCGGTCGGACAGACCGGCGGCCTGATTGTTGAAGAAGTCCGTCGACAGTTCCGGACTATCAAGGGCATCATGGAAGGGACAGGCAAACCGGACTATGCGACCTGCGTGGATATCGTGACGCAGGCCGCCATCAAAAAAATGATGATCCCCGGTTTGATCCCCGTTGTGTCTCCGATTCTTGTCGGGGGCATCCTGGGGCCGCAGGCGCTCGGTGGCGTGCTCGTGGGCAGCATTGTGACGGGGCTGTTCGTCGCGATCTCGATGACGAGCGGCGGCGGGGCCTGGGACAATGCCAAGAAGTACATCGAAGAGCAGGGGAAGAAGGGGAGTGATACGCACAAGGCAGCGGTAACCGGCGATACGGTCGGCGACCCCTACAAGGATACGGCCGGCCCGGCGATCAATCCCATGATCAAGGTGATCAATATCGTGGCGCTCCTAATTGTCTCGTTGATTGCGTAGTCGCCACGAGGGTGCGTGGACGCGACGGTTTGCTTGACGAACTCATCGAGCGGGGTTATCCTGACTTCACAACCGAAAAGGAGATTGCTGGAAGGGTTTTTCCGCTCGCATCCAGATTCGATATAGCGATAAAGAGCGAGCGGCTCAAACGAAGTTCGGCGTGGAGGTGCTCCGATGGAAAAGCAGGAGCGGAAATCAGAGTCAAAAAAAGATCCGCAGTCGAAAGAAGACGTCAAGCCGAACCCCAAGGTTGTCGAGTCTGGCAAGAAGCTGAAAGAGGAAATCGACAAGCTGGTGGACGAGATCGACAACGTCCTTGAAGAAAACGCCGAAGAGTTCGTGAAAAACTACGTGCAGAAGGGCGGGCAGTAAGCCCGGTTGCTCCCTCCTCTCAGGTTCTTCTTTCTTCACCGACCGAATCAGGCACGCTCCCTCAGTGGGGCTTCGTTTGACAAACATTTCTCGAGCGTCTAGTATCTTCTTTAAATTCAGCAAGTTGTGATTTTTAACCGACCGGTCGTTTTCCTGCACATGTGTGGGGGAGACGATCAGGATGGGCAGGGGTCCCACTGGCGATTGCCGAGGCCGCGATGCCGAGCGAGACGATCACAGACCTCGATCAACTGATCAGCCGGGTCCAAAGCTACAACCCGCATGCGGATGTGGAATTGGTGCGTCGGGCCTACGCCTTTTCCGAGAAGGCGCATGCGGGCCAGACGAGGCGCTCCGGCGAACCCTACCTGCAGCATCCCCTGGCGGTGGCCGGCGTGCTGACCATGCTGCGGTCGGATGTCACGGCTGTGGCGGCCGGACTGCTGCACGATACGCTGGAAGACACGCTGGCGACTCCGGACGAATTGGAGAAGGAGTTCGGCAAGGACGTCGTCCATCTGGTCGATGGCGTGACCAAAATCGGCAAGATTCCGTTCAGGAATTACGAGGAAAAACAGGCCGAGAATTTCAGAAAAATGGTGTTGTCGATGGCGGACGACATCCGGGTCGTCCTCATCAAGCTGGCTGACCGCCTCCATAACATGCGGACGCTGGAACATTTGCAGGAAGCGCGGCGCCGGCAGATCGCCCAGGAAACGCTGGAAATTTATGCGCCGCTGGCCAACCGGCTTGGCATCGGATGGATGAAGAACGAGCTGGAGGACCTGTGCCTCAAATCGCTGAAACCGGACATCTTCGCCGAACTGAAGATGCGCGTGGCCAAGCGGGACGAGGAGCGGCAGCAATACATCCGGGACGTCATCCAGCTTGTGAAACAGGCGTTGGTTGAAGCGGGGCTGAAAGGGGAAGTGCAGGGACGCCCCAAGCACTTGTACGGGATTTTTCAGAAGATGGAACGCCAGGCTGTGGCGTTCGACGAAGTCTATGATCTGACCGCGGTCCGCATCATCACGGACACGAATATGAATTGCTATGCGGCCCTGGGGCTGATCCATTCCCTCTGGCGTCCGGTGCCGGGCCGTTTCAAGGATTACATCGCCATTCCCAAGTCGAACCTCTATCAATCGCTCCATACCACGGTCGTCGGCCCGAAAGGCGAACGCGTCGAGTTCCAAATCAGAACGGAGGAGATGCACCGGATTGCCGAGTACGGCATCGCCGCGCACTGGAAATACAAGGAACATGGCACGATCGACAACCAGGAGGGCAAGGCCTTCAGCTGGCTGCGCCAGTTTGTCGAGTGGAACCAGGATCTTGCCGACAACCGCCAGTTCATGGATTCCGTGAAGCTGGACCTGTTCCACGACGTCGTCTACGTGTTCACGCCGAAGGGAATGGTCAAGGAAATGCCCCTCGGCTCGACGCCGGTGGATTTTGCCTACGCCATTCATACGGAGATCGGCGACCGTTGCGTCGGGGCCAAGGTGAACGGCAAGATCGTGCCGTTGAAGCATCAGCTCAAAAGTGGCGACACGGTGGAGATCCTGACCTCGTCCACGCAGGTGCCGCACAAGGATTGGCTGAAATTCGTCCGGACCTCCCGCGCCAAAACCAAGATCAAGCACTGGCTGAAGGCCGAGCAGCAGAAGCGCAGCGTGGAGGTCGGGCGGCGTTTGCTGGAACGGGAATTCAAGCGTCAGGATCTGCCGCCCGCCCAGATGCTGAAATCCGACCGCCTGCTGGAGGCCGCGCGGAAATCTGGCTTCGATAGTCTCGATGACTTGGCGGCGGCCATCGGCTACGGCCGCGTGGCGGCGTCGGAAGTCGCCAGCTGGCTGATCGCCCCGGTGTCCGCGGAGGCCGCGCCAGCCGCCGGCGCAACGGCACCGGAGCGCATCCCCGGCGCGAAGGACGAGGAGCGGGGCGTCAAGGTCAAGGGCGGGCGCGACCTGCTCATGCAGTTGTCCCGGTGCTGCAATCCGGTCCCCGGCGACCGGATCATGGGCTATATCACCAGGGGGCGCGGACTGACGATCCATGCGGTCGGCTGTCCCAACCTCGATGCCCTGGATTATGACCGGGACCGCCTGGTCGACGTCGAATGGGATTTCACGACTCCCAGCACGCACCCGGTCAAGGTCTCGGTCGTGGCAGTGGACAAACCGGGGGTTCTGGCCAACGTGTCGTCGTCCATTTCCGGCGCGGACGCCAATATCACGCGCGCCGAAATTGCAACAAGTGAAGATCGGAAGGCGATCCTCGATTTCGTGGTCGAGGTGCAGGATACGTCGCATCTGGAACGGGTGCTGAAGGCAGTCGAGCGGGTCGAAGGCGTGATCACGGCACGACGCATCCGCGCCTGGCACGAATGAATTGCATGGGGTCAGAAAGTCATCAAATCATAAAGTTGTAATGTTTTAAGACTTTCGAACTTTTGCTCTACGACTTTCGACTATTTGTTGCTACGGCCTGCGAGATGGTTTTCTGACGGGAGGGTCCGGAGGAAGCTGAAAGCGGAGCGTGGCGCCGCGCTGAAGCGTGAGCGCATCCGCCGACCCCGCCGCCAGTTCCAGGACATACAGGGCATTTTCGTTCGGCTGGTATTGCGGGCAGCCGTCGTCGGTCCGGCTGCAGGTGGGGACATTGCGCTCGATATGGACGATCTTCTTGTTCCCATCCATCCAGATGATGTCGAGGGAGATGCGGGTATTTTTCATCCAGAAGCTCCACTGCTGCGGTTCGGCAAAGGTGAACAGCATGCCGTGGTTCTTTTCCAGCGACGGCCGGAACATGAGCCCGCGCGCCCGCTCCTCGATGGTATCCGCCAGTTCGGCCATGATGACGGTTCCCTGGGGCATCGTCACCGAAACCAACCCGCCATCCGCCGTCCGCTGGGCCAGCCCCGCCGGTGCCGCCAGAACGATGGCCAGCACGGCCACGGCGCCTCCACGCCGTCCCAGGCATGTTCCATGAAACATTCGCAGTCCGCTCATCATGGCGGCGATCCTAAAAGGCCTCCCGCACCCTGTCAAGGCGGTCCCGAAACCGGTCTCGTGTGAACGGTCATGGACCGCGTCTGGACTGCACAGTACGATTCCCATGTAGCTCCGGCGCTGTCGTATCCCGAGGAGCCGCTGTCGCATCTGCTCGCCCGATCGGCGTCGCGGTTCCCTGATCGTCCGGCGCTCCTTTTCTACGGCCGCGTCATCCGCTACCGGGAACTGGACCTCCTGATCAACCGGTTTGCCCAGGCCCTGCTGTGGATGGGAATCGGCAAGGGCAGCGTGGTCGGCATCATGCTGCCGAATCTTCCCCAGACGGTGATCGCGTTCTACGGCAGTCTCCGGGCCGGCGCCACGGTCACGATGATCAATCCGCTGTATGTCGGGCCGGAAATCCGCCAGCAAGTGGCGGATGCCGGCTGCAGCACGCTGCTGGTCCTGGATCAATTCTATCCGAGGGTCGAGCCGCTGCTCCGAAACACGTGCCTCACGCGGGTGGTGGTCACCGGCGTCGAGGATGGCCTGCCGTGGCTCAAGCGGCTGCTGTATCCGTTGAAAGTCTGGCGCGACGGATCGCACGTCCGGATGCCCGCGCGTCCGGACGTCTGTGCGTTCCGCTCGCTGCTGGATGCGCCGCCCGAGTCTCCGGCGGTCTCGGTTGTCCCGGATGACACCGCACTGCTCCAATATACCGGCGGGACGACCGGCATTCCCAAGGGCGTCGTGCTGACCCATAGAAATCTCCTCAGCAATACCATGCAATGCCGGCAATGGTGCGTGCTGGGTGAAGGCCGGGAAGTGGTACTGGGCGTGCTGCCCTTCTTTCACGTCTATGGGATGAGCGTGTGCCTGAATATGGCGCTCGGCATGGGCAGCACCCTGGTGCTGCTGCCGCGGTTTCATGTCGGCGAGGTGCTGGGCACGATCGTCCGCGAGCGCGTCACACTGTTCCCGGGCATCCCGGCAATGTATGCGGCGATCAACTCGCACCAGCACGTCGAGCAGTACGATCTCCGCTCCATTCGGGTCTGCATCAGCGGCGCCGGCCCGCTCCACCCGTCGATTCAGCAACGGTTCGAGGCGCTGACAGGCGCCCGTTTGGTGGAAGGGTACGGCCTGACGGAGGCCGCGCCGGTGACGCACGCGAATCCGATCGATCAGCCGGTTGAAAAACGCCGCACGCGCAGCATCGGGGTGCCGTTTCCGGATACCGACGCGCGCATCATGGATGCCGAGACCGGGCGGCGCGAGCTCCCCGTCGGCGACATCGGCGAACTGGTGATTCGCGGGCCACAAGTGATGCGCGGCTATTGGCGCCGGGAGGAGGAGACCCGCCAGGTGTTGCGCGATGGCTGGCTCTACACGGGCGACATGGCGCGGCGTGATGCCGACGGCTACTTTTACATCGAGGACCGCAAGAAGGACATGATCAAGTCCGGCGGGGAGAATGTCTATCCGCGGGAAGTCGAAGACGTCCTGCTGCGGCATCCGAAGGTGAAGGACGCGGTGGTCGTGGGCATTCCACAGGACCTGCGCGGCGAGATGATCAAGGCCTATGTCGTGCTGAAGGACGGCGAGGCGGCGGCCCCGGTCGAATTGCTGGAGCACTGCCGGAGGGAACTGGCGAGATTCAAGGTGCCGAAGCGCGTGGAATTCAGGAACGAACTGCCGAAAACGATCGTCGGCAAGGTGTTGCGCCGCGTCCTGGTGGACGAAGAGTTGCAGCGCCGCCGGACACCCGGCGCGGAGAAGACGTCCGAGTAGTCCGGCTTGCAATCGAGCGGCGTGGTATGCGATTCTTCTGCCGCTCGCGGCGAGGAATCACACGAGGGACGGGATGAAAGAAAAACGGAAGGTGCTCTACAAAAAAGGCGTGTTCGTCTGCCCGAAATGCCGCCAGTCCTACGTCCAGGAAAAGTGGATCGAAGAATGGCGCATCCGCTGCCACAAATGTGATTACCGGGGCACCCTCACGGAGGTGTCGGTCGAAGAGCACATGGATGAGGAAACCATCAGGCACTAGTTTTTCCCGCGCGATCACCGCTTCGCTCCCGCTGTTGTGCAATCGTTTTCCTGCCGGTCCGTCCGTGCGTCTCGGCTCGTCATGCCATGACTCAGGAGGTAGACACATGCGCCAGGTATTCCTAGCCGGGCTTCTCTTGTCAGGATGGGCGGGTGCGGCGTCTGCCGCCGAGCCGCCGGCCTCCGTCACGGTTCTGGTGGCGTACCATTCGGCGACGGGACACACGGAAAAAATGGCGCAGGGTGTCGTCGAAGGAGCCAGGAGCCTGCCGGGAACCAGGGTCGTGCTCAAGCGGGTGGGCGACGTGGCCGCCGACGATCTGTTTTCGGCGGATGCCGTGGTGGTCGGGTCGCCGGTCTACTGGTCCAACATGTCCGGAGACGTCAAAAAGTTTTTTGACGATTGGCAGTTGAAATTCGGCGTCTTTCCGGAGTTCAAGATGCGCAATAAAGTCGGGGCGGCCTTTGCAACCGGCGGGCAGGTGTCGAGCGGCAAGGAAGTCACGATGCTGACGATCCTGGCCGCCATGCTCGGCAATCAGATGATCGTCGTGAGCGGCGGCGGCGCGTTCGGGGCCTCCGCGACGACCGAGGGCGACAGCCCCGGGATTGACGAGAAGGAGCTGGCGTCCGCCAAAGAACTGGGGAGGCGCGTCGCCGATGTGGCCTGGATGGTCAAACGGGGGCGGCAGTGATAGCGGACGCTATGCAGCGGTTCGTTCGAGCTCGTTGACCATCTCTGCAATCGTATCGAATCCCGATTGCCAGAACGCAGTCGACCGGATATCCACCCCGACCGCCGAGAGAATTGCCGCCGGGCTTTTCGAGCCGCCGGTGGCCAGAAGGTCCAGGTATTGGGGCACGAACGCCTGGCCCTGTTTCCGGTATTGCTGATAGAGCGCCAACACCAGCAGATTCCCAAAACTATAGGCATAGCAGTAGAACGGGCTTCCGAAGATGTGGGGGATGCTCAGCCACTCCCATCGGAATTCGTCCGGCACCGGCACGGCCTTGCCGAACTGCTGGCGCAGCGTGTCGAGGTACGCCGCGCTCAGATCCCGCGTGGTGGCGCCTTTCGCGATCATCTCGTGCGCGGTCTTCTCGAACAGGACGAAGTAGGCCTGGCGGACGACGGTGGCATAGATGTCGTCAAGCTGGCTGATCAACAAGCCCTGCTTGACCGACTTCCTGGTCTCCTGCGCCATGAGCGCGTCGGAGAGGATGCGCTCGCCGAACACCGACGCCGTCTCGGCCAGGGGCAGGGTCGCGTGAAAGGTGAAGACGGAATGCTCGGCTGCGAGCATGCCGTGCACGGCATGTCCCAGCTCGTGCGCCAGCGTGGCGACGTCCCGCGCTTCCCCGGTGTAGTTGAGCAGCACGTAAGGCGTGAGTCCCGGCACGACGCTGTAGCAATAGGCGCCGGACAGTTTCCCCGGCCGCATGCGCGCGTCGAGGTGCCGCTCGTCCAGCACGCGCTGGACGAGGTCGGCCAGCGTCGGTGAAAAGCCCCGGTAGGCCTCGAGGACCATGCGCACGGCGTCCTGATACCGGTAGCGTCCGCGATCGGCCGGATGCGGCGCGTAGAGATGGTACCGGTTCATCGGTGTGACCTTGCACAGGCGCCCCTTCAAGCGGAAATACTCCTGGAGCACCCCGGCATTTTTGACACAGACCGAGAGCAAGGCGGCCACGGCTTCGTCCGGCACGTCGTTGCTGAGGTTGCGGGCCGCCACCGGCTCGGAGAATTTCCTCAGAGTAAGATTCTCGTTCTTCCAGTCACTGACGAGCGTGGAGTACATCTCGCCGATCATGTCCTGCTGTCCGCCGAAGACCCGATGCAGCTCCTTGTAGGCGGCCTCCCGCACGCGGGCCTGCGGGCTTCTGATGTAAACCGAGAGCTGCTCGCGCGTCATGGTTTTTCGCTTGCCGTTGAGCGTCAGCGCGAAGGTCAGGCCGTTAGTCAGCAGATCGTAGAGCGTGTTGACGGCGCTGCGGCCGGTGGTGTTCTTGAGGTTGATGAGTTTTTCCTCCGGCTCGGACAGCGTATGCGGCTTGAACCGGCGGATCGTTTCCAGGTGATATCGGAGATCGCCGGACGCGGCCAGCAGGCGAGCGGCGTTGGCCGCGTCCACCGACTGCCACCAGAGATCGAAGAAGAGAATCCGGTTCTGAAGGGCCGCCAGCCGCTCTTCGACCTTGGTTTTGAACGCCCGCGCCTCCGGCCGCTTCGTATCTTCCGAAAACCACAGATACGCGTAGGCGCTGAGTTTCGAGGAGAGGGCGGCAATTTCCTCGTGGAGCCGCAGAACTTCCTGGAACCCTTCAGCGGCCATCTCCGCCGAGAGCGCAGCACGTTTGGATTCGACCTGTGAAACCCGCTGATCCAGTTGCTTGAGAATCTGCTCGGAGTCCTGGGCGGGATGGCGCAGCAGATCGGACAGATCCCATTCCGCCGGAGCAACTGCGGGGGGGCGCGTCATGCGGGCGTCCTTTTTGATCCTAGGCATATTCACGCTGCATCATACCATTCCTGATTGCGTTTCGGTGCGCGGACAGCCTGTTCTATAATGGGTGTCGTGACCGATCAGGAAATCAACCGGGCCGTCCAGTATGTGGTCGCCAGCACGTCGTACGGGCGTGACACGGTTGCGCAGATCATCACGACCGGTTTTGCCGAACTGTCGGCGATGGCGGCCACCTCGTCCAGGCAATTCGACCGACCCACGCTGCTGGAGTATGTCTGCCGGTGGACGATGGCGAAAACGGGCCAGCCTGAGCCGCTGGTGCGCGAAGTGCTGGGATGCGCCGGCCGATGGCTGGATGAGCTGTATGACGCGCTGATGCGGGAGCATCCTGAATGGCAGCAGAAGTCGGATTAGGCGCGGCTGCGTTACCCCAGGCCTTGTTTCAGCGCCTGTAAATTCTTCGTCACCATCGCATCGCCGTTCTTGGTTGAGACCTCGATGCCCCGGTCGCAGATCTGGCGGCAGCGGTCGAGCTGCCCCAATTGTTTCAGCGACTCGGCCAGGGCGAAGTAGGCGGCCGAATAGGTCGGCTTCACCGCGATGCAGTGCTCCAGGGCGGAGGCCGCGTCCTGAAAGCTTCCATCCCCTTGATAGGCTTTCCCCAGCCCGAACCAGGCCACGTCGTCGTTCGGGTCCATCGCCAGCAGTTTTTTCAACGGCTCGATCTTCGAATTCGCCACCATTCCCTCTCGATGTCTCGACGGTAGCACGGTTTTTGTCGGATTGTCTATCGCGTTTGGGCCATGTTACGATGCCGTGCGTTCACAAGGTTGATCATGGCCAAAACCGGCTTCGTCTATCACCCCGATTATCTGAAACACGACATGGGCGCCGGCCATCCGGAATCACCGGAACGGCTGCGGGCAATCGTCGCTCGCCTGGAGCAGGACAGGGTCATGTCCCGGTTGGTTCGAATTGACCCGGTGCCGGCAGCGGATGAGTGGATTACGCAGATCCATAAGCCGACCTATGTGGCGGCGTTGAAACAGCATGCGCCGGCCAGCGGCCGCGTCATGCTGGATGCCGACACCTCGATGTCGCCCGGTTCCCTGCCGGCCGCCTATCTGGCGGCGGGAGGGGCCTTGGCCGCGGCGGATGCCATCATGGCCGGACGTGTGGACAATGCGTTCTGCGCCGTCCGCCCGCCGGGTCATCACGCCGAGCAGGACCGGGCGATGGGGTTTTGCCTCTTCAACAATGTCGCGATTGCGGCCCGGTACTTCCAGCGCAAGCACGGCCTCGCACGCGTGCTGATCGTGGATTGGGACGTGCATCACGGCAACGGCACGCAGCATTCGTTTGACGACGATCCCTCCGTGCTGTTCTTCAGCACGCACCAGTATCCGCATTACCCGGGGACCGGGGGAGCGTCGGAGAGTGGACGTGGAAAGGGCGAGGGGGCGACGATCAACGTGCCGATGGAGGTCGGGGAGGGCGACGAGGAATACCTGGCCGTCTTCCGGAAAGTGTTGGTGCCGGCCGCGGACGCCTTCAAGCCGGACGTCGTCATTATTTCGGCCGGCTTCGACGCCCACCGCGACGATCCGCTGGCCAGCATGGGCCTGACGGAGAATGGTTATGCCGAATTGACCCGGATTGTGGCAGGCATTGCGCGCCGCCACAGCCAGGGCCGCATTCTGTCGTCGCTCGAGGGAGGCTATAATCTCCAGGCCTTGTCGGCCTCGGTCGAACGGCATGTGACCGGACTTTTGGAGGCGTGACGTGCTCATGACCCGGCCGTGGAACATTCTGATCGGTTGTGCGGTCGCGGCGGGCGCGATCTACTTCTATTACACTGAGGTCAAACCGGTCGTGATCTTCGGCCTGCGCTCCGACTACGCGCACGCGATCCCGTATCAACAAATCCCGGCCGGCCTCGACAGCCTTAAGGCGGAGTCCTGCGGGACCTGTCACAAGGAAATTTACGAAGAGTGGAAAACCAGCATCCACTCAAAGGCCTTCGAGGATCCCTTCTTCCAAGCCTACTGGAAGAAGGACAAGAACATCTGGGTCTGCCTGAATTGCCATACACCGCTGGAGAACCAGCAGCCGACTCTGATCGGGGACATCCCGCGCGGACGGGTGGAGAAGGCGGTGCAGGAACCGAACCCACATTACGATCCGGCCTATCAGAAGGAAGCCATCACCTGCGCCGCGTGCCACGTGCGGGACGGAGTGATCTACGGGCCGTTCGACGATTCGGCCGCGCCGCATCCGACGAAGCTCGATCCGACGTTCCGCACAGCGCAGGTCTGCTACCGCTGCCATAATGTCGTGTCGGGACCAGCGCAATTTTATAATGTCGGTCCCTGCGGAACCTATGCCGAGTATGAAGGCAAGTACTTCATGCAGGAACGAGGCTTCATCTGCCAAAACTGCCACATGCCTGAAGTCGAACGGCCGGTTGCGCGCGGCGGGCCGATCCGGCAGGGGCGCCGACATCTCTGGCGGGGCGGGCACGATCCGGCGATGATCAAGCAGGCGGTGGCGGTGCAGATACGTGCCGATCCGCCGGCGCCGAAATCGGGCGAACAGGTAATGTTCACGGCGACGCTGATTAATGCTGGGGCGGGGCACAAAATTCCGACCGGAGACCCCGACCGACATTTCACCGTCGAATTTTTCGTGCAGGACAAGGATGGGCGCACGGTCTCGCATCAGTCGGATACCATGGGCCGGTGGATTCTCTGGCAGCCGGTCGTCGTGGAGGTGTACGACAATCGCCTGCTGCCGCTGGCCAGCCGCGAATATACGTTTCGTTATCGCATGCCGGAGCAGGGAGGCGAGTTGACGTTCAAGACCCTCGTGCGCTACCACATTCTGACGGACAGCCAGCACGAGATGCTGCAGACCAAATACGGCCTGACGGCCGACGATCCCTACCGGTTCACGATCTACGAGCGGGCGTTTCCCCTTTCCAGCGGGCTGGCTGCCGCACTGGATGTGGCGGCCTACGACCCGCGGATGGCCTGTGCAGTGGACGGGAAGGGGAAAAACCTGTACAAGGCGGGCTGAACCAAGGAGCAGAGCGGCACCATGATTCATCCGATGCTGATTGATACGGCGACACTGGACCAGAACCTCGGGCGGGAAGGCTTGGTCATTATCGACGTCCGCGGGAAGGCGGCCTACGCCTTTGGCGGGCACATTCCGGGCGCGGTGAACGCCACGTGGCACGAGTTCAGCGATCCCAGCGCGGCGGCCAAGGGCTTGCTGGACCCCGATCACAACCGGCTCGAACAAAAAATCCGCGCACTGGGCATCAATCAGGACAGCGACGTCGTGATCTACTCGAATCCGTTCGACAACTGGGGTGACGAAGGGCGGATGTTCTGGATGCTGCAATACCTCGGCCACACGCGGCTGAAGATTCTGGACGGCGGCTGGGTCAAATGGACGGCCGAACGCCGCAAGTACGAACATGGCGTGGTGACGCCGAAACCGGGTGCGTTCAAAGTTGCCGTGAATCCCGATGTGATCGTCGAGAAGGAAGAGTTGAAGCGGATCGTGAAGCGGCCCCATCCGGAAACCTTCATCGCGGATGCCCGCAGCCTGGAGGAATATGCCGGCAAGGAGATCTCCGGCATCCCCCGTCCGGGCCACATTCCGGGCGCCGCCAGCGTGCCGTGGAACATGTTTTTGAATCCGGATGCCACGGTGAAGGATCTGGACAAAATCCGCGCGGGGCTCGACGAGAGGGGACTCCATCCCAGCCATGAAGTCGTCTGCTATTGCACGGGGGGCGTGCGATCGGCCTGGCTCTATGTCGTGCTGAAGCTGGTCGGTTATCGGAAGGTTAGAAACTACCCCGGGTCCTGGTGGGAATGGAGCCGGGACTTTGCCGCGCCGGTCGAAAAAGACACGAAATTGCTGCATAAAATCATCGGCCAGGAGGAAGGGAAGCCGTCTTGACCACTTCCGGGTCGCATGGTAAGGTCCAGCATACATCCAAGGCGGACACACATACGTAGAGCACAATGGGAACTGTATCAGTCATTCACAAAGGGAGGCCGAGAATGAGAACGTTCATGGGATTGGTGATCGCGGGTATGGCGGTGGTGCTGCTGAGCGCACCTGCCTGGGCCGGCAACAAGCATGTGGACGAAGCCATCCACCATGCCAAGGAAGCGATTGAACATGGGAAGCAGGGCCATGCAGATGTGGCGCTCAAGCATGCCGATGGGGCGTTGATGCACGCGAAGAGTGCACAGAAGGATATGAAGAACGGACACCTCGATGAAGGGGTGAAGCACCTTGAGGAGGCCGTCTCGCACGGCAAGCAGGGGCATGCCGATGCGATCGTGAAGCATGCCGAAAGCGCGGTGATGCACCTGTCCGAGGTGAAGTGATCGGTTCTGCGGCACAGTGATTCTCAACGGGCAGGGGCGTGCAGCTCCTGCCCGTTTTGTTTTGACCGGTGTACATGCCGGGTCCGGGCTCTTGGGAGAGATGATGAAAGTCGGGTACTACCAGTTCAGTCCGGTCTTCGGCGACGTGGCGCGAAACCTCGACGCGGTCACGGCCAAGCTGTCTTCGGCACGCTGCGATCTGATCGTCCTGCCGGAGCTGTTTGCATCCGGCTACCAGTTCGTGTCCAAGGACGAGGTCGGCGCGCTGGCGGAGCCGGTGCCGGACGGGGCGACGACCAAGCGCCTCTGCGAAGTGGCGCGGGAGCACTCCATGCATATCGTGGCCGGGCTGCCCGAGCGGGACGGGAGCCGGTACTACAATTCCGCCGTGGTCGTCGGGCCCAAGGGCGTGATCGGCTGCTATCGCAAGGCGCATCTCTTTTACGAGGAGACGCAGTTCTTCACACCAGGCGACTCCGGGTTTCAGGTGTGGGATATCGGGCCGGCAAAAATCGGAGTCATGGTCTGCTTCGATTGGTTCTACCCGGAAGCGGCGCGCACCCTGGCCTTGAAAGGCGCCGACATCATCTGCCATCCATCCAATCTGGTGCTGCCGCACTGCCCGGATGCCATGGTCACGCGGTGCCTGGAGAACCACGTCTTCAGCATCACGGCCAACCGGATCGGATCGGAAAAGCGGGGCGGGAAAAAGAAACTGACGTACATCGGCACCAGCGAGGTTGTCAGCCCGCGCGGAGACATTCTCCATCGTGCGCCGGAGAATCGGGAGAAGCTGGCGATCGTCGATATTCATCCGAAGGAAGCCCGCGACAAGGCGCTCAATGTGTACAATGATCTCTTGCGCGACCGGCGCACGGCTCTGTACCGGACGTGACCCAGCCGCCGCGTGGTGCGGCGAATAGGATAGATGCATGGATGTGACGCTTGGGAAAGGCGTTTTTCTGGTGGCGGCGCCGTCGTTGCGCGACCCGAATTTCCGCCAGACGGTGGTGCTGCTCTGCGAGCACGGCACGCAGGGGGCGCTGGGGGTCGTGGTCAACCGGCCGACGGCCATCCACATTGCCGAGGCCCTGCCGCAGATTCCCGTGCTGGAGGGACAGCGCCATATGCTGTTCTCGGGAGGGCCCGTGCAGCCCAACCATGTGCTGATTTTGCTGCGGACGGGACAGGAGCCGGACAATACCCACCACGTCTTCGACGGCGTCTATATGGGCGGGGACATGGCGGCACTGGAGAAGATTCTCACCGTTCCCGGAGGCACGGCTGCCTTTCGAGCCTACGTGGGCTATTCAGGATGGGCGCCGGGGCAATTGGAAAACGAAATGAAAACCGGCTCCTGGATCACGCTGCCGGCCGATCCGTCCATCGTGTTCGACAAGGACCCGCTGCGAATCTGGTCCGATATCATGCGCTCGCTCGGCAGTCGCTACGACATGTACGCGCAGATGCCGGTTGATCCGAACCTGAACTGACCTCGTTACGATCCCAGGTTCAGCAGCGGGCGAAGAAACACGCCCGTGTGCGATCCCGCGGCCAGGGCAATCTGTTCAGGCCGGCCCTCTGCGACGATCCGCCCGCCTTGTTCGCCGCCTTCCGGACCCAAATCAATGATCCAGTCGGCCGCCTTGATCACATCCAGGTGATGTTCGACCACGACCACCGTGTTCCCCGTGTCCACCAGCTTGCCGAGCACCGCCAGCAATTTCTTGATGTCGTCCAGATGCAATCCCGTCGTCGGCTCGTCCATGATGTAGAGCACGTCGCGGGCGCTGCGATCTTTCAACTCCGCCGCGATCTTGAGGCGCTGTGCCTCGCCGCCGGACAGGGTGGTGGCCGGCTGGCCGAGGCGCAGATAGCCCAGCCCGATCGACGCGAGCAGGTGGAGTTTCTCGCCCAGCCGGGTGGATCCTGAAAAGAACGTCAGGGCGTCGTCCACCGTCAGGCCGAGCACCTCGTGAATCGTTTTGTCCCGGTAGCGGACGTTCAGCACGGCCGGGCCGAACCGCCGTCCGCCGCAGGCTTCGCAGGTGGAGTACAGGTCTTCAAAGAAATACATCTCCAGTTTTTCGTAGCCGTTGCCCTCGCAGCGCTCGCACCGCCCTCCGGGGGTGTTGAACGAAAAGTGGGCGGGTGTCAGCCCGGCGGTTCTCGCACCCTGCGTGTTGGCGAACAGCGCGCGGATGTCGTCGAATGCCTTCAAATAGGTGATCGGGTTGGAGCGCGGCGTCCGGCCGATTGGCTCCTGGTCGATCAGGCGCACGGACCGCACATACTCCAGCCCCTTGATGGCGCTGAACCGTCCCATCGGCAGGGAATCGAGGCGGAATGCCCGCGCGACGGCGCGGTACAGTGTGTCTCCCACGAGCGTGCTTTTGCCGGATCCCGACACGCCGGTGACGCAGATCAGCATGCCAAGGGGAAAGCGGACGTTGAGGTCCTTCAAATTATGTTCGCGCGCGCCGGCGAGGCTCAGGAACCTGCCGGTGCCGGCGCGGCGCGTGCGGGGGATTGTAATCGTCTCCTCCCCGCGGAGATACCGGCTGGTGAGCGGCCGGGGATCGGTGACGAATTGTTTGCGGGGTGCGGCGCACACGACGTCGCCTCCTCTCTCGCCGGATCTGGGCCCCAGCTCGACCACCTGGTCGGCGGCCTCGATCATCTGCCGGTCATGCTCGACCACCACCACCGTGTTGCCGGTGTCGGCCAGGTCGCGCAGGATGCCTGCCAGGGTCGCGGTGTCGCGGGCGTGGAGCCCGATGGTCGGCTCATCCAGCACATAGAGCGTGCCGACCAGGCGGGCCCCCAGCTGATTCGCCAGCGTGATCCGCTGCGCTTCCCCGCCGGACAGGGTTTTGGTCTGCCGGGAGAGGGTGAGATAGCCGAGCCCCACTCGGAGCAGAAACCCCAGCTTCATGCGAAGTTGCCGCAGAATGTCATGCGCCACTTTGGATTCGAATTCCGAAAGCGTCAGGCCTTCGATCCAGTCGGCGGTTTCCCGAATGGTGAATTGGACGATCTGATGGATGTCGCGGTCAGCAACTTTCACAAAGAGTGCGTCCGGCTTGAGCCGGCTGCCGGCGCAGGTCGGGCAAGGAAACGGGTTGCGGTAACGGCTGAGAAAGACCCGCACGTGGAGCTTGTAGCGTTTCTGCGATAGATGCGCGAAGAAATCGTCGATGCCGTCGAATTTCTTGTCCCCCTTCCACAACAGTGCCCGCTCCTGCTCTGAAAGCTTGACGTAGGGCGTGGAGAGATCCACGCCACGCCGCTTCATGGCCAACAGCATCTGTTTCTGCCACCAGTCCGTGCCGGGCTTGGTCCAGGGCTCGACGGCGCCGTCGGCCAGCGACAGGTTGCGATTGGGGATGACCAGATCCTCGTCGTATTTGAGGATGTTTCCAAAACCCTTGCATTCGGGGCAGGCGCCCAGCGGGTGGTTGAAGGAAAATAAAATCGGCCGGAGGGGCTCGAAGGTCCGTCCACAGGACTGGCAGCGGAACTTTGTGCTGTAGATCTGGAGCCCCTGTCCGATGACCTCCGCACGGCAGAGTCCGTCGCCCTCCCGAAACGCGGTTTCGACCGCTTCGACGATCCGGTTGCGATTGTCCGGACGAATGACGAGGCGATCCAGGATGACGTGAAGCTCCGCGCCCGCCGTTCTCGGCAAGGCCACGCCGGGCTGCAGGTCCACGTGCGTCTCGCCGCATTTCAGGCGCACGAACCCGCGCGCCAGCAGGAAGTCGATCATGGCCCGGTCATGACCGGGACCCAAGTCCTTGACGGGGAACAGGATCATCGCGCGTCCGTCCGGAAACCGGGCGAGCAGATCGTCGGCCACGGAGCCGGGATGGTAGCCGCGCGCCTCCTGCTTGCAATCCGGACAGACCGGCTTGCCGACCTTGGCGAAGAGCAGCCGGAGGAGGTCGGCCATTTCGGTGGCCGTGCCGACCGTCGAGCGGGCCGTGCGCACAGGATTTTTCTGTTCGATCGCGATAGCGGGCCGCACGTTGATGATCCGGTCCACGTCCGGACGGTCCACCTTTTCCAGAAACATGCGGGCGTAGGTCGAGAGCGATTCGACGTACCGCCATTGGCCTTCGGCGAACAGCGTGTCGAAGGCCAGCGACGACTTGCCGGATCCGGACACGCCGGTGATCGCGGTGACTTTGTTGTGGGGGATGCGGAGCGAGATGTTCTTGAGATTGTTCTGCCGCGCGCCCTCGACGATCAAGTCGCCGGATTCGGCAGATAGCTTGCTAGGGTTGGGCACGAGCGGTCCCTCATGGAAGAGAGAATTTTACCATCGTAGCAAGCCGTTGATTGCGGGCGCAATCGAATTGCACGGGCAGCGATGTGGAGTCGTGAGAAGCGCTAGCGCAACGCCAGCCCGAGCAGACCCACGCACCCCATATAAACCACCAGCGAGCCGGCCATTGTGATCCAGAAGCCGAGATGGTTCAGGGCGGCGATCATGAAGCCGACATAAGCCAGCCACGGCGGAACGAACCACAATAAGTTTTTCGCATAGACGAGCGTGGCGTCATCGCCGCCGTTGAGGTGGATCAGAACAAAGGTCACGCCCGTGATCGCGGGGAACGTGCTGGCCAGGGCCGCAAGAAACCCTTCTCCCTTGGCCCCCAGATACGTCGAGACACTGACGACAATCCCGCCGATCAGGAAATAGACCCCGTACTTTATCAGTTCAGGCATATGCGTCCTTTCTCATGACTGATCACGTCAGGATCGTTCGGACGATCGAATAGGTCACCATCACTTCGACGGCATGGGCGATGATGGGAACGTAAAGATTCCGCAGTCGCACCCACAGTAGGCCCCACACCAACCCGTCCCACACGGCGATCCAATGCAGATGCCGGAAGGTTACCACCATGAAAGGGTCGAAGGAAAAGACCAGGGCGGTGATTCCCACCGCCAACCATGCGCCAGGCCCCGACGAAATGAGAGACGGCCGGCCTGTCATCAGGGCCAGGAGCCGCCCCAGCACGAATCCACGGAAATTCACTTCGACACATACCGCGATCAGCAGAATGAACCAGGGCAGCATGATGGCCGGAGGAATGTGCGCGTGGGGCGTCTCGCGCAGAAAGGCAATATCGAAGCCGAGCCACGGGACGATCCGGAGGATGATGCCGGTGTTTAGGGCGCCCAAGATCAAGCCGGCGGCAACTCCCCAGCGGAGGCCCTGGCCGATCTGTTCGGGCCGGAGCCCGAGCCGGGCTGCAATGCCGGAATTTCGCGAGGCCCACAGGGCCAATGCCGCATAGGCGACAAGCTGCGGGAGAAACTGCAGCGAGCGGTGATTCTGCAAGTCCGGAGGGAGTGCGTAAAAGCACGCCGTGGCGAGGACCGGCAGCCATCCCAGCCCTGCCGCCCGCTCGGATGAAGCCGCAAGGTTCAAGCGGCTACTTCAACTCGATGGCGTAGCGTTCCAGCGTGGTGGCCTTGTTGCGGGCCAGGTTGGACAGGGCTTTGTTGTAGTCCACGATCGCGCGCAGCTCGTTGCCTTGCGCGGTCGCCAGGTCGCGCTGAAAGTCGAGCACGAAGCGGGTGGTGCTCAATCCCACGTTCAGTCGTTCCCGTTCGGCCTGCAACTGCTTCTCCGCCATAATGCGCGCGGATCGCGTCGTTTCGATCCGTTTGAAATCGGTCTGGACGCGGCGCACCGCCTCGCGCACGCCGACGATCACCTGCTGGCGCACACTCAGCAGGGAGGCCTTGGCGTTCTGTCCCTCGAGCTGGCGTTTGTTGAACTGGCTGACGGCCGACCGGTTGCCGAGCGGGTAGCTCAGCACCAGGCCCGCGCCGTAGTTGTAGAAATCGCCGCCGAAGTTGTTGCCGAGCATGTCGCTGCTGTTTTTGCCCAGACCGGTCATGCCGGAGGTGCCTTGAAACGACAGGTTCGGGAGCATCTGATTCTTGGCAAACTTGATGTTGACGTCGGCGGTCTCAAAGTTTTTCTTCGCCTGCTGGATCTCGGGTCTCCGCTCCAGCGCCACGTCGATGGTTTCCTCGGGACTGATTGCTTCGAGCGTCTGGCTCGGTTTGTCCATCGGGGCCAGATGAACATCCTGCCGTAGTTCCGATTCGGCCGGATTCAGCAGCCGCCGGAACTGATCTTCCTGGTCGTGGATGGCCTTTTCGGAAATCAGGACCTGCTCGATGCGCGAGGCGACCGCCGCCTCGGCCTGCAGTATGTCCACGATGGACATGACGCCGGCCTTGGCCTTGGCGCGGTTGCTGGCGAGCAGTTCCTGCGCCGCTTTCAGGGCCGATTCGGCAACCTTCAGATTCTCGTTGACGAACACCAGTTCCCAGAAAGCCTGCTCGACGGTGGCAATCACCGTCAGGACGCGATCAAGAAACACCTGCTCTTCCACCTTGGCGTTGTTCTGAGCCACCTGGATGAAGGTGCGGTTGATGTCGATGCCGAAGTTGCGCAGGAGCGGCTGCGTCAGGGTAAATGCCAGACCTCCGGTGTAGGCGGGGTTGAACAGGAAGGTGTTCTGCCCGCCGACGAATGTGCGCGACGGGCTGTAGTTGAGATCGTAGTTCGCGCCGGTGATGAGATTCTGGGTCACGTCCGCGGTCAGCTGGGTGACGTTCTGGTCGAATTTTTGAATCTGGTTCAACGTCGCACCCGTGAAGCCCAGCACGGGGCGGTTCAGCGGCGAGACGGCGCGGTTATACTGGCTGTTGAGGCTCACGGTCGGGTCGAATTTGGCCTGCTCGGCGATGATGTCCGTGATCCTGCTTTCCTTGGTCTTGCGGCTGATGGAAATATCAAGGTTGCGCTCCAACGCTTGCAGGACGGCGTCGGACAAGGCGACCGGTTCCCGGTGTTCCAGGGACGGCTTGGACGGTGGGTCTGCCGCCGATGCATCGGCCGTGAAACGGACGAGCGCCAGCGCAATGATTCCGGCAACCAGCATGAGTCGACGAGCATGATCGTGCATGATGTGGCTCTCCTTGCAATTATCCAAGCTGCGTCATACTATACAACTATGGTTTCGGCTGTCACGCAGAACCGGGAAATTTGCCGCGCGGCAGGCCAATGGGGGCGGGTCCTGTTCCTTGCCGCCGTATGTGCCCTTTTGAATGATCCGGCCTGGGCGCAATCCGTGTCCGGCGTCAGGGGAATCGGCGGCGGGGTCGGTGCGCTCTTCAGTTTGGTCGGCCCGGGAAATCTCTATGTGGACAGCCAAGGGAATCAAGGCTTCATGTACAACCAGGGGAACAATTTCGAGTCGTTCAATTTTCGACTGGCGAACGGGCAGGCCTATAGCGGGGGCATCATGACCCTCGGCCCGCAGTTGAGCGTGGGGCTCATCCAAGGCGCCAACCAGAGCGGCTCTCCCACGGTCTTTCCGCCTGTTCCCCGCCTTATTGCTCCGCTTCCGCCGATCCAGGCGTCGGGCCTGGATGAATTCCAGCCACTCATAGATATCCCCTAGCAACTCAGTCGCGCAAAACAGATAAAAGGTTACGCGGCCGGCTTGACCGATCGGGCGGGGCGCCGTGCGTCTAGGGCGTATTCGCCAGCTGCCAGGCCAGCGCCAGCACAAATCGAGCGGTTGATTCCAGGATCGCCGGCCTGACCTTGTCCGCCGTATCGGTCGGCTGATGAAAGTCGGGATGCGGTCCGCCGCTCACGACGGTCACTGTCGGCACGCCGACTTCCTTGAACGGCACGTGGTCGCCGCCTGGGAAAAATCCAAAGAGATCCAGCTTGTCCGCCCGCCCGGCAGCCTGGCCGGCTTTCATGGCAGCCTCCTTCGGCAGGTCGGTGAGGCCGACGGTGAGCCGGCCGTTGCCGACCCCCGCATGGTCCACGTTGATCATCGCCGTGGTGTCCGGCAGGGGACGGACCGGTTCGCGGACGTAGAGGCGCGAACCCAACAGCCCCTGTTCCTCTCCGCTGAACGAGACGAACATGATCGTGCGTCTGGGCTTCATCTTTGACAGGGCGCGCGCCACTTCCAGCAGCACCGCCGTGCCGGATGCATTGTCGTCGGCGCCCGGGAACAGCAGGCCGCCGTGCCGGCCGAAATGATCGCGGTGCGCGCCGATTACGATCGTTTCCTTCCCGCGCTTTGGATCGTGGCCGGGGATCATCGCCATGAAATTGTAGACGGCTCCCTGCGTGTGCCAACTGCTCCAGGAGATGTGCGCCGTGACGCCGGTTTCGTACGATTGACTCTTCGGCTCGCGGTTGAGCTGGGTCTGCAAGTCCCGAAGCGACTGCCCTGTGGCCGACACGATGGCCTCGGCCAGGGCCGTGCTGATCCAGACGCCGGCCAGCCGGCGGTCTTCCTTGGAGAGGCTGTAGGAGCCCATCGGTATTCCAGTCAGACCGCGGTGCGACTCGTAAGCGCTGAGGATCGGTCCGGTGGTCACCAGTGCCGCGGCCGCGCCCTTCTCGTGCGCCGTGCGCTCCTTGTCGGCCTGGGAGATGTGCGCGGCATAGTGGTCCGGCTTCCCGCGCAGCAGCAGCACCACCCGGTTTTGAACGTTCACGCCTGCGTAGTCGTCCACGCCATGCTCCGGATCGGAAATCCCGTAGCCCACGAAGACCACGGTCGCGCTCGCCTTGGTCGTCGGAGCGTCCAGAATCGGGAGGAAATCAGGGCCCAGGCGGGCGGGGATGGGCGTCTCATTGGAGAAGAGTTCAAGCGACGGGCTGTCCTGGATCCGCGTGGCCAGGGTCTGCTCCGCGATCGCCC
>DASQGO010000109.1:0-16291 GCA_035632555.1 Nitrospiraceae bacterium | reverse complement strand
TTGCAGGCCATGCTGCGCAATCCGCTGGCAGATCCCTATGTGCTCGGTGTCTCCGGCGGAGCAGCCGTGGGCGCCTCGCTGGCGATCGTGCTGGGTCTGTCGGCGGCCGGCGCGGTCTGGCTGCCGTTGAGCGCCTTTGCCGGCAGTCTTCTGTTGCTGGCGCTGCTTTATCGCATTGCCGCGGCCTACGGCCATCTGTCCGTGCATACGCTGTTGCTCGCCGGGGTGATTATCAACGCGTTGTTCTCCGCGCTGATCATGTTCCTGACATCCCTGATGGATCCCACGCATGCGTTCCGGGTCCTGTCGTGGATGCTGGGTTCGCTGGCGGCGCCGGACGATCTCTCGTTGTCGATGGTGGCGCTGTATCTTGCCGCCGGCGGGCTGTTGCTCGTGCGGCAGGCGCGTGCGCTCAATCTGCTGACGGTGGGAGAGGATTCCGCGCGATCGCTCGGCGTCGACGTGGAACGTGTGAAGCGGACGCTCCTGGTGACGACGGCGCTGCTGACGGGGGCGGTCGTGTCGGTCAGCGGCTTGATCGGGTTCGTCGGCATGGCGGTTCCCCATGCGGTCCGCATGCTGTGCGGGGCGGACAACCGGCTGCTGATGCCGGCCTGCGCGTTTGCCGGAGGGATGTTTCTTGTCGTTGCAGATACCGTCGCGCGGACGATTCTTGCGCCGGCCGAGCTGCCGGTGGGCGTCATGACGGCGCTCGTCGGGGCGCCGTTTTTTCTGTATCTCCTGATTGCCCGAAAAGGCGGGAGGGCCTTGTGACGGCGGCGGTTCAACCGGAACGCGCGGCCGCCGTCGCCTATCGCGTCGACGATGCGGCGTTCAGTTATGGGCCGCGCCGGGAATCGGTGGAAGGCAGGACGGACGGGTGGGCGTTACGCGGCCTGACCTGCGATGTCCGCGAGGGGGAAATTCTCGGTATCATCGGCCCGAATGGATCCGGCAAGTCCACGCTGCTGAAACTGCTCGGATCGATCCTCTCGCCGCATCATGGAACGATCCGGTTGCAGGAGCGTGCCCTGGATTCGTTTATGGGGCAGGAACTGGCCCGGATCGTCGCCTATGTGCCGCAGCAAAGTTCGGTGGTGTTTCCGTTCACGCTGGCGGAATTCGTGCTGATGGGGCGGTTTCCGCATCGTCGCACCAGCGGAGTGCTCGGTGGATTCGGATGGGAAACGGCGGAGGATGTGCGTGCCGCCGGGCAGGCCATGGAAGCCATGGAAATTTTCCATCTGGCTGATCGGGCGATCAGCGACGTGTCAGGCGGCGAGCGGCAACGGGCTTTCATCGCGCGCGCGCTGGCGCAAGCACCCCGTGTACTGCTGCTGGACGAGCCGACGGTGTTTCTCGATTTGCGCCATCAGCTCGATATCTGCGCGATCATGAGGCGGCTCAATCGTGATCAGGGCCTGACGGTGGTGTGGGTTTCCCACGACCTCAACCTGGCCGGCCAGTATTGCAGTCGGCTGCTGTTGCTGCAGGACGGAGCCTTGGTTCGGCTTGGCACGCCGTCGGCAGTGTTGCAGCCGGAAGTGATCGAGTCGGTCTATCGTTGCCCGGTGCTGGTGGATCGTCATCCCGCGTCCGGAGCGCCGCGCGTGACGTTGCCGTAAGGCATGACTGTGCAGCGAGAGGGGCCAGTGCCCGGCCGCTCGCTGGTTGTAAAAGGGGGCACGTCATAATCCAGGAGGTTTGATCGGAAGAAGCTGACAGCGACGGGGAAGATGGTGCAAGGCCATCACGGTGCCGCCACTGTAAGCGGGGAGTGACTCTGCACGAAAGCCACTGTGCGCCTCGGCGCATGGGAAGGCGCAGAGCCGTGACGATCCGCGAGTCAGGAGACCCGGCTGTCGGATAATTCTACTGACCCCTTCGAGTCCAAGGGAGGTAGTGTCATGGTTCGTGTTGCGCTGAGTGTTGTCAGTCTCTGTGTCGCGTTCCTCGGTATTCTCTTTGTCCCGCCGGTTCGCGCCGATCAACAGGAAGAAGTCCAGGTTAAAGACGTTGTCGTGTCCAGTACCCGGTTGCCGGATGCGCCGGTGGATGTCCGCACTCTTCCGGCCAAGGTGACAGTCATTACGGCCGACGATATCAGAAAGTCAGGCGCTAAGACCGTGCAGGAAGCCATCCAATGGGCGACCGGCATCGTCATGTACGACCAGGTCGGCAACTCGTTCCAGCAAACAATCGATCTGCGCGGCTTCAACGGCCAGCCGGTGCAGGCCACCAGCGTATTTGTGGATGGCATGCGGATGAACGAGCCGGATTTTAATACGGTGAACTTCGACCTGATTCCCTATGAAACGATCGAGCGGATCGAAATCATCCCCGGCGCGGCCGCCATCTACGGCAAGAACGCGATGGGAGGAGTGTTAACATTATTACGAAACGGGGCAGCGAGAAGCGCCAGAGTACGGCGGAAACCATGTTTGGAAGCTTCGGTCGCCAGCGATATACGATCAATACGAACGGACCGATCGGCAAGCAGCTTGACTACTACGCGAATTTCAGTCGTGAGTCGGAAGATGGGTTTCGTCAGCAGGCAGATGCCAGGATTTCAAGGTTTTTCGGCAAGCTCGGCTACCGGCCGACCAACGACACGGACGTCACGCTGTCCTATACCTACGTCAAGGACAAGATTTTCCAGGCGGGCACGCTTCCGATTAGCGAAGTTGCCATTGATCGTACGCGCAACTTCACGCCCGGCGACTTCTCCGACAGCGAAACAAATGTCCTGAGGCTAACGGGGCGCCAGAAGTTGTCGATGGGTTTCTCGCTCAACGTCAATGGCTTCTACCGGAAGTTGAATCAGGAACTGTTTACAAGAAGCCAGCCATTTTGCGCCGTCGTGTTTTGCCCGGATCTTCCCGCGTCGCAAAATCTTGTTCAGACAGAATCGCGTGGCGGAGTCGTGCAGCTCATGCACGATTCAACATCAGGAAGCATTCGCAATTCACTGGTTCTGGGAAGCGAGTTGACGCGCAACGATTTCGGAAACCGCCGCAATTCCGTGGCTGGCGCATTTATTTCGAACGGTGTTGGGTCCACTGATGAGGATATCGCGGGTCTCTATGCGCAGGATGCCCTTCACCTGACATCTCAACTGATTGTCAATGCCGGTGTCAGGTATGATCGTGACCAGATCGCGTTTACCGACAATCGCAATCCCTTGAATAGCGGGACCAAGGTTTTCAGCCGGACCAATCCAAGGGCCGGCCTCACATATCTGGCGACACCGGACACCAGCTTCTACTTCAACTACGCGCAGGGATTTCGCGCGCCGACGTTCAACGAACTTTTTGCGCTTGGCCAGCTGTTCGGCTCGAATGCGAATCTCAAACCGGTTCGTTCTCAAAATTATGAGGTCGGTGTAAAGACCAAGGTGAGCACCTGGGGCGAAGCAGCCGTGACGCTGTTCCAGACGAATGTCAGAAATGAAATTCTCCAGGTGTGCGGCGATCCATTCGCTTGCGGCGCGACGACGTTCGCGTCCAACCAGAATATCGAGAAATCCAGGCGCCGTGGCATCGAGACCACGTTCAAGGCGAGGTACAACCGGTATTTTGACAGCGTCATCAATTACACCTTTACGGAAGCGACGATTCAAAGCGATCTGACGCTGAACCCGTTTTTCTTTGATGCGTTCGGCGGCACGCCCTATGTGGAGCAGGTCAAAAAGGGGTCGAGTTTCCCCCTGGTGCCCAAAAATCGGCTGAGCGTAACGGGCAATTATCACCCGGCAGAGGGATGGACCGTCTCGCTCATAGGACTTTATGTCAGCACGCAATTCATGCTCAACGACGAACAAAATACGCAGCCCCGTGTGCCCGGTTATTTTCTGCTCAATAGCCGGATTTCCTATGAGCAGCCGGTACCGGGCGGAAAATTAGGCGGGTTTTTGATGTTGAACAATATACTGGATCAGAAGTACTCCACTTCAGGTATCATTGCCCCAAACAATCTGACAGGGAACGGCAATGTCGATCGGTTTGTCATGCCGTCGCCAGGGCTGGCGATCTACGGCGGGCTTAGTTATCGGTTTGAGGGACTATAACAATTAGGGTCGAATGAAGAAGCGAACAGGATTGCGGATCACTAGGGTCTACACGCGCACCGGCGATGCGGGGAAAACCCGCCTCGCCGGTGGCCAGCAGGTCTGGAAGGATGATCTGCGGGTTGAAGCCTATGGGACGGTGGATGAGCTGAACGCCACAATAGGCGTCGTCCGGGCGTTTCATGCCGGTGCGCGTGGACAGGGGGCTGCCGCGGCAAAACTGGATGCCGAGCTGCAGTGGATTCAAAACAAACTGTTTGACCTGGGCGGCATTCTGGCGACAGTCCCAGGGCAGGTGTTTCCGAACATGCCGCAGGTATCCGCGCAGGATGTGACCAGGCTGGAACGTCTCATCGACCGCTGTCAAAAAGATTTGCCTCCGTTGAAGGAGTTTATTCTGCCGGGCGGGGGACGGGTTCCCAGTCTCTTGCATCAGGCTCGAACCATCTGCCGGCGGGTGGAACGTGTCTGCGTGCGGCTGTCGCGTGGGGACACGGTGGACGGCGTTCTGATTGCATTTCTGAATCGGTTAAGTGATGCGCTGTTTGTGCTGGCGCGCTGGGTAGGGAAGCGCAGCCGGGAGCCGGAACTTCTCTGGAAACGCGAAACCTGAAACGGGAAGGCATTGAGAAGGATTTGCTTTAGCCGGCAGGTATCCGACTTCTGAATTGTCCACATGCCGTTCGCCTCGAAAATCGTTGAGGCAATATCGCTCCAACCCACTGTTATTCAAAGAATCTCACGCTTGACAGCATTCCGAGAAAGGCATACCCTACCCACTCCGAGTGGGGGAACCCCGCACGCGGATTCATGATTTTATCCTGCTCATTTTGTTTACCGGCCGTTACCAGACTCGGCAGGCTGTCCAGCACGGGCTGGGGGAGCAGCAAGAGGAGGTGTATATGAGAGTGCGAGTTGTGGCACGCGGTCTCGGGGGCAGTGTGCTGGCCTGGATGCTGGTCATGGGGAGTCCCGTCCAGGCTGCCAATGAGGCTGAAACAGGCGAGTTGTTGGTCAAGCTGGTCCAAGCCGGCCGCACGGTCGTGTCGGAGAGTCAGGAATTGATCAACGATGCGTCGAAAGGCGACAAGGGCTTCACGCCGCAGGTATTCGAGGGGAAGCAGATTGCAAAGTTCAAGGAAAAAACCAACATCGATCTGAGCAAGCCGGACGGGTCCGCTCAGACCAAGCTGCTGCTTGCGCTTTTAGAGTCCGGCAAGGAAGTCGTCGAGGAAAATCAGTTTAAGATCAACAAGCAGGGGATTGGATTCAAAGGATTTATTCCGGCGGCCTGGGGACGGTTGGCGGGAGAAAAGTTCGGACAAAAGACAGGCATACGATTGAAGCTGACCGGCATGGACTACCGGTTTCCCGGGAACAAGCCGGATGAATTTGAAACGGAAGTCCTGAAGCTCTTTGCCGATGCGAGCTATCCGAAGGGGAAGGAATACACCCGTGTGACGGTGGTCGGGGGGAAACCGGCCCTGCGTATGATGGCACCTGAATATGCCGGGAAAGGATGCCTTGGCTGCCACGGAGAGCCCGTGGGCGAGCGCGATATCACGGGGAATAAGAAGGAAGGGTGGAAGGAAGGCGGGTTGGCTGGGGCGATCAGTCTTATCATTCCGGTGAAATAGTCTGTGCGTCCCTGGGGTATACGATATTTTTCATGGAGGGTCGGCTTCGATGAGTAAGATTGTGGTCGTAGATGATTCCTATGCAGAATTGCAGCTGATTGAAAGTGTCCTGAAGGGCGCCAATCATACGGTGGTCTCGTATCCCAACACGGAGAAGTTGGAGGACAAGCTCGCAACCGAGCGTCCTGATCTGGTCATCATGGACGTGGTGATGCCGGGGCGGAACGGGTTCCAGGCATGTCGGGACCTCAAAAACGACGATCGATTTAAGAGCATCCCTGTGCTGCTCTGCTCGTCCAAGGGGCAGGAAAGCGACAAGTTCTGGGGGCAGCAGCAGGGCGCCAATGGCTACGTGGTCAAGCCGTTCAAAAACGAGGAACTGCTGGCTGCGGTAAAGAAGCTGCTCAGCTAGGCGGGCAGCAGTCCGTCTGACGTATGGAAAATATCAATCTGCCGGTTTCGCAGGGACAGCCAGCCGAGACGCGCGGGCGCGCAGACAGTTCGACCAAAGTCTGCCTGCTGACGATCGGCGGCGACGTCTACGCTGTGGACCTGCGCAACGTGCGCGAAGCGTTCGAAGTGGATGTGATCACACCGGTGCCAGGCATGCCGTCTGCGCTGGTCGGGGTGACCAACGTGCGCGGCGCTGTGGTCGCGGTCATGGACCTCCGCCGCATGCTGGGCGTGCCGGTGACGGGCCCGACGCCGCCATACGCGGTGATCATCAAGCACGGCAACCATCAAGTGGGCGTCCTGGTGGAACGGGTCCCGGAGATCAGAACGGTCCAGACGGAGCAGTTTCTCCCCACGCCTTCGGGTGATGCCAGGGAGGGCAAGCCCTTCCTGACGGCCGTGCTCCGGCTGGATGATCGGATGGGCGGAGTTGTGGAAGTGCCGACGCTGCTGGCGTGCATGGAAACAGAAAGCTGAATCGCGGAGCGCAGAGGATAACGAAGGAGGACACGTATGCTGGGGTTGTTTAAAAATCTCCCGACGCTGACGAAACTCAGCCTTGGGTTCGGCGTGCTGATCGCTTCGACCCTGCTGGTTGGATTTCTTGGCATCCAGGGTCTTCGCCAGGTCGGTGGACAGCTCAAGGTCGTCTACACCAACTCGACGACGGCGCTGGCCAATCTCGGAACGGCGATCAGCAACTTGGGCCTCTACCACGACACGTTGCTGAGTATCGGCCGCGCGACTCGCAAGTCGGACTTCGACGAGGCCCTCAGGCAATTGCCGACACTCAAACGCAACGTCCTTGAACCCCTGCAGGTGTACTCGAGCGGGCAGATGCATATGTCGCGCAGTCAGCGCGACGAGACCAAGGACTTCTTGGCGTTGGATAAGGCGCTGAAGGCCTACTTTGTATCAGCGGAAGGCGCCATCAGTGCGTTCCAGGACAGCTACGCGTCGAACTTGAAGGATGACCAGCGGGCCGCCATGCGGGAACTCGGCCAACTGGCGCTGTCGGTAGAAATTGCCGACAAGTACGGCCTTGCGTCCAAGCAGCTCAGCCACCTGCTGGTGACGGTGCAGGAAGTGGCCAAGGACCTCAATGACGACGGCCAGGAAGTGGCGGCGGCCAGGACACGGTACATGATCATCGGCGCGGTGCTGGCCATTCTCTTTGGGGCCGGCATCGCTTTTGTACTGGCCCGGTTTATTTCACGGAGCGTGTCGGACATCGCCGAAGTGGCGGCTCAAGCGGCGGCCGGCCAGTTGCAGGCCCGTGCGCGCGTCGACAGTCGGGACGAGCTTGGCCGCATGGCCACGGCGTTCAACACGATGCTCGACCGGATCGGCGGCCTGGTGCAGACGGAAACGGAACGCGACCAGATGCAGCAACGCCTGATGCAATTCCTGGTGCTGGTGTCCGAGGTCAGCAAAGGAGATCTGAGCAAGCGCGGCGAAGTGACGGCCGACATGTTCGGAAACCTGTCGGACGCGTTCAACCTCATGTTGGACCGTTTCGGCCAGTTGATGCGGCAGGTCCGCGAGTCGGCCGAGCGCGTCAACGCGTCCGCCATCGCCCTGCGCGATTCCGCCAACCAGATGACCACCACGGCGCGTCAGCAGGCGCTGGAGAGCGAACAGGCGCTCACGGCAGTCGAGGGGCTCTCCCAGTCCATGCGGCAGGTTGCCGATACGGCCGGCGCCTCCTCGGAGAGTGCGAAGCAAGCATTGACGGCCACCGAACGCGGCCGCGAAGCGGTGCAATCCACTGTGCAGGACATGCAGGGCATCCGGGGTGCCGTGCAACGCATGTCCAAGCAGGTCAAGGGCCTGGGCGACCGTTCACTGGAAATTTCGCAGATCGTCTCCACCATTCGCGACATTGCGGCGCAGACCAACCTCCTGGCGCTCAATGCCGCCATCGAAGCGGCGGGCGCCGGCGAGGCCGGCGCGCGGTTCGCAGTCGTCGCCGATCAGGTGCGGAAACTGGCCGAAAACTCCACGCAGGCCACACGCGAAATCGCCGAATTGGTGAAGGTCATTCAGACGGAAACACAGGAAGCCGTCATCGCGATGGAGCAGGAAACGCAGGCGGTGGAAGCAGGCTCGGCTTCCGCGCTGCGAACCGGCGACGTGTTCAAGGAAATTTCCAACATTTCGCAACGGTCCGCAGAACTGGCCTTGACCATCGCCCGCTCGTCGGTGCAGGAAGCGGAAGCGACGGAAGGCGTCAGCCGGACGATTCAAGGGTTCGCGCACGGCGCAGCGTTTACGCAGACATCCGCCGAGCAAACGAGGGCAACGATCGAAGAGCTCGCCAATCTGTCAGAGCGCCTGACGGCATCGGTGTCCCAGTTCAAACTGGCCTGACTCAGCAACGGTGAGGTCGGGATGCTGATGTGGATGAGGGCGTAATGGGAGGCGAGCTGGACCGGCACGGGCTCATCGGGATCTTTGCCGCGGAGGCGGACGATGGGCTGAAAAAGATTTGGAAGGCGCTGAATCCCAAAAAAGGCGCTGCCCCAAGTCCGGAATCGTTGCACGAACTGTTCATTGTCGGCCACAGCGTCAGGGGCGCCGCGGCGCAGTATGAATTTTCGCGCGTGGCAGGCCTGGCGGAAATTCTCGAGGCGGCCCTAGAGCAATCCGGCGGCGTTTCGCCTGCTGGCGGGCAATGGCCGGCAATCGTGGATATGCTCCGCGATCTCGTCGAGACGCTGCGCAAGCAGATCGAGGTGATCAGCAAGACCGATGCGGAAGAGCCGGGCTTTTTCGAAGCCTGGAAGACACGCTACCCCGGCGTGACCGCCGCGCAGCCCTTCCCGTCCACCCAGCCCCCGCTCGAAGGCGTTCAACTGGTCGAAGACTCGTCGTCGGCCCAGGCGTTGCCGGTTGTCGAGGACGTCATTCCTGAATCCGTCGTGCATCCCGCGGCGCCAGCGCCTGCACGGCTCGCTGACGAAGAGCCTGCGTCGACCGATATCCTCACCGACACCTATCTGCTTCCCGAGCTGGATGCCGAGGTCATGTCGTTTTTTGCTCCTGAAGCCCAGGAGTACATCGAGACGATCGAGGCCTCACTGTTGAAGCTGGAAAAAGAACCGACCGACGCAGAGACGATTCATAAACTGTTCCGCGCCGCCCACACGCTGAAGGGCTCGGCATTTACCGTTGGATTTCAGTGCATCGGCGACCTGACCCATCACGTCGAGGATTTCATGGGCACGGTCCGCGAAGGCAAACAGCGGGTGACGTCGGAGTCTACGGACATCATCTTCAAAGCAATTGATGTGGTCAAAGCGCTGATGAAACGTGACGCCGGCCTGCTCGAACAGATTCGTGGGGACTATGCGTCGGCGCAACATCGGTTGGCCCAGCTCGAACGCCAAATGTCTTCGGCGGAGGCCCCGGCAGCAGCCGCGCCGCCTCCCGTCCAGCCGGCTCCAGTGTCGGTTGCGCCGCCACTGCAACCGCAGGCGGGGACTCCGGGTGGGCAGGAAGCGCCTGAACGGAGGAAGGCGGCACCGCGGGCGCAGGAAGCGACGGGCGCCGAAAGCAAGACGGCTGCGGAGCAGGCCGTCATCCGGGTCAGCAAGGACCGCTTAGAGCGCCTGCTAAACCTCGTCGGCGAGTTGGTCATCAGCCGCGGACGGTTGGAGCAGCGGCTGGTAGCGCTCGAGCAGTTTGCAAGCCAGGTGCAGACGACCAAGGGCAAAATGGTCGAAGCGGTCCGTTCGTTCGAAGAAAAACACGCCTTCAACGTGCCGACGGCGTCGTCAGGTTCCGGCGCGGCCGCGAATTCCGGGCCCGGTTTGCCGATGGCGGCCGATTTCGGAGGACTGGAATTCGACCGGTACGACGACTTCAATATTCTGGCCCGCCGCATGGCGGAAGTGTCGACCGACGTCGGTGAGGTCATGGCGCAGCTCAGCGGGGCCATCAAGAAAGCCCGCGAAGACATGGGCCTGCTGCAGCGGTTGACTCTGGATATGCGCGACGAAATTGCCCGTGCCCGTATCGTGCCGATCGGCACACCGTTTACGCGTTTCAAACGGGCAGTCCGGGAAATGGCCAGGGCCACGGGGAAAGATGTGGATTTGGTGACGTCCGGCGAGCAGACGGAAGTCGATACCGCCGTCGTCGAACGGCTAGTGGACCCGCTGGTCCACATGGTGCGGAACTCCGTGTTCCACGGGATTGAGAAGACGGAGGTTCGGGTGGCTCACGGCAAACCGGCCAAGGGAACGGTGTATCTCCATGCGGCCCATCGCGGCAACTCCGTGGTGATCGAAGTGGAAGACGACGGCGGAGGGCTCGACGTGGACAAGATCAAGTCGAAAGCCGTGGCTGTCGGACTCATCCGTCCCGAACAGGCGCCCGATTTGCCGTACACGGAGGCGCTCAAGCTGATTTTTCTGCCAGGATTCTCGACCGCCGATCAGGTGGGCGACCAGGCCGGGCGCGGCGTGGGCATGGATGTGGTCAAACGCGTGATCGAGTCCATGAACGGACAGATCGATATCGAGACGGAGAAGGGCGTTGGCACGAAATTCACGCTGAGTCTGCCATTCACACTCCTGATCTCCACGGCGCTGCTGGTACGCATTGGGACAGAGCGCTACGCCGTTCCGCTGTCGAGCATTCGCGAAGTCGTGCTGGCGGCCCCGGGCGCCGTGCAGGATGTGGGCGGGCGTCCGATTTTGCAGATCGGAGACGAGGCACTTGAGGTGCGTTCCCTCGGACGGCTGCTCGGACTGGGCGATTCAAAAGTGGAGGGTTCGCGGCCGGTGCTGGTGGCCCGTGGGGCCACCGGTATGACGGGACTGGTCGTGGACGAACTGCTCGGCCGCCAGGAAATCGTCGTCAAGACACTGGGCACGCTGCGGCCGTTCCAGCAATCCTACTTCGGCGGTGCCAGCATCGATCCGGAAGGCCACGTGGTGCTGGTACTCGATATCGGGCGTCTGCTGACGGGACGAACCTCGGAACTGGCGGGGCCGTCGTTCGCGCAGCCGTTGCTGGCGGCCGAGGGTTCCGAGGCCGACGAGGCGGTTGCGGAAGCGGCGGGCGGGCCGACCCGGGTTCTCCTGATCGACGATTCGCTCAGCGTGCGGAAATTCGTCGGGCGCATGCTGGAGCGGGCGGGCTACGCGGTCGATACGGCCGTAGACGGGGAAGACGGCGTCAAGAAGGCGTCGCAAACCCCGTACCAGGTGATCATCACCGATCTGGAAATGCCGAAGTTGAACGGCTACGAAGTGCTGCAAACTCTTCGGCAGCGCCCCCGTACAAAGTCCACGCCCATCATGGTGATGACGACACGGGCTGGAGAAAAACACCAACAGGCCGCCATGAGTCTCGGCGCCTCGGGCTATCTGACCAAACCCGTCGAAGAGCGCGCGCTGGTTGCCGCCGTCGAACAGTGGGTCGGGCGGACGGCCGATGCCGCGAAATAACGGAGCAGCCGGCTGCCATGAGTCTGCGCGGTAGAACGGACAAAATCGCTCCCTCACTGGGCACCATGCAGGTTCTGGTCGTGGCCTGCGGCAAGACCTACCTGGCGATCCCTGGTGCGGTTGTGCGCGGAGTCGTCGAGTTCGGCGAAGCAGTGGAAGCCCGCATCGTCTCGCTGTTCGGGGAAACATGCCGTGTGACGGACCTGGCTGCCCGTCTGGGACTTCCGCCGGCGGTGCTGACGCCGGACATGCGCATTATCCTGTGCGGGGAACATCGCGCCCGGCAGGCGTGGCGCGTGGACCGGACCCTGGGGCTCGAAGATGTGGACATGCAGCGGATCACGCCGTTGCCGCCTCACTTTGCCGGCGTCGAGCAAAGCTGGTTTACGGGCCTCTTCCTGTTTCGCGATACGGTCGCGCTCCTGATCAATTCCGGCTGGCTGCTGAGCCAGACGATGGATGTATTTGTTGCGCAATCGCTTTCGGAGCAGGCGGTTTCTGAGGAACCGCGGGCCATTGCCCAGTCCTCGGCGGCGCAAACCGGCGAGGCCGGCATGGCAGCATCGGCCGAGGAACCGGCGCCGGCCAGAAAGAAGGCTCGGCGCAAGCCATCGGCTGCCGCCGTCGGGGAGGATGCCGCGCTCGAAGTGCTTGAGAATCTTGTATTGGAGGAATCAGCGGATGCTGAGGACAGCCAAACGCCTTGGGCAGACACCTGAGGCGCCCAAACCCTGGTCGCTCGTGATATTCTCGGTCGGAGGGAAGCGGGTGGCGGTGCGTGCCGAAGAAATCGGCGGTGTATCGCCGTGGACCGAGGCGATGCCTGTTCCCAGTCTCACGCCCTACGTGAATGCCGTGGCACGGCAAGGTGACGAAATTCTGCCGGTGTTCGACTTCGCCAGGCTGTTGATGGTGCAGGTGTCCAAGGTGGGTCCCTTGTGCCTGCGCGCCAAGCGTCCAGACGGCCCGATGGCCGTCTGCATTGATCCGGATGTGCCGACCCTGCAGCAAGTCGAAGCCAAGGCCGTTCGGCCGGCTCCATCCGAATTGCCAGGCGCTGTGGGGATGTGTTCGATCGGACCGGAAGAAGTGCCGATCTATTCGTGGGCGATGATCGGGCACACGTCGGCGCAGCAAGTGGCATAGCGAGACGGGTTTGCGGGTCATAATGTGAACGGGAGATTGTAATGCCGAGAGTGTTGATTGCCGACGATAGCATGGCGGTCCGCAAGGTGGCGGAGCGTCTTTTGGTGCAGGCCGGGCTCGAGGTAGCTCTGGCATCGAGCGGGGAAGAGGCCCTCGCCTGGCTGGCGAAAGAACGGGCGGACGTGATCATTTCCGATGTGATCATGCCAGGCCGGAGCGGCTATGACGTCTGCACCTTCGTCCGCTCGCAGGTGGGATTGGCGGATACGCCGGTGTTGCTGATTTCCGGCATTGTGAACGATGAGGTGGCCAAGCAGGTAGAGTTGTGCCGGGCCAACGGCGTGCTCAAAAAACCCTTCCAGGGATCGTCGCTGCAAGACAAAGTGAAGGAGTTGCTGGCTCAGCGGCAACCGGCTGCTTCTGTGGCCGCACCGCCGGAACCGGCACCGGTTGCCGAGGCTCCGGCTCCACAGCCGGCCGAGACGGCGTTTGCATTTTCAGCTCCTCCGAGTCCTTCGTCTGCGCCGGAACCGATACCGGTGGCCGCCTCGGCGCCTCCGATCTTTGCGCCTCCACCGTCGCCTCCGACTCCGGCCCCGACATTTGCACCACCACCGCCGGTTTCTGCGGCGCCGTCTTTTGATCCAACGCAAACCTCGAAGATCGATCTGTCGCAGACGACGAAGGTCTATCGCATCACGGAAGACAAGCTGCAGGCATTCCGCCAGGCGGTCGCGCGCGTGAAGGATTTGGAAGCGGCCCTGGCCGAAGAGCAGGCGCAATCGGCCCGTCTTTACGAGCAGCTGGAGACGACCGGGCAGCAGGGCGGAGGCGAGAGAGTCCAGCAGTTGGAAGCCATGCTGGCCGAGGAGCAGCGGCGTTCCGCGCAACTGACGACGCGCGTGGAGGAATTGGAGCGCGCCCTAGTGGCGGCTAATGACCGAGTCGGTCAAATCGCGAAGCTGCTGCAGCCTGGCAATTAAGCATCGGCCACCGTAACGAATCATGGAACCCAACAGCACGACAGATCCTTTCCAGCAGGAAATTATCGCGCTTTTTGCGGCTGAAGCGCAGGAGTGGATCGGCCAAGTGGAAACCGCGCTCCACGAGCTGGAGGCAGGGCCGCCGCAATTCCGGTGCGCCAAGTTGTTTGAGACGATCCGGAACGGGGTCACCAACCTGGGCGGTTCGGCTGCGACCGTCGAGCGGCCCGACATCGAGAAACTGGCGTTTGCGATGCTGCCGCACCTAGACGCGATCGAAGGACAGGGGCGTGTCAGCTCGACAGGCCAGTGTGCGACCCTGCGGGAATCTCTTGAGACGCTGGCGACCGCCGTCCAACGGCTGATCCCTTCGTCCGCTCCTGCAGCCGGAGCGGGCATTCAACCGGCGGCGCCTGCCGCCGCAGCGGCTCCGGCACTTGCTGCGGCCGCCGCGCCGACGGCCCTGACCGGTCCGATCATTGATGCGCTCATTGAACTTCAGCAAAGCCGCATAGAGTCGGCCGAAACCACCAAAGCGCTTGTAGATTCGCTCATTCAACTGCCGGCGGGCGGGACCGGCCAGGGCGTTGTCACCGGCGACCGGGCTGCCATTGTCAGGAATCTGAAGGAATTGGACGCGTTGGATGCGCAACTGCTGGCTGATGTCCAGCAGCGGTTGCCGAACATCCAGAAGGCCTTTTCGAGTCTCAAAACAGGAGGGGCGGCGGCCTTTGCATCGAATGGGAGCCTCGATGGGGTCCTGCAGGATGTGGTCCGGCTGCGCGACGAAGCCTTTGCCGCCGGTGCCTCGTCTGTCATGTCCTTCTTCAAGGGACTGCACAGTTGGCTGTCGCTTGTGGCCAAACAACAAATCTCTGTGCCGGCCCAACGTTTCGAAGCGGTTGAGTCCCGGTTGAAGTCGGCGCTGACGATGACGCAGCAATGGGTTGACGTCGGCCGCATGAAAAAAGCGAATGTTGAACAATTTTTGGGCAAGTAAACCTGCCGTGCCGGTTTTCCGCAAGACGCTCAGCTTTCAGTGAACCCCTTTTCGATGCCGAACCGGCTGGAAGAAGTCGGTGAAAGATTGTTGTCGCTCTTGGAACCCCATAGGTTGCGCAGTCGGTACGGTGGCGTCACAGGGCGTCCAAGTCCTGAACATTTCAGGCGGTGGTCAGCCTAAATTTTGTGCAGTCTTGGCGTAATGCTGGAGGGCCGTGATGGACTGTTGGCAAACTCACAAGCCTATCCACAGCCCGCCCACAGTTTTTGTGGACAAGAGGAATCATTCTGCTGCAGGCCTCGATTGGGAATCGACGTCTGAAAGCAGATAATCACATCATGCAATACAAAACGACGAGCTAAGTGCTGCAAAACGTACGCGTACGTGCACAAAGCCTGTCATCATGCGGCGATTGCGGGCTCTGCCGCGCGAAGTTGCGATTGGCGGTAAAATTATTAAAAATGGCTCGGGCGTCCTGCAGTAGAGGTTTGAGTTAGCCGATGGCCAAGGTTGTCCGATGTCCGATCTGCGTCGGCGAGGCGGCATGGGATCGGAATCCCTGGCGCCCATTTTGCTCCGAGCGGTGCCAGACCACCGATTTGGGGGCCTGGGCGGCCGAGTGGTACCGTGTACCGGGGCAATCTCTGACGACGCCTGCCGGCTTTCAGGATTTGGACGACAATTTGTCAGAACCTTCCACCAAGTAAACGGTATGCCCAAGCTGGTCAGCGTCCATCGCCAGGAATCGGAGATAGAGAAGGCGCATGAGTATGTAAAGACGCACATGCTCTTTCCTGCTGGCCTGCTGGGGCTGATCAGCGTCGTCTCATCGGCGGCCGCGTTGGTCTATCAGTTTGTCACGGCGACCTACGGCCTGCGGGCGTTCGAAGAGACAACCGGGCTTTTGGCGGCGGGCGTCCTATTGGGGTGGGGGCAGACTCGGTACCACCGCTATCTACTGCGGGCGTTCCCCTGGTATTTTGCCGCCCGGATGAGGGCCTATGAGAGGACGGGGCTAAAAAAGTCGAAGAAGGACGTCGCGGCGGTCTTGCTGGACCATCCGGGACGGGCATGGGTGCCGCTGGGCTATGTGTTGGGAGTCGTCGTGCTGCTGGGATTGTCCGGACTCAGCATGGCCAATGGCTACGTGGATAAAGTCGCAGCTTTTTTAATGCCCTGGGCTGGATTTTTCTGGGCCAAGCTTTTTTTCTGGAGACGGGTGCTGGCTGCGGCGGAAATTCACAGGCAATAGTGAGGCAAGAGGAAGACGAACCGCTATTTTTTCTTTTTGCCCGTTGCCGGTTTGCGCGCACGCTCCGCGCGGCTTTCCAACTGTTGAACCCGGTGCATCAGGTCACGAACCTGCTGGCGTAGTTCCGGTAGGCGCGGGACTACGGCTTGGGCCATGATCGAAATCTCATGCGGCATGGCCGGTGTGCCGGAGACGATCTGGTTGCCCGCCAGGCTGCGGTTGACGCCGGACCGCGCGGCGATCATCACCTGATCGCCGATTTCAATATGGTCGGCAATGCCGGCCTGCCCACCCA
>DASQGO010000108.1:0-4078 GCA_035632555.1 Nitrospiraceae bacterium | reverse complement strand
CGCGCAGGCCGGCCGAATTTTCAGCGCCTTGAAGCGGACCACGCCAGTCCCGCGCGTCGAACTGCAGCACAGGACGGCCCTGCAACTGCTGATCGCAACCATCCTGTCGGCTCAATGCACGGACCAGCGGGTCAATCAAGTCACGCCGGCGTTGTTTCAACGCTACGAAACCGCCGGCGAATATGCCGCTGCCGATCACGCGGAGTTGGAGAGACTGATCAAATCCACTGGATTTTTCAAGAGTAAAGCGAGGAATATCATAGGCTGTTGCCGGGCGCTGATCGACCGTTTCAACGGAAAAGTTCCCGATACCATGGACGCATTGCTGACATTGCCTGGTGTCGGACGGAAAACGGCGAACGTGGTGCTGGGCAACCACTTTGGAAAACCGGCCGTCGTTGTGGATACGCATGTCAAGCGCGTGTCGCAACGGCTCGGGTTTTCAGCCAGTGCCAACCCGGACCGGATTGAGGGAGACTTGCAGCGGTTGCTGCCGCCTCGCGAATGGACCCTCGGCTCGCAACGAATTCTCTTGCACGGTCGCTATGTCTGCTTGGCACGGGTACCCAAATGCCAGTCCTGCGGCATTTACAGCCTGTGCCGGTGGAAAGGAAAGCAGCCGCGATGATTCGAAGCATGACGGGCTATGGACGGCGCCAGGCCCCCTGGTCAGGCGGCAATGTGGCCGTCGAGTTACGAGCCGTCAATCACCGGTTTTGCGAGATTGCCATGCGTCTTCCGCGGGGCATGGCGTCGCTCGAAGACAGTCTCAAAGAACTCATTCAGCGTCACTGCGCGAGGGGGCGAATCGATTTGACGGTTTCCATGACAGGGGGGCGGGAAACGCGCAGGACCGTCACCCTCGATCGCCAGTTGGCCAAACAGTATCACCAATTGCTCGACCAACTCCGGCGGGAATTCCATCTCGCCGGTTCGATTGATCTCGCCTTGCTTGCCGGCCTTCGGGATCTTCTCGTCGTTACTGAAGAGCCTGTCAGCGACAAGACGCTGAAGGCGCTGATCAAGCGGCTGGCCGCCGGCGCCGTCACCGACTTGGACCGGATGCGCCAGCGGGAGGGGAAGGCGCTCGCAGTCCATCTCAACGGCTTGTTGACGGGCATCGAGAAGGAATTGGCGCAGATCGCCGTGAGAATCCCCCAGGCTGTTCAAGAGCACTACGACCGCATGAAAGGACGCATCGAGAAGCTGCTTGAGCCGGGACGGGCCGACGCAGGCAGGCTGGAACAGGAATTGGCCGCCTTTGCCGACCGGAGCGACGTCAGCGAGGAGCAGGCACGGCTATACTCACATCTACGTCAATTTCGCGACACCATGAAGAGTCAGGAGGCCATTGGAAAAACTCTGGATTTCCTGCTGCAGGAAATGGGACGTGAAACCAACACCATTGGATCCAAGGCGAACGACGCCCAGATCGCCAGCCATGTTGTGCGAATCAAGGGGGAGCTGGAAAAGCTCCGCGAACAAGTGTTAAATATTCAGTAGCTGCAATCGGCGCGAACAGCGAGAGGCGTAGAACGCGTGGCAATTGAACGGCGAGGGGTGCTCTTTGTGGTCTCCGCTCCATCGGGAGCCGGAAAGACGACGCTGTGCAAAGAACTCGTGACCGTAATCCCTGGGGTCCATCCGTCTATCTCATACACGACACGCAAGCCGCGTCCAGGCGAAGTGCATGGCCGCGAGTACTATTTTGTCGAAGAACAAGCTTTCCAGGACATGGTGCAGCGCAACGACTTTGCCGAATCGGCACGGGTCTACGGACACTTCTATGGCACACCCAGGCAGGCGCTCACCGACATGATGGACAAGGGGCTCGACGTGCTGCTGGAAATTGATACGCAAGGTGCCATGCAGATTAAAAAGAAGTTCTCCGATGGCGTCTATATCTATATTCTGCCGCCTTCCATCGACGCCCTGCGCACCCGGCTTGTTCAGCGGGGGGATGCTCCGGAGGAGATCCAACGCCGCATGCAAAAGGCGAGACAGGAAATCCTGAGCTACCGGGAATACGACTACATTGTCCGCAACGAGGATCTCAAACAGGCTTCCCAGGAATTGCAGGCCATCGTCCATGCGGAACGCACGCGCATGAAGCGGGTGGACATCAATTGGCTGGAGCGGAATTTCATCGCTGACCCCACAACCACCTAAAGGAGTATCACGACATGATAGACGCAATTTCGTTGTTGCCCATATACGACCAGTCGCAGATCGACTCACGCCACCGGCTGGTGATTGCCACCTCGCAGCGCGCCAAACATCTCATGCAGGGAGCGCGGCCCATGGGACAATCCAAATATTCCAAAGCGACATCCATCGCGTTGGACGAAATGCTCCACCAGAAGGTGGCGTTCCTGACCGGCAAGGAAGCCCGGCAGGCTATCAAGGAAGCCAAGCGCGGGAAGGACAGCGAGATGGAACGCATGGCCGTGGCTGCGGCCCGCGAGGATGCCCGCGAGATCAAGAAGGAACTCAGCGTCTACGTGGATGATTCGCCAAAGCCGCCAGAGCCGGAAGGGGAGGAATAGCGGCACGCGTGGAGCAACCGGCGCACAGACCGCTCATCGGGAAACACATCCTGCTGGGTGTCAGCGGCAGCATTGCCGCCTACAAGGCGGTTGAATTGCTGCGTACGCTGACGCGGGCGGGTGCCGACGTATCCGTCGTGATGACCGACACCGCCACAAAATTTGTCGCTCCACTGACGTTCGAGGTGCTCTCGCGGCATCCGGTGGCGACCGATCTGTTTGCCGCGCACCAGGAGATGCTGCATCTGACGCTGCCGGAGGAGGCCGACGTCTTCGTCATCGCTCCCGCCACCGCCAATACCCTGGCCAAGCTCGCGCTGGGCCTGGGAGAGGACTTGTTGTGCACTATGGCTCTGACGGCGTCCTGTCCGCTGATCGTCGCACCGGCCATGGATGGAGGAATGTGGGACCATCCGACGGTCCAGGAACATGTCAGGCTGCTGCGATCACGAGGCGTCAGCGTACTCGAGCCAGTTGAAGGTTCGCTGGCATCAGGGAAGATCGGAAGAGGTCGTTTGACGGACGAACAAACGATCGTCCATGCCATTGAGGCATGCCTGCTCCCTCAACGCGATCTGGCCGGCCAGCGCGTGCTTGTTTCGGCAGGGCCGACGCAAGAACCGATTGATCCGGTCCGGTTTATTTCCAACCGGTCCTCCGGCAAGATGGGGTATGCGATCGCCCAGGCTGCCCAGGAGCGCGGCGCGGAGGTGCTCCTTGTCAGCGGTCCCACGACGCTGCCGGTTCCGCCAGGTGTACGATGCGTTCACGTCGGAACGGCCGAGGAGATGGCCAAGACGCTGACGACTAATTTCCGCTGGTCGACGATCCTCGTCATGGCGGCGGCCGTGGCGGATTTTCGTGCGGAAAAAGTATCCGGAAAAAAAATCAAAAAGCAGGCAGGCGCATGGGAAACCCTGGCCTTGACCCCGACCGAAGATATCCTGCGCACGCTCTCCAGACAAAAGGCCAAGCAAATTCTCGTCGGGTTCGCCGCAGAAACAGACGAGGTTATTGCACATGCACGCAAAAAATTGATGGACAAAAACCTGGACCTGATTGTCGCTAACGATGTCACGGTACAGGGCGCGGGATTCGGTTCGGATCGCAACGCGGCCACGGTGATCACTCGCGAAGGCGACGATATATCGTTTCCGCTCATGCCCAAACGCGAACTGGCGAATCGCATTCTCGATGCACTGCAGCCCTTTATCAAGCGCTCCGCACTGCCCAGGATGAAGTAATCCGCTTGCGCACACCGCGGTGAACGGTCCCTTTGTTTGACCCGATTCAGCGAGCCTGTTACAATGACACGATTTTTACGCATTGCTGCCACGTGATATTCCCGGCTTACAGTGGGCAGAGGAGCGCACATGAAGCATGTGCTGGTTTTGCATGGCCCCAACCTGAACCTCCTGGGGAAACGGGAGAAATCCGTCTATGGGAACACCTCGCTCAAGACCATCAATGCCAATATCGTGAAGTTTGCCCGAAAAGAACGGCTACGGATCGACATCAGGCAATCCAATCTT
>DASQGO010000107.1:0-13966 GCA_035632555.1 Nitrospiraceae bacterium | reverse complement strand
AGTGGAGGCCAGGCTGCCGGCGATCGAAACCTGGCCAAACCAGTACAAGGGATACGAGATCACCATCGAGATCCCGGAATACACGGCCATCTGCCCCAAGACCGGGCTCCCAGACTTCGGCACCATCCGGTTGCGCTACATGCCGGACAAGGCCTGCCTGGAGCTGAAATCCCTGAAGATGTACATCCACGCCTACCGGAATCTCGGCATCTTCTATGAAAATGCCGTCAATCGCATTCTGCAGGACGTCGTGAAATCCTGCCGCCCCGTCTGGGCTATCGTCACCGGCGAATTCACCGCGCGCGGCGGGCTCTCCAGCACGATCGAAGCGAAATACCCCTGAGGTTGCCGTGAGAGGACTGATCATTGTTGTGGTCATCTGCGGGTCCTGGTGGTGGTTCTGGGGCAGAATCGACGGGGCCGTGCAGGTGATCGAGGCCCAGCTGCAGGCTGTCGACAAACGCGACTTCGCCGCAGCCTATGACCATCTGTCCACCAAAGCCAAAACCACCATGGCGCCCGAAGAGTTTCAGGAACGCATCGAAAAGAACGGCCCCGTCATGGGCCGTGCCAAGAGCCAGTTCTGGTCCCGATCGATCGAGAATGGCGTCGCGACGATCTCCGGCACTATCGAGTCCCTCGACACCAAGCAAACCAAAGCCCGTTACGTCCTCGTCAAGGAAGGCGACCGCTGGGTCATCCAGAGTTTTTCCTTCCAGTAATTTTCCATAATTACGCACGTCTCCCGGACAGCCCCACAGACAGCTGCCGCGGCAGATCCGCCCGGTTCAACGGCATACGGAACACGACGGGCGATGACGGATAGCGTGCTGACGGCAGGGATGATTTACTCTTTACCCGCTTCGCGCAGACACTCGCGGAAGGTCTTGTAGAAGTGATCGTTGTCGGCCACGGCCCGCCGGGCAATCGTCTTGAGCGTGCCGAGATCCGATTCGGCCACGACGAAATGGACGCTCCTGGCAAAGGCCATCGCGTGATCGGACGTTTTGAATTGTCCGCCGATCAACCCGACACACAGATGCCGACGCAGCGGCATGGCCATCGTTTGGATCGTCTTGAGCACCTGATTCTGTTCCGGTGAACCGCCGTAGGCTTCGTGGATCAGCACCAGCTCGTACCGGTTCTGCGCAAGCTGCTCCAGCGCCTCCTCCGGCTTAGCGGGCACGTGCACGGTGTACCCCAGCTCTTGCAGAGCCGCTTGGACGGGCGCCAACTGTTGCGATGCAGCCAGGCAGACCAGCGCCAGCCGCGGGTCATCGTTCGCTTGGATTGCTGCACCTGACTGAGTCTGACCTGTTGTCTCGCTCATAGATTCCTCGCTATTGCAGCCCGACGGCTTGTCGAGTCCGCTTACTTGGCTTTGGGAAACTTCCCCGTCCCATATTCCTTATCAAGCGTGAGGCCTGTGGCCCCCTGATCCTGCTGGCCCTTCGTCTGCTTGATCTTGTCGATCCCGCGCTGCACGATCGCTTTGCGCGTCGAATACATCTCCGCCGTTTCCGGCGTCACCAGGCCATCGTTGTACGCCTTGACCAGCGCCTGATCGAAGGTCTGCATGCCGAACGGCTCGCTCGCCTCCTGGATTTCGTAAAACGTCTTCCCGTCCGATTCGCCGTTCAGGATGGATTCCTTCGAACGGATGTTGTTCCCCAGAATGTCATGGATGGCCAGCCGCCCGCCGCCCTCCTTGGGCACGAGCCGTTGCGACACGATCCAGCGAACGGTCGAGGCCAGCCGCTGGCGGATCTGTTTTTCCTCGGCCTGGTCGAACATGCCGACGATACGGTTGATCGTTTGTCCGGCGTCCACCGTGTGCAGCGTGCTCAGGACCAAATGCCCCGTCTCGGACGCTTTCAACCCCAGCTCGACGGTTTCGCGATCCCGCATCTCGCCGACAAGAATAATTTTCGGTGCCTGCCGCAGCGCGGCGCGCAGCCCGTTTGCGAACGTGTCGAAATCGCTCCCCAGCTCGCGCTGGTTGAACGTCGCCTTCATGTTGGGATGCACGAATTCCACAGGATCTTCCAGCGTAACGACATGGATGGATTGGGTTTCGTTGAATTCCCGCAACCGCCCCGCCAGGGACGTGGACTTGCCGCTGCCGGTCCCGCCGGTCACCAGGATCATGCCGTTTTTTTCCTTCGGCATCTCGTAAAACGCCCTGGGCAGGCCCAATTCCTTCATCGTCGGGATGACCGTGGACAGCTTGCGCAGAATGATGGAATAGGTGCCGCGCTGCGAAAAAATGTTGACCCGGAACCGCGCCTTATCACCCAGCGAATAGGAACTGTCACAGGAGCCCTGCTGGATCAGGTTCCGCGTCAGCCGCCGGTCGCCGCCGATGAGGTTGAGCGCGAAGATCTCGGTCTGGAAAGGGGTCAGCGAGTCGATGTCGGGTTCGACCGGCACCTTGGCCAATTGCCCGGAAGACTCGACCTGCAGGGGGCGGTTGCACGAGATATTCAGGTCCGACACGTTCTGGAACGTGAAGAGCATTTTGTCCAGCAGATGATCGATTTCAGCTTTTCTCATGGCGGAGTCCTCTTGTCACATGGCCTGATTCAATATCTGGCTAGAAGGACAATTCGTCCGGCGGCGTCTTCAAGAGCGGGATGAACCGGGTCTTGTCGATGGCCTTCTCATAGGCCTCCTCCGGCGCGATCCATTTCTTATTGAGCAGGTCCAGGATCGCGTCGTCCAGGGTCTGCATGCCGAGCTTCTTGCCGGTCTGCATCGCGGAGGGGATCTGGAAGGTTTTTGCATCGCGGATCAGGTTGGCAATGGCATTGTTGCAGACCAGAATCTCCAGCGCCGCGCACCGTCCTTTGACGTCCACCCGCTTGAAGAGGTTCTGCGCCACGACGATCCGGAGGCTGGTGGAGAGCGTGTTGCGAATCTGAGCCTGCTCTTCAGCCGGGAACACCTCGATGACGCGGTCCACGGTCTTCGCCGCGTTCGTGGTGTGCAGCGTGCCGAACACCAGGTGGCCGGTGGCCGCCGCTTCGACCGCGAGGCGGATCGTTTCCAGGTCGCGCATCTCGCCGACCAGAATGATATCGGGATCCTCGCGCAGCGCGCCGCGCAGCGCCGACCCGAACGACTTCGTGTGCAACCCGACCTCACGGTGATTGACGATGCAGCCCTGGCTCTCATGGACGAACTCGATGGGATCCTCGACGGTCAGGATGTGATCCTTCCGGTTCTTGTTCGCGTAGTCGATGATGCCGGCCAGCGTCGTGGATTTGCCGCTGCCGGTCGGACCCGTCACCAGCACCAGGCCCTTCCGCAGCATGGCCGCTTTCGTCAGAATGGGCGGAAGCCCGAGCTGTTCGGCCGACAAGACCTTGCTGGGAATCTGGCGGAAGACCGCCGCGCACCCATACTTCTGATTGAAGAAGTTGGCGCGATAGCGGGCCATGCCCGGAATCTCGTAGCCGAAGTCCACGTCGCCGGTTTCTTCGAACTGCTTGATTTTGACTTCCGGCGCGATCTCGTAAAGCATGGCCCGGAGCTCGTCGTTCTTGAGCACGTCGTATTTGACCCGCTCCATTTCCCCGCGCACACGCAAAATCGGCTGCTGGCCGGACACCAGATGCAGGTCCGACGCGCCCTGCTCGTTCATGAGTTTAAAAAACATGTCGATCTTCGCCATGACAGGTCCTCCGCCTAAGGATGAATCGCGTCACTGCGCGCAAAGAGGCGCAAAGGTACCACAAACCGGAACGCGGGTAAATACGGGGAGAAGGGAGCTAGTAGCTTTCCGAATCCGTGGGGTACTTCCCCTGCTCGACTTCCTCTTTATATCGGCGCAGCGCCTGGAGCGCGTCGGCCTTGAGGTGCGCATAGGGCTTGAGGAACTTCGGCGCGAAGTCGTCGAACAGGCCCAGCAGGTCGTAGAGCACCAGCACCTGCCCGTCGCAGTGCGCGCCGGCGCCGATGCCGATGGTGGGAATCGTCAGCGACTCGGTCACGGTCCCGGCCAGCGCAGCTGGAATCGCTTCCAACACGATGGCAAAGGCCCCGGCCGCCTCCAACGCCCTGGCGTCAGAGAGCAGTGTGTCGGCCTGCGTACGTTCTTTTCCCTGCACCTTGTAGCCGCCGTACCGATGCACGGATTGCGGCATCATGCCGAGGTGGCCCATGACCGGAATGCCGAAGCGGGTCATGGCCTGCACCCGATCCACGACGGCTGCGCCACCTTCGAGCTTGACCGCCGCCGCGCCGGCCTGCAGGAGCCGCCCGGCATTGCGCACGGCTTCTTCCACGCTGACCTGGTAGGACAGGAACGGCATGTCCGCGATCACCAGTGCCCGCTGAGCCGCCCCGGCCACCAGCCTGACGTGGTAGAGCATGTCGTCCATAGTGACCGAGAGCGTATCCGGCTTCCCCTGGACGACCACGCCAAGCGAATCGCCGACAAGAATGGCTTCGATGCCAGCCTGCTCCGCAATCTTCGTGAACAGGGCGTCATAGGCCGTCACGAGGATGAGCTTCTTGCCTTCGCGCTTATATTGCTGGAACGCTGGAACCGTCATCCGAGCCATGGGAGGAATCCTACCATGCTCAACCCAGTTTATCTAAATACATAAACGATTGTGTCCGGCTAGGATGGTCAAAAAGGCCGTTCAGCGAGGCCGCAGCGAGCGAGGAACCGAGGCATACTTTTTCAGTATGTTGAAGTTCCGAGCGATGCGAGAACAAAGCTGGCGGCCTTTTTCAACATCCTGCTAGCCGAGCTGGGCTTTCGTCAGGACTTCGGGAAGGCGGTCGATTGCCTTGAGGGCCATGACATGCACGCCGTCGCAGTGCGACCGGACGGCCTTGATCGTCCGCACGGCAATCTCGATCCCGACCTCCTGCTCGCGCTTGGGGCCGGCAGCCCGCAACTCGGCGATCATTTCGGCCGGCACCGCGATGCCGGGGATGTTGGCGTTCAGGAACTCCGCCATTTTGGCGGAACGCAGCAAGAGGATGCCGGCCAGCACCTTGACCTTGAACGGACGGACCTTCTTCATGAACGAGTTGAACTGGTCCGCATGGTAGATGGCCTGGGTCTGGAAAAACTTCGCACCGGCATTCACCTTGGCCTCGAACTTTGCCAGCATCGGGCCCTGCGGATCCATCTCGGGAGTCACGGCCGCACCGATCATAAAATCGGCCTTGCCATCCAATGTATTGCCGGCCAGATCCCGCCCCTCGTTGAATCCCTGCACCAATTGCATGATCTGCACGGAATCGAGGTCGTAGACCGGCTTGGCGTCCTTGTGATCGCCGACCGTCGGGTAGTCGCCGGTCAGGCAGAGAATGTTCCGGATCCCCAGCAGATGCGCGCCCAGCAGATCGGATTGAATCGCCAGCCGGTTGCGGTCGCGGCAGGTCATCTGCATGACGGGGTCGTGCCCCATCTCATAGAGCAGCCGGCAGATCGAGAGCGAGCTGGCCCGCATGATCGCCGCGGTGTTGTCCGTGACGTTCACGCCGCTCACGCGGCCGATGAGCGACTTGGCATTATCCAGGATCGCGGAGGCGTTCGTGCCCTTCGGCGGATTGTACTCGACCGTCACGGCAAATTCACCGCGGTCGAGGAGCTCCTTGAGGCGTTCCCGGGGACCGGTACTCACAGCATCCTATTTCTTTGCAGCGGCGAAGCGCTTGGCCGCTTCGACGGTATTATAAAGGAGCATCGTGATCGTCATGGGGCCGACGCCGCCCGGCACCGGAGAAATCCAGCCGGCCTTCTGGCTGGCAGGCCCGAAATCCACGTCCCCCACGAACGTCTTGTCCGGCAACTGGTTGGTCCCGACGTCAATGACGATCGCCCCATCCTTGACCATGTCCGCCGTCACGAACTTGGCCTTGCCGATCGCGACCACAAGGATGTCCGCTTCGCGGCAGACCGCCGGCAGATCCTTCGTTTTGGAATGACACACGGTCACCGTGGCATTGCGATGCAACAGCATGAGCGACACCGGTTTCCCGACGATATTGCTGCGACCCACGACCACCGCCCGCTTGCCTTCGATGCCGGTGCCGGTGGATTCGATCATCGCAATGATGCCCTTGGGCGTGCAGGCCTCGAACGTCGGGTTACCCTCCAACAGGCGTCCCAGATTGTAAGGATGGAATCCGTCCGCGTCCTTTGCGGGCGACACCGCATCCAGAATCACCTTGCTGTCGATGTGCTTGGGCAGCGGCAGCTGGACCAGAATGCCGTGGACCTTCGGATCGGCGTTTTTCTTCTGGATCAGGGCCAGCAAATCGGCCTGGCTCGTCGAGGCCGGCAGCTTGTGCTCGTCCACATAGATGCCGGCCGCATCGCAGGCCTTCTGCTTGTTCTTCACGTACAGATGCGAGGCGGGATCGTCTCCGACCAGAATCACCGCGAGGCCGGGCCGCACGCCGGTCCTAGCATGCAGCTCGACGATATCCTTGGCCATGCGCTCCCGGATCGACTGCGCCAACGCCTTTCCGTCAATCAATTTTGCCGCCACTCGTCCCTCCCAGGGAAAATGATCGTGCACAAAAAACCGCCGCACAATAGCAGGGCCTTGAAATCGGTGTCAACGTTCCTTGACACCGCTTCCGAGCGTCTCGTACCATGCTTCAGGTCTGCGACTCCGGCACACAATCAGAAAGCCCCAACCGTGAATCACCGTCTCCCGCTCCGCTTCGTTTTCGTTGCGTGCATCGGCCTGCTCTGGATGCCGGCCGCCGCCGTGGCACTGCAAGTCACCGGCCTGCAGGCTCCCCAAAGTTTCGTGTCCGACCAGACCTGCGACTGCTACTTCATCTCCAACGTCAACGGCGAGCCGGCCGAGAAAGACAACAACGGCTTCATCACAAAACTGGACCGGGACGGCAAGGTCATCGCCGCACAATTCATTCGCGGCGGAGAACGAACCATCACGCTCCACGCCCCCAAGGGCATGGCGATTGCCCACCAAGTCCTGTACGTCGCCGATCTGGATACGCTCCGCGCCTTCGACGTCAAGACAGGCAAGCCCGTGGCCGCCATTTCATTTGCCGGGCAGCCGGGCCCGGTTTCGCTGGTGGACGTTGCGGCTGACCCGCAAGGCATGCTCTATGCCTCCGACATGGACGCCAACGTCATCTACCGGATTGACCCCGCAAAACAGCATGCCGTTTCCGTGCTGGTGCGCGATGCCGCGCTTGCCGGTCCGCGCGGGCTGGCCGTGCATCCGAAAACCGGGCGGCTGATCGCCGTCAGTTGGCACAAGGGCAGCATCGTCGAGATCGCCTCGGACGGCGCAATTACCGAACTGGTCTCCAACGGATTTTTCTCGTCCCGATTTAAAAATCTCGACGGCGTGGACTTTGACACCTGGGGCAACATGTACGTGTCCGATTTCACCACTGGAAAAATCTGGCGGATGCGCCCCGACCGTCATTTCAATGTGATTGCCGAATACCTGCCGACCCCGGCTGACATCAGCGTGGACCGCGTGAAGAACCTGATTCTTGTCCCGTATCTCTACGGGAACGCCGCCGAGATCAACGGACTCGAATCGCCGTTCAAATCCGGCAAGCAGAAGCGCACCCTCTCGGACTATGGCTTCAGCGGAGGGCCCAAGCCGCCGCAGGAAAGTTCTGGTGGAAAATGAGCAAGTGCGTCTATTGCAAAGAGAGAAAAGGCAAGAGATCGTGCCCCGCGCTGAGCGGGCTCATCTGCAGCCAATGTTGTGGCGAGCACCGCATGACGCGCATCGCCTGCCCTTCCGACTGCCAATACCTGGATTCCAGCAGCGGCTACCAGCAGAAGCGGTCCGGTGAGCGGTTCGCGCAGGCCCGCAAAGATTTCTACAAAGACCTTTTTGTGCTGGGCGACGACAAGGCCGCCGCGCTGTTCAACTTCATCGAGACGATCACGTTCGGCTATTTCTGCAACAGGAAAGATGGGCAGGACGCGGAAGTCATCACCGCGATTCAGTCGCTCCGGCGGAATCTCAGCCCGCTGCACATCCCGGCGGTCATGGCGCCGGTCTTCGCGGAGCATCTGAAAAAGCAGTATGAGATTTTCAGCAAACAGAAAGACCAGCCGGTTCCGGATACGACTCTTGCAACGGAAGTGCTGGACCGTGCCATGAAGTTTGTGACGGAATTCTCAGGCGGCGGACTGCAGTCGTCCCGATTCCTCAACGGCCTGATCGGCTACATCCGAGCCTACCATCCACAGGTCGCCGAGCAACTGGCCAAACAGCAGGAAGGCGGCCGCATCGTTCTCCCCGGCCAGTTCACGCCCCAGCCGTCGTCTCACACGCAACACACCCACGGCCCCGACTGCGGCCATCATCACCATTAGAACGGTCAAAATATAAGGGCGGGAGTCTTTCTTGCCGCTCAGGCAAGTCGAAGACTCCCGCTCACACTCTCCCCATCATCGAGCAGCAGCCCGGGCTCCCTTCGACTGCGCGCGTCGAAGGAGCATCCTTCTGAGGTGTGCGCCTTCCGCGATCAAGAAGGGAGCCCGGCTGCTAGCTATTCGGTCTATTCGACGATCGTCACTGTCATTTCAGTCCGCTGCAGCGGCAGATCCCGGCTATCGCGCGGCTGCTGCACGATCTTGTCCGCTACTCCCATCCCCTTCACCACCTGCCCGAACACCGTGTATTGGTTATCCAGAAAATTCGAATTCTCCACCACGATGAAGAACTGCGAGCCGGCGCTGTTCGGATCGTTTGCCCTCGCCATCGAAACAATGCCGCGCTTGTGGGGGATGTCGTTGAATTCGGCGTTCACGTTGTAACCCGGCCCGCCCTGGCCATAGGCCGCCTTGTTCGTCTGATCCTTGGTATTCGGATCCCCGCCCTGGATCATGAACCCGGGAATCACGCGATGAAAAATAGTTCCGTTGTAAAAGCCGGACTTGGCCAGCTTGATGAAATTCGCCACATGGTTCGGCGCCTTGTCCTGGAAAAACTCGATTTCCATCTCGCCGAATTTGGTATTGATGACCGCCCGGGGCCCCTTGGCCGGAACCTTGCCTTTCTCCGCCGCCAGACCCGAACCGGCCATGCTGCACACCATGGCCGCCGCCAATCCCATGCACGCTGCCATTTTGAAGTACGATCGCATCATCGTTCTGCCTCCTCCCTTCATGTTCCCTGCTTTTTACTTTTCGCGTTTCACCCGTTCCATCGCTTCCTGCGCCGCCGCCTGCTCCGCTTCCTTCTTGCTTCGTCCGGTTCCGCGTCCCCACGCCCGGCCCTGCACAAGCACTTGCACGTCGAACGTCTTCTGATGGTCCGGACCTGATTCCTTGGCCGTGACATACCGCGGCACGCTGTCGTACCGCTGCTGACACCATTCTTGAAGTTGCGTCTTGTAATCGCCGGATGATGCGTCCACTGCGTCACGGTCCGCAGCTTCGCGCAGATCCTGCGCGAACGCCTTGAGAACAAAACTCCGGGCCGCATCCAGCCCTCCATCCCGATAGACCGCGGCCAGAACGGCTTCCAGCGTGTTGGCGAGAATGGATTCCTTGTCGCGCCCCCGGGTCCGTTCCTCGCCGCGGCCCAGCCGCAGCAGTTTTCCAAGATCGAGCCGGCGGGCGACCCGGGCCAGCGTCGCCTCGCTCACCAGACGGGACCGCAGCTTCGACAGCGCGCCCTCGGTCAGATCGGGTGACGCGGCCGCGACCTGCTCGCTGATGACCAGCGCCAGGACGGCGTCGCCGAGAAACTCCAGCCGTTCGTTGTCTTTCGAATCCGGATCCTTGATTTCGTTGACGTACGAGGTGTGGGTCAGCGCTTCGTCGAGCAGACGGGGACTGTGAAAGGCGTAGCCGATCGCCTGTTGCGCCTCGTCGAGTGGAGTCCGCGCCATGGTCTGCCGGCTCATGCGTGGGAAACAGGGCGGTTTACGATGCGAACCGTTTGAACAGCAGGCAGGCGTTTACGCCGCCGAAGCCGAATGAATTGGAGAGCGCCACCGTGACCGACGCCGGACGCGCTTTCCCCGGAATATAGTCGAGGTCGCACGCGGGATCGGGATGATCGAGATTGATCGTCGGCGGCAGCAGGTTGTGGTGAATCGCCAACACGCTGAACACGGCTTCAATCCCGCCGGCGGCGCCGAGCAAATGGCCGGTCATGGATTTCGTCGAGCTGACCGGAATGCGGCGGGCCCGCTCCCCGAAGACCTGCTTGACCGCGCTGGTCTCGATCGCATCGGCCATCGTGGACGTGCCGTGGGCATTGATATAGCCGACTTCGTCCTTGGAAATCCTCGCGTCCTTGATCGCCAGCTCCATGCAGCGGACGGCCCCTTCGCCATTCTCGGACGGCGCCGTGATGTGATAGGCGTCGCTGTTCATGCCGTAGCCGACCAGTTCGGCGTAGATCCGCGCCCCGCGCCGGCGGGCACAGTCCAATTCCTCGAGCACCAGCACGCCCGCGCCCTCGCTGAGCACGAATCCGTCGCGATCCTTGTCGAACGGCCGGCTGGCCCTGGCGGGCTCGTCGTTGCGGGTAGAGAGTGCCTTGGCGGCGGAAAAACCTGCGAGCGTGAGTGGCACGATGCAGGACTCTGTGCCCCCCGCCACCATGACATCCGCCTCCCCGCGCTGGATGATCCGGAGCGCATCGCCGATGCAGTGATTGCCGGTCGCACAGGCCGTGACGGCGCAGGAGTTGGGCCCGCGCGCGCCGATCCGGATTGCAACCTGCCCGGAAGCCAGATTGATGATGACCATCGGGATGAAAAATGGCGTGATGCGATCGGGGCCCTTCTCCAGCAGAATCTTGTGGTAATGCTCGATAGCCGGCAGGCCGCCGATGCCCGCGCCGATGTAGACCCCGACGCGGTCCGCGTCCTCCGGCGCGACTTTCAGGCCTGCATCATCCACCGCCATCTGGCTGGCGCCGACGGCGAACTGGATGAAGGTATCCATTTTCTTGATTTCTTTTTTCTCGATGAAGGCGGCGGGATCGAAGCCCTTGACTTCACCCGCAATTTGAGAGGCGTATCCGGTGGGATCGAATCGCGTGATGCGGCCGATGCCGGACTGCCCCTCGCAGAGCGCCTTCCAGGTGGGACCCACGCCGATTCCGAGAGGCGTGATCGCCCCCAGCCCCGTCACGACCACCCGACGTCTGCCGTGTTCCGTCATAGACCGCCCCGGCCCGGGCTACATCTTTTCCTTGATGTAGTCGATGGCCTTGCCGACCGTGAGGATTTTTTCGGCATCCTCATCGGGGATTTCGATATCGAACGCCTCCTCGAAAGCCATGACCAGCTCGACCGTATCCAGGGAATCCGCACCGAGATCGTCCACAAACTTGGCGTCCGGAACGACTTCGTCCTCCTCGACGCCGAGATTCTCCGCGACAATCTTTTTGACTTTCTCTTCCACTTTTCCATCTGCTGCCATACGCCCTACACCTCCCCTCGTGCTAGGCCATGTGCATGCCGCCATTGACATGCAACACGTGGCCCGTGATGTACCCCGCCTCGTCCGAAGCCAGAAATTTCACTGCCGCCGCCACGTCGGACGGCTGCCCCAGGCGCCCCAGCGGAATCTGCTTGGACAACGTCTCCTTGACCTCGGCTGACAGTTGCTGCGTCATCGCCGTGTCGATGAACCCCGGCGCCACGGCGTTGACCGTCACCGCCCGGCTGGCATATTCCCGCGCCACGGTCTTCGTGAAGCCGATCACGGCCGCCTTGGACGCCGCATAGTTGGCCTGGCCGGCGTTGCCGATCGCGCCCACGATCGAGGCGATGTTGACGATCCGCCCGGACCGCTGCTTGCTCATCGGCTGGAGCGCCGCCTTGGTGCAGTTGAACGTCCCGTTCAGATTGACCTGCAGCACGAGGTTCCAGTCTTCTTCCTTCATGCGGAGCAGCAACCCGTCCCGCGTGATGCCGGCATTGTTGACCAGGATATCCACCTTGCCCCATTCCTTGACGACCTGATCCACCATCGCCTTGGCATCGTCCCAGTGCGCGACGTTGACCTTGATGTTCATGGCCCGCCGCCCCATCTTGGTGATGGCCGTGACCGTGTCCTGCGACCGGCCCGGATCCAGATCGGCGACGGCCACGTCCGCGCCGGCGCCCGCCAGCGCTTCGGCAATGGCCCGCCCGATCCCCTGCGCGGCGCCCGTGACGATCGCCGTTTTACCCGTCAACGACATGGACACTCCGTTATCCTTGCAGCGCCTTCACCGTCGCCTCGAGCGACGCCGGATCCTGCACGTTCAGTGTCTTCGCATCCGGCACGATGCGCTTGATCAATCCGCTTAACACGGTGCCGGGCCCGACTTCAACAAAGGTCGTCACGCCCATGCCGCGCATCGCCTTGACCGAGTCTTCCCATAACACCGACGAAGGCAACTGCCGGATCAGGGAAGCCTTCACCTCTGCCGCAGTCCGCAAGGCCCTCGCTTCGGCGTTGTTGACCAGCGGCGCCTTCAAATCCAACCAGGCGGTCGCTTCGACGTCCTTCGCCAGCCGGTCCGCCGCGGATTGCATCAGCGGCGTATGCACCGGCACGCTCACCGGAAGCGGGATGGCCTTCTTGGCCCCCCTGCCTTTGGCAATTTCAATCGCCTTTTCGACCGCCGCCTTTTCTCCCGCAATCACGACCTGCCCGGGAGAATTGAAGTTCGCCGCCGCCACCACCCCGACCGACGAGGCTTCGCGGCACGCGTCGCGCACGGCATCGGAAGCCAGGCCCAGGATCGCCGCCACCAGCCCGCTGCCAGGCGGCACCGCTTCCGCCATGTACCGGCCCCGCTTCTGCACCAGCGCGGCGGCCGCTGCTAACGTCACCCCGCCGGCCGCCACCAGCGCGGAATACTCTCCGAGGCTGTGCCCGGCAACCGCCACCGGCTTGAGTCCGGCCGGCTCCAACGTCCGTAGCGCCGCGATGCTGGCGGTCAGCAAGGCAGGCTGCGTGTACTCCGTCAAATTCAAGCGTTCGGAGGGTCCGCTAAAACACAACTCGGCTACATCGTAGCCGAGCACCGCCGACGCTTCCTTGTAGACTGCTTGCGCAACGGGATGCGCATCGTACAGCGCGCGTCCCATCCCGACCGATTGCGATCCCTGGCCGGGAAATACCAGACCTATTCCGGAAACCATAACGGCGTATGATATGGGGGAATTATCGCCACAATGTCAACGGGAAAAATCTGCGCAAACCCATCGTGCACAGCCGGCATCGCACTCACCATCGCACGACGGATGTGGCCCAGGTCAACCCGCTTCCGAACGCCGCCATCATCACCACATGGCCCTTCTTGATCCGCCCGGCGCGGACCGCTTCATCCAAGGCAATGGGAATCGAGGCCGCCGACGTGTTGCCATACCGGTCCACGTTCAGCACCACTTTGTCCATCGGCAGCTCCAGACGGGTCGCTACGGCCTTGACGATCCGCGCGTTGGCCTGGTGCGGCACATAGACGTCGAGATCAGCCACCGTCAGCCCGTTCGCTTTCAGCGCCTCGCGGGCGGATTCTTCCAGCGTCTTGACCGCCACCTTGAACGTCTCGTTCCCCTTCATCTTGATGTACTGCAGCTCGTCGGCCAGCATTTTCTCGGTCGGCGGCATCCTCGATCCGCCGCCCGGCACGCAGATCAGATTCCAGAGCGAACCGTCGGAATGCAGATGCGAGGATAGGATTCCCCGATCCTCCTTCGTGGCGCTGAGCACGGCCGCGCCGGCCCCGTCGCCGAACAGCACGCAGGTGTTGCGGTCCTTCCAGTTGGTGATCGAGGACATGACTTCGGACCCGATCACCATCACGTGGCGCAGACCGGTTTTCACATAGGCGTCGCCGACCGCCAGCGCGTAGACAAACCCGCAGCAGGCTGCGCCGATGTCGCAGGCGGCTGCCTTCGCCGCCCCGAGGCGGTGCTGGATCAGGCAGGCCGTGGACGGCAGCGGCGCATCCCCCGTGCACGTGGCAACGAGGATCATGTC
>DASQGO010000106.1:0-2950 GCA_035632555.1 Nitrospiraceae bacterium | reverse complement strand
ACCTATCGAAGCGAGTATGTGATCGTGAAAATCGCGAAGGATCAACCGATGCCGATCAAGCTGACGCTGGCGCGCACGCAGGAAATCTCGCTGGAGGTGGTCTCACCGCTGCCGCCGATTCAGTACAAGGCCTCCAGCGAGACCTATTCGGTCAGCCGGAAAGATATCGAGGTCCTCCCGCGGGGCAACAACGTGGAGTTGCACGATGTTCTGCAGACGATTCCGAGCGCCGTCTACGGATCGCTCAAGCAGATGCATATTCGCCAGGACCATGCCAACTTCCAGTTCCGCATTGATGGCGTGCCTATCCCGGAAACTGTCTCGTCGACGTTTTCCGATGTAATCACGCCTCGGGCCTGGGAGCGCGCCGATATCATTCTGGGGGGCATGGAGGCGCAGTATGGAAACAAAACGGCGGCAATCATCGACATCACCAGCAAAAGCGGCACGAAACCAGGATTCGGTTCGGCCCAGATGTTCGGTGGATCGAATGAGACGGTTAATCCTTCGTTCGAATACGGCGGCACGGTGGGAGAGAAATTCCGCTACTATGTGCTGAACAGCCATATTGATACAAATCGCGGGATCGAACCGCCCACCATGGGGCATTCGATTTTTCATGGACAAAGTGAGCGGAATCAAACCTATCTGCGCGGCGATTATCAGCGAGACAACCGGAACAATTTCACCTGGCTGTTCCTGAACTCGGTGGCAAAGTATCAGATTCCAACTACGCCGGGCCTGCCAACGAATGCCGCCGTGCTCGGATTGCTCCAGGCGCAAAATCCGCTGTTCGCGCCGGTGGCATCGCAGGCGATCAACGAGGTTCAACGGGAGAACAACCAATACGCCCATATGGTCTGGCGCCATGACGAGAAGCCCAACAGTTTCTTCAGCCTCGCCGGGTATTTCCGTCATACGCAGGCCACGTTTACGACCGATCCGTTAAACGTGCTTGCCTATACGCCGGACGAAACAGCCGCCTTCTCCGCAAGCAGCCAGGATCGAGCCGCCTACTCGGGCGGGGTCAGGCTGGATCACACCTACGTGCCCAACAGCCGGCACTTGATCAAGACCGGCATTCAAATCGATCGGACACAGACGATCAATAAAACGCGCCTGTCGACCTTCGCCGATGACGGGACTGGGAATCCTACGGGTTCTGTGATCCAGTTGCCGTCTGACAATCGTCTGATCGGCTGGCGGCAGGAATTCTGGGTGCAGGATCAATGGAGCCCGCATGAGCAGTGGACGTTCAATCTCGGCCTGCGCGGCGACGCCGCGCAGTACCTCGTGAACGAGGGCCAGGTCAGTCCTCGCGTCGGCGCCGCATACAAATACAACCAGTCGAATGTCTTTCATGCCTATTATGGCCGTCTGTTCACGCCGCCGAATCTGGAGGCCATTTCGTTCGCGAAGCTCAATACCGCCGGCACAAAGGCCCAACCGGACAACACGACGAACAATTCGGTCAGGGCTGAACGGGCGCATTATTTTGAAGTCGGCAGCTACCATGCGCTGAACCGGCAGGTCACGCTGGAACTGTCGGGGTATTACAAGCTCAACCACTTTCAGTCGGACGCCGGCCAGTTCGGTACGACGCCGCTGCTGAATTTCTTCGCGTTCGAGCGAGGGTGGCAACGCGGCATTGACGGGGCGCTGAAGGTGCAGTTTACCGAGAACCTGTCAGGGCGCGGCAGCGTGGCGTGGGGGCAGTGCAAAGGCTACGGTCTCCAATCCGGCCATTTTCTGCTCGAGCAGAAGGAAATCGACGACATCAATTCACGGGGCGGCGTGTTCTGCGATCACTCGCAACTCATGACCAGTTCCGCGGTTCTGAGCTACACGCTGCTTGAGCATACGACGATCACCGGCCAGATGCTCTACGGTTCCGGGCTGAGGATGACTGAGGACGGCGGCGAGACGAACTCCTCGCATAGTCCCTCCTATACGGTCTATAATCTCTCGATCGCGCACATCTTTCCCTTACCGAATCAGCAGAAGTTCTTGCTCGGGTTTGATATTGTGAACCTGTTGGACCAGAACTACTTTATCAATCAGGGGTCGGGCATCGGGCTGGGCGTCACGCACGTGGGGGCGCCGCGATCGTTCTTTCTCCGCGGGCAGTGGTTCTTTTGATGGAGACTGCGCAGGGAAGGGTCTAGCGGGATGAAGATCCCAGCGAGCACCGAGGTGATGCCGTTGCGGCGCATTCTGCCGTATTGCGTGCTCTGTGTGTGCGCGTGGCCGATGCATGTCGGCGCGGTCGAGGGCGACCGTGCCACACATCACTCGGACCATGATGAAGACATCGTCGTTCTGCCGTCGGTCCACGTGCACGGCGTTCCGCTCAATAAGGATCAGCAATTGGGGCCGGTTCCGACCCATATGCCCTGGCCGGCCATCCCGCCGGCCCTTGACGGCAAGGTGATCGATGATTGGATGAAGGCGCGGTTTCTGGTAGCCAGGGATGCCACGATCGACGTGATTGTACTGGAGCCCTGCAGGCATCGTGAGTTGACCAGCGCCGGTTTGGCAGCCTTGCGACAGTGGAAGTTCGACCCGCAGATGCGTGGGGATGAACCGGTGAACGGAGAACTGACTGTACGGATTCATTTTCGGACGCAATGACGGCTGTGGACGCGAGGTGCGAGAGGATGGACGTGCTGTGAGCCTGGACGAAGCCCTCTTTCATGCGATCAACGGGCTGGTCGGCCGGTCCGAGTGGCTGGACTGGCTGATGTTTCAGCTCGGTCTGCCGAAATTTCTGATGCTACCCGGGCTATTGGCGCTTGGGTACTGGATGTGGGTGCAAAAAGTCGAAGCCGCGATCGGCGGGCCGGTATTGATCGCCTCGCTGGGAGCCGGAGATTTTCTCGGTGCGCAGATCAAGTGGCTGGTCGCGCGGGTTCGGCCCTGCCAGACGCTGTCCGGCGTGCACGAACTGGCC
>DASQGO010000105.1:0-46181 GCA_035632555.1 Nitrospiraceae bacterium | reverse complement strand
TCCGGACCCAGGTGGATATCGCGAAGGTGCAGGAGGGGATGGGGCAGACACTGACGCTCATGCTGTTCGCGATCGCGTCGATATCGCTGCTGGTGGGCGGCATCGGCATCATGAACATTCTGCTGGTGTCGGTTACGGAGCGGACCAGGGAAATCGGCGTGCGCATGGCCGTGGGCGCCAAGCGGAAACATATCCTGATGCAGTTTCTCATCGAAGCGATGACACTCAGTCTCTTCGGAGGGTTGCTGGGAATCGTGCTGGGCGTCGTGTGCGCCCGCGCGACGACGGTGCTGGCGGGCTGGCCCACGATCATTTCGTTCGAATCCATCGCTGCGGCGTTTCTGTTCTCGCTCGTGGTGGGGCTGTTCTTCGGCCTCTATCCTGCCAACAAGGCCTCGCGCCTGAATCCCATCGACGCCCTCCGATATGAGTAGCGTACCGCGGTAAAGCACGCACAGCCAACAGAGGTTTACGGGCAGGTGCCGAGCGTCATCTCGATGCGGGGATGGTGGGCATCGCGGGATTTGTAAAGGTGGATTTCCACGATACGGTTGTCGTTGAGCCTCAGCGCTTCGCACAGGGCGTCCTGCGCGATCTTCAGGCCGCCGTCCACGTCACGCCGTAGCGGCGAGGCAAAATAAAAATGAATGGCCAGCGTCAGATCGCTGCTGCGCAGGACGCGTAGCAGGGATTCCTTGTGGGGCGAGCGGGCCAGCGCGATAAGAACCTGCTGGCCAACCGTCGCTTTGTAGCCGCGGCCCTCTGAAGACAGGATGCGGCGTCCGTTGACGGTGGCATATTGATGGTTGATGCTCGGAGGCACCGGAAGGCTGAGCGTCAGGCTCTGAGGAGTGATGGCGGCGCAAAGCTCCGGCAGTGCTGCGAGATGAGGCGCGGCTCCGGCCCGTCCGAGGAGCGCAAGAGAAATCGCCCGTCTGGTTCGTGGTGTGCCCACAGGAGGCGCCGCCGGCACGCCCGAACGGGGAGCCACGGTGGCGCCGGTTCGATAGGATGTCAATCGAAGGGAAACAGCGGGAAGTCGTCTGAGATGTTTGGGGCGGCGCTGTGGCGCGCGTCGTATCACAGGAGATTCAGGATCTTGCTGAGCTGTTGCTCGTATTTCTCTTCGGATGTGCTGACGTACCGCCGCCATTCGGCTGGGTTCCAGATTTCCATGTGGTTGTAGAGGCCCACCAGGATGATTTCCTGGTCGTCCTCCACTGGAATCAGCTTGCGGAGCTTGCCGGGAATCAGAATGCGGCCGGCCTTGTCCACATCAGAGGTGCCGGCTTCCGAGACGACGAAGTGCATGAACAGCCGGCTTTGATCTTCATCGAGCTTGGTTCTGGTCCGCTCCAGGACCTTTTCCCATTCGGTCGCGGAGTAGGCCCACAGCGCCTGCTCCGGCCCTTTGAGAAATACGACGCCGTTGCCTTCTGTCTCCAGCCGCTCGCGCATGGAGCTGGGGACGATGAAACGCCCCTTTTCATCCAGCTTGCAGAGATACTCACCGGCAAACATGTACGCCTCGTTCGGCTACATTGATTGCGAATGGGCCGACCGGCGGCGCAGCCACTGGTCCAGATCGGAGCGCACGAACCGCCATTCCTTGCCCAGCTTGAAAGCGGGCATATGGCGATCCTGGATGTACCGATAGAGCGTTCTCGGCGTGACTTTGAGGTAGCGGCAGGTTTCGGCCGCCGTCAACAGTTCGCTCTGTGTGGATGCTCCCATCGGCGCTCCTGCCCGTGTGAAACCGTCTGATCATTGAGCCGACGATAGAAGCAGATTGGAAAATTGTCAAGCAATTCTGCATGACAGTGCATGACAGTCCCTGCCAATTCAGGTCATCCAGCCAATGCCGAGCCGTAGTGCGTAGTCGTTACACCGTCCGCGCCAGCGTGAGGACATACACTGCGTTGGCTCCCGCTTTGCGCAGCACTTTCGCGCATTCGTTGGCGGTTGTCCCGGTCGTCATGACGTCGTCGATCAGCAGCACGCGTTTACCGTCGACATCCGCAGGCTGCCGGACGGAAAAGCACCGGCGGAGATTGGCCAGCCGTTCCGACCGGTTCAACTCTGTTTGCGGCGGAGTGGCGCGCAGGCGCACGAGGTTGTCGTAGACGAGCGGCAGGCGGAGGTCGCGATTCAGCTCGTCTGCCAGCAGGAGCGATTGATTGTATTCGCGTTCGTGCAGTCGGGAGGGGTGGAGTGGGACGGGCATCAGGATATCGGCATCCATCGGCTGCCGCCACGCGTGCCGCATCAGTGTGCCGAGCGCCGAGGCCAAAGCGACCTTGCCGCGATATTTAAAGAGGTGGATGGCGTTCTGCAGCGGCGGCTCGTAGGTGTGGCATGCCCAGGCCTTGGTGAAGGTTGGCGGGTGCAGACGACAGGAGAGACAGCGATGATCGGGACTGTAGGTCAGCGCCACTTCCGACGCAAACGGCAGGCCGCAGGACGGGCATGCGGGGCCTGCAAGCGGCTTGATGGCCGTCCAACAGGTTCGGCAAAAGAACGGCACGGGATCGTCGGCCAGCGCCGTGCCGCACTCGGCGCATTCGACAGGGAGCACCGCGTGTAAGGCACGCCGGAGGAGCGAGGTCCAGGCGGACAGGAGCCCGGCAGGCTCCGTGGTTTGCAGGGCGCTGTCCATGCGTTCGGCCCGGTTGTACGGTTTCAAAATGGAAGAGTCAAGCCGGGCACGCGGTTGTGGGGCCGTCGGCGGTTGTGGTATAGGAGAAACGCATCCATTCACCGCAGGCGCACCGTGGTCCGGCTCGATCATGTCTCGAAAGAATATCGCAGGGGCGAGGCTGCCGTGGCGGCGCTCCGGGATGTCAGTCTTCACGTGGCGGAAAACGAATTTTGCGCATTGATGGGACCGAGCGGGTGCGGGAAAAGCACGCTGCTGAACATCGTTGCGGGGCTCGATCATCCGTCGTCCGGCGGCCTGTTTCTGGACGGACGTCCCACGCACAATCTGTCCGACAGGGAATGGACCGGGTTGCGTCGATCCCTGATCGGCATGGTCTTTCAATCCTTTCACCTGCTGCCCACGTTGACCGCTGAGGATAATGTGGCGCTGCCGCTGCTGTTGCAGGGAGAGCAGGGCCGGTCGGCTCGCCGGCGCGCGGCCGAAAGCCTCGCGCAGGTCGGGATGGAGCCGCGCGCGAACCATCGGCCGGGCGAACTGTCCGGCGGCGAGCAGCAACGGGTGGCGATCGCGCGCGCGCTGGTGCATCGGCCTCGCCTGCTCCTGGCCGACGAGCCGACCGGCAATCTGGATTCGCGCAGTGGGGCGGATGTCATCGCGCTGTTGCGATCGCTGTCGAAAGAATTGAAGCAAACGGTTCTGCTGGTCACTCACAGCCAGGAGGCGGCACGGGCCGCCGATCACGTTCGCATGATGAGGGACGGACAATTGGACGAGACATCGGCCCAGCCATGAAGGATCTTTCGGTCACCATCGCCGGTGTGCGCTTCCCGACGTGCATGATGAATGCGGCCGGCGCGCTCTGCGTGACGTGGGAGGAACTGGAGGCCCTGGGCCGTTCGCATACGGGCGCCATCGTCACCAAGTCCATGACGCTTGAGCCGCGCCAGGGCAATCCGGAGCCGCGGTATCATGGATTTCCCGGCGGATCGATCAATTCCATGGGCCTGCCGAATCTGGGCTATCGCGCCTATGCCGAACTCATTCCGAAACTGAAGCAATTCGGCAAGCCCGTGGTCGCCAGCGTGGCGGGTCTCTGCGAGGACGATTTCATCACGATCGCGACGGTGATCAACGCCAGCGCGCCGGATCTCATCGAAGTCAACCTGTCCTGCCCCAACATTCCCGGGAAACCGCAGATCGGCTACGACCTCGAGGCGTCGGAGCGTCTGATGAAGCGGGTGCGAAAGGTCGTCACGGTTCCGATGGGCGTGAAGCTCCCGCCGTACTTCGATCCGGCGCATCACGAGCAGACCGCCAGGGTGATCGAGCGCGTCGGCGTGGATTTTCTCTCGCTCATCAATTCGGTGGGCAACGGGCTGGTCGTGGACCCCGAGCGCGAGACCGTGGCGATCAAGCCCAAGGGCGGGTTCGGCGGATTGGGCGGGCCGTTGATCAAGCCGGTGGCGTTGGCCAATGTGCGCGCCTTCTGGAAGCTGTTCAAGGGGCGGCTGCCCATTATCGGTACGGGCGGGGTCGTCTCCGGCGGCGATATCTTCGAGCACCTCCTGTGCGGGGCCACGGCGGTTCAGGTCGGGACGGTGCTGGTCGAGGAGGGAGTGGGCGTGTTTGACCGGCTTCAAGCCGAATTGGCCGCGGTTCTGGACAAGAAGGGATACGCGTCACCCATGGCTTGCGTCGGCAAGCTCAAAGAGCTGTGATGAGGAAGCGACTTGCTACGAGAGAAAGCTTTTCGGCAGCAGGCGCTGCACCAGCGATTGGCGAATGAGCTGCGCGACGTTCCGGACCCTCAACCGCCGCATCAGGTTGAACCGATGGACCTCGACGGTCCGTACACTGATCCCAAAATGCCGGGCAATTTCCCGGTTGGTCAACCCCTCCGCAACTAAGCGGAGAATTTGCTTCTGGCGGGGTGTGAGGGCGGGAGCGCCCTGCTTCCGTCCCATGCGCCCTCCGCGCGCCGGCCTGTGTCTTACGCGCGACATAGGCAGAATCCCTTTCGTTGTAAATACCGATTCACTCTAACACGCGTTGGGGAGTCGGTATATACGGAGCAATACTGAGCCCGAGCCTCCCGGAATGTTGAACGCACTCCACATGATTGCGCGCTCTCATCTGGTGGAGCGTCCGGTCCGCACCGCCATGACCGTCCTGGGGATTGTTCTGGGCGTGGCGGTGTCGATCGCCATCCGCACGGCGAACGTGGAAGTGCTGAAGTCCTTCGAGGATGCGGTGCTGGCCGTGGCCGGCCGGGCGACCTTGCAAGTCTCCGGCGGCGAACTGGGCCTGGACGAGCGCGTGATCATGATGGTTCGGGACCAGCCGGACGTGGTGTCCGCCTCGCCGGTCGTGCAGCAACATGCGCAGGTGGCGGCGGGGCCGCATCGCGGCAAGCCGCTGGTCGTGATGGGGCTGGATCTGATTGACGCCGCCGATCATCAGACGTTTCGCCTCAGGACGGAAACGGGGGAGGAGCCGACGCTCGATCCCCTGCTGGAGCCGAATGCGGTGTTTCTCGGCGCCCGGCTGGCTACCGAGTGGTCGCTCTCGGCAGGGAGCCCGTTGGAGCTCTTGGTCGGGACCACGACGCATCGGGTGGTGGTGCGCGGCCTGGTCGAATCGGGCACCGGAGTCCGGACAGCCTGGGAGCATCTGGCGGTCATGGATATCGCCGCAGCACAGGCGCTGTTCGGCTCAATCGGAAAAATCGACCGGATCGACCTGGTCACGGACCCGGCCCGCCCTGTTGCGGAGATCGCCGATGCCCTGGCGTCGCGGCTACCTCCGTCGTTGACCGTCCGCCGTCCGACGCATCGGAACGAGCAGGTTGAGCGCATGGTCAGGGCGTTTCAGCTGAACCTGGCGACGTTGAGCGGAGTCGGCCTGCTGGTCGGGCTGCTGCTGGTCTACAACACGATTGCCTACTCGGTGGTCCGGCATCGCCGCGAGATCGGGATTCTGCGCACGCTGGGCCTCCCGCGAGCCGAGGTCGCCACGCTCTTCGTCGGAGAGGCGGCTGTGATGGGACTGGTCGGCGGAGTGGCCGGCAGCGTCTTCGGCGTCCTGCTGGCCAGGCAGCTTGTATCGGTGCTCGGCCGGACGGTGTCCGATCTCTACGCGCCGGTCAGCGTGGCAGCCGACGGGCTTTCCCTGATGACTCCCGCCTTGCTGATCGAGGGCGGGCTCTTTGGGCTCGTGATGGCGATGCTGGGCGCGCTCGCACCGAGCGTGGATGCAAGCCGGACGGCTCCGGCGCAGGCCCTGGCCCCCGGCGAGTATGAAAATGCGCAGGCGTTTCGTGCCGGTCCCCTGGCATGGTTCGGCGGCGGTTGTCTGGTCCTGGCCGGACTCCTGGCGCTGCCGGGGCCGGTCGGCGGGCTGCCCCTGTTCGGGTATGCCTCCGCGTTCTGTCTCCTGCTAAGCCTGGCCTGCGTGGCTCCGCTGCTGGTCTATGGCATCGGGATGCTGATGACCGGGAAGGGCGCGGGGGAACGGCGGCACGTCGGCGCCCTCGGCCTGATTGCCGCCGAGCAGATCGCGCGCGCGCCGGGCCGGAACGCCATCACCGTCTCGGCGCTCATGGTCGGCATTGCGATCATGATCGGGGTGGGCATCATGATTCAGAGTTTCCGGCAGACGGTGGATACCTGGATCAATCAGACGGTCATGGCGGATCTGGTCGTGGCCACGCCAGGTTGGCTGGCAGGAGAGGAAAGCGGCATGCAGGCCAAGCGGATGCCGCTGGCCTGGGCGGCGCGGGCCGCGGCAGTTCCCGGCGTTGCCGCGGTGGATACCTATCGCGACCTGACGGTCGAAATAGACGGGCGTCCCGTCTCGCTGGTCTCGCGGGATCTCCGCGTGCATGCCGAGCGGAGCCGGTATCTGTTCGCGAACGGAGATTCCGCCGAGGTGTTGCTTCGGACCGTGACAGCGCGCGGCGTCGTGATCTCGGAAGTCCTGGCAGGCCGCCTGGGCGTGCAGGAGGGGGGCCTGCTCACGCTGACGACGCCGGCCGGGGAACGATCGTTTCCGGTGCTCGGCGTGTTTTACGACTATGCGACCGACGGCGGGAAACTCGTCATGGACCGGTCGCTCTACCGGACGCTCTGGGACGACGACACGACGACCGTCATCGCCGTCTATCTGGCGCGGGATGCCGAGGCCGGCGCGGTGCGGCAGCGCCTGGCCGGCACGATGGGACAGGTCGGCCGGATCGTCATCATCACCAATCGTGAGATCAAGCGTGAAATCCTGGAGATTTTCGACCGCACCTTCACCGTCACCTATGCGCTGGAATTTATTGCGGTGGTGATCGCGCTGCTCGGCATCGTGAACACACTCTTAACGTCCGTTCTGGAGCGGCAGCGGGAGATGGCCACCCTGCGGGCGGTCGGGGCGAGCGCCGGGCAGATTCGCCGGCTGGTGCTCTGGGAGGGGCTGTATCTCGGCCTGCTGGGAGCCTGCCTTGGCGTGGCGGGGGGAGTGCTCCTGTCGTTCCTCTTGATTCATGTCATCAACAAGCAATCGTTCGGGTGGACGATTCACTTCCAGTTCCCTGCGTGGCTCGTGGTCGAAGGTGTGGCGCTGGCGATCGGCGCCGCGCTGGTGGCCAGCTACCTGCCGGCATTATGGGCGGCCCGCCAACCGATAGTGGATGGACTGCGCTACGAGTGAGAGCTATTCAAGCTGCAGCCGGCTTGCTGCCGGTCGTTGAGCCGGCCACCGGTTGCTGGTAGTCCACTTCGATCTCGAAGCCCAGATCGGTGATCATTTTCCAGGCGTCCGGAGCCAGTTGGCCCGGCGTGGTCAGGTAGCCGTTCACGAACAGCGAGTCCGCCGCGTAGAGAGCCAGCGGTTGCAGGGAACGCAGGTTGAATTCCCGCCCGCCCGCCACACGAATCTCCGTGCGCGGGTGGAGGAACCGGAACAGGCTGAAGATTTTCAGACACCGCTGCGGTGTCAATTGCCGGCAGTCCTGCAGGGGCGTGCCTTCGACCGGGTGCAGCATGTTCAGCGGAATCGAGTCCGGGCGCACGTCCCGCAGCGCCAGCGCCAGTTCGATCACGTCCTCGTCCTGCTCGCCCATGCCGATGATGCCGCCCGAGCAGATTTCCAATCCCGCCGACCTGGCATGCCGGATCGTCGTCAGCCGGTCCTGGAAGGTGTGCGTCGTGCAGATTTCTGCGTGGTACGTTTCGCTCGTATTGAGGTTGTGGTTGATCCGGTCCACGCCGGCGGCCTTCAGCGACCGCGCCTGCTGTTCGTTCAACAGGCCGAGCGAGCAGCAAACCTGAATCGGAATCTCCTTCTTGACCGCGCGCACGGCCTCGGAAATCTCTTCGATTTCACGGGCGAGCGGGCTGCGCCCGCTGATCACGACGCAATACCGTTGCGCCTTGGAGGCGGCGGCCCGCCGTGCGCCGTCCAGCATCTGCTCCTTGGAGACCAGGCCGTAGCGCTCGATGCCGGCCGTCGAGACGGCCGACTGGGAACAGTAGCCGCAATCCTCCTGGCAGGCGCCGCTTTTGGCGTTGAGCAGCATCTGCAGGCGGACTTTTTTTCCGAAATACCGTTCGCGGACCTTGTAGGCGGCGGCCAGCAGTTCGATCGTGCGGTCGTCCGGCGTCGCCAGCACGGTGCGGCACTCGTCACGCGTGAGCACTTCGTCGCGGAGGGCTTTCTCGGCGTAGCAATCGTAGGACGTCATCGAATCCCTTTCCTCAGACCGTTTCAAACGGCGATCCGAAGCCGTGATAGGCGACGGAGCGGGCTTCGGGCATTGCCGCGTCCGCGTGCGCGGACGTGCTGGACGCATCCACCCACGGCAGCGCGACGAACGTGTTCCATGAATTGCACCGGCTGCAGCGGCCGGACCATTCGGATGATTCGTGCTGGCAGTGGGTGCAGCGATACGGCACCACGACCCGCTTTTTGAATCCCAGGGCCTTCTTCAACTCCTCCACCGCCAGGTCCATGTGCTGCTTGCGCAGGTAGAGGTTGGCCATGATCTTGTGGTAATCGCTCATCTGGTCCGACGGGCCTTCCAGGCTGGAGAGCAGATCGTAGGCCTCGTCCACCATCTCCAGGCGGTAGTACAGTTTGCCCAGATAAAACTTCAGCACGGAATTGCGCGGGTCGCGCTGCGAGGCGTGCTGGAAAATACGGATGATTTCGCCGGGCTCGCCCATGTCGAGATACAGTTCTTCCAGCCGGTGCAGCAGGATCACGTTGCCGGTCTTGGTGTAGACCTTTTCCAGAATCTCCGCCGCGCTCTTGGTCTTGCCTTCCTGGATGAGAATCTCGCCGAGACCGATGTAGGCCGGCAGGAATTGCTTGTCCCGCTTGATGGCCGCGCGGAAATAATGGCGGGCCTTGTCCGGCTGCCCGCGCTCCAGCAGGTGCCGGCCCACTTCGTAGGTCAGCCCGACGAGCACGCCGTTTTCCTTCTGCTGGTCGGCTTCAGACAGGTGGGCCTTCATCAAGCGGTGCTGGACTTCCAGCGCGTCATTCCAGGATTCCAGCCGGATGTACAGGTCCCGCTTGCCGATCAAGGCCGTGAGATTGGCCGAGTCCAGCTTGAGAATATCCCGCAGGACCTGCAGCGCTTCCTCGAAGCGCTTGGCGCCTTCCAGATCCTTGGCCAGGGCCAGCAGCACTTCGATATTGCCTTCCTCAATGCTGCGGGTCTTGCGGTGGAGCCGGATGGCTTCCGTGAAGTTCTTTTCAGTCCGATAGATGTTGCCCAGCCACAGCAGGGAATCCATGTGGTTGGGATCCAGCGCCAGCGCTTTTTGGAACAAGCCGACGGCTTCGGTCGTGCGTTTCGACAGGAAGGCGTTCGTGCCCTCGCGGTGCAGGGCCGCCACTTTTTCCTCGCGCCGGCGCAGGCGTCCGCTTCGCCAGTTCACGATGGCGTGCGCGGTTTCCCGGATGCCGACGATCATCGTGACGAGTGCGGCGCCCATGGCCATGGACAGCAGGACCAGTGAGGCGAGGCTCAGTTCGTGCCCGGTGTCGGCGCTGAACCGGAGCGTGATCGAGCCGGGATTCAGCTGGCGGAAGTGATCGTAGAAGACGCTGGCGACGATCACGAGGAAGACTGTCAGCAGTAATCGCAGCATAAACGCTCGTTATCCTCGTGCCCGTGCCGGCCTGGTCCGCACGGGACGTGCAGCGGCTGCCGCGGGTGCCAGGGGAGCGCCATCCGGCAGCCGGACGCGCCTGGCATCGCCCCACAGCCGCTCCAGGGCGTAGTGGGCCCTGACATCCGTCCGGAAAATGTGGACGACCACATCCCCGTAGTCCATCAGGATCCACTGCGACGTGGCCGTGCCTTCGATACTGAGGGGGTGAATCCGTTGCTGGGCGAGCGTGCCGTCGATATGGTCCGCGATGGCGCGAACCTGCCGGTCGGACCCGCCCGAGCAGAGCACCAAATAATCGGCAACAGAGGTGAGTTTCCCGACGTCAAGCACCACGACGTCCTCGGCCTTTTTATCGAGTGACGCGGCGGCAATGGCTTTAGCCTTGGTTTCCGGGACGATCGGGTTCCTCCTGATAGAGCCTGGTTCGCATTATATAGGATTCAACAGGGGCAGGCAACAACGGGGCGACGCTCATTCGGCTGCGAATCTGTTGCCGGATGTCCGACGCGGAGATATCGCACGGAGGAAGGCGGATGAAAGTGAGATGGGTGCCGCCAGGAACCGGCACGTCGAGCCGGTCTTGCGTCCGTCGGTCCAGGGATTCGAGCGCCTGGAGCGGGATGGCCGGCAGGGGGGGGCGATCGGCCAGCGGCGCGAAGGCCATGCCGGTTCTCGATACGACGATGAAGTGGCACAGATGCAGCAGGTCAGGGGCTTGTTTCCAACTCGGAAATTCCAGGAAGGCGTCGAGCCCGATGATGAAGGACAGGTCGGTCCCGGTTCCGTAGTGATCGCGGAGCGCCCGGACGGTGTCGATCGAATAGGACTTCGCCGGCCGTCGGACTTCGACATCGGATGCGGCGAAGGCGGGATCGTCGGCGATGGCCAGCCGGACCATCTCAAGACGGTGCCGGGCAGGCGCCAGATTGTCCTGTGGCTTATGGGGCGGATCGCCGGACGGAATGAACAGGATTTGATCCAGCGCGAGGCGTTCCCTGATCTGCGCCGCGATCGTCAGGTGGCAATGGTGGATGGGATTGAACGTGCCGCCGAACAGGCCGATCTTCATGCATCACAGAATCACGAGGTTGTCCCGATGGATCGCTTCTTCGTATTCCTGCGCCCCGACCGCTTTCTGAATCTCGGCGGTCTTGAGCCCCTTCATCCGCTTGAGCATCTCCGACGAGAAATTGACCAGACCTTTTGCGATTTCCTTTCCCTGGCAGTCGAGGCACGTGACGGCATCGCCTGGGCTGAAGTCGCCTTTGACTCCGGTGATGCCGGAGGGGAGCAGGCTTTTGCCGCGCGTGGCCAGCGCCTCGACGGCGCCGTCGTCGAGCGTCAGCTGGCCCTTGCTGCGAAGCGTGAAGGCGATCCAATGTTTCCGGCTGGTCAGCCGCTTGCCTTTCGGCAGGATGAACGTGCCGGCCTCGGCGCCATCGAACACGGTCGGGAGTAGGCCGGCCTGCTCGCCGCTCATGATCAGGGTCCCGCCGCCGTATTCGGCGACTTTCTTGGCGGCCTGAATCTTCGTGGCCATGCCGCCGGTGCCCTCGAAGCTCTGCGTGGCGCCGGCGCGCCGCTCGATGTCTTTCGTGACGTCGCTGACAAGCGGAATGAGCGTGGCGGATGTGTTCTTGCGGGGATCCTCCGTGTAGAGCCCCGCCACGTCGGAGAGAATCACGAGCACGTCCGCATCGATGAGATGCGCCACCTGCGCCGCCAGGTTGTCGTTGTCGCCGAAACGGATTTCGTCCACGGCGACCGTGTCGTTCTCGTTGATGATCGGAATCACCCCGAACCCGATCAGAGCCGCCAGCGTGTGGCGGGCGTTCATGAACCGTTTCCGGTCCGCCAGATCCTGGTGCGTCAGCAGGACCTGCGCGACTTTCTGCCCCAGTGACTCGAAGGCCTTTTCGTAAGCCCACATGAGCCGGCTTTGCCCGACCGCGGCGGCTGCCTGTTTCTCGGGTAGATTCTTGGGATAGGCCGTGAGGCCGAGTTTCTGGATGCCGGACACGATCGCGCCGGACGACACCACCAGCACTTCGCGGCCGCTTGTCTTTAGCGCGGTAATGTCGGTGGCCAACTGCTCGATCCGCTCGGGACGCAGGCCGGTGCCTTTGGACGCCACCAGGCTGCTCCCGATTTTGACAACCACCCGCCGCGCGTCTTTCAGGACACGGTCTCGCATGCCGCCCTCAATGTCGCCACCCGTTCGCCCACATGCCGGATCAAGGTCTCCAGCCCTTCGCGCGTGGCGGACGAAATGGCAAAGAACTTGATGCGCTTTTTCTTGCAGAAGGCTTTCAACTCCTCCAGGCGCTTGCCGTTGCCTTTGACGTCGAGCTTGGTGCCGACAACGGCGAACGGGCGCGTTTTCAGGGCCGAATCATAGGCCGCCAGTTCGTGCCGCAAGGTCTCGAAACTCGTCACCGGATCGTCGGCCCATTCCGAAATGTCCACCAGGTGGAGCAGGAACGACGTCCGTTCGATGTGCCGGAGAAATTGCGTGCCGAGGCCCTTGCCCTCGTGCGCGCCTTCAATCAGGCCCGGAATGTCGGCGACGACGAAGCTGGATTCCTCCCCCCACGACACCACGCCGAGGTTGGGCACCAGCGTGGTGAAGGGATAGTCGGCAATCTTCGGCCGCGCCGCCGAAATGGTGGCGATCAGCGTGGACTTGCCCGCGTTCGGAAAGCCGACCAATCCGACATCGGCCAGCAGTTTCAGTTCCAAGTGCAACCAGCGCTCTTCGCCGGGCCCGCCCGGATCGGCGCGGGTCGGCACCTGCACGGTCGGCGTCGCAAAATTCGAGTTGCCGCGTCCGCCGCGTCCGCCGCGCGCAACGATGTGCGACTGTCCTTCGGCGGTCAGATCGGCCAGGATTTCACCGGTGCGGTCGTCCTTGACGATGGTTCCCATCGGCACGCGGATGACGACGTCCTCCGCGGTTTTTCCGTGGGATCGGGAACCGCCGCCCGGTCCGCCGTCCGTGGCCTCATACTGTTGCTGATAGCGAAGATCCAGCAGCGTCGTCAGTTGCCGCGAGGCGATCATGATCACGTTGCCGCCGTTGCCGCCATCGCCGCCGTCCGGCCCTCCGCGTGGGACGAACTTCTCCCGGCGGAAACTGCAGGCGCCGTTGCCGCCGCGGCCGGCCTTCACATGAATTTTTACGTCATCAACGAACATCGTTCACCAGTATCAGGATGTTGAAAAAGGCTTCCAGCTTTGCTCTCGCATCGCTTCCATCCTGCGAGACAAACGCTAGCCCAATCCCGCCGCCTACACGCGGCTGGAAGAGGAGAATACCGTAATTAGTTGGAAACTGAAAGAAACCGCGTGGAGATGGGAGCTAGGACGCCACCGGGTAGACGCTGACCCGACGCCGGGCGCGCCCCCCTTCGAATTTGATGACGCCGGTGATACGGGCAAAGAGCGTGTGGTCCTTGCCGACGCCGACGTTGAAGCCGGGGAAAAACTTCGTGCCGCGCTGCCGGACGATGATCGAGCCGGCCGGCACTGTTTCGCCGCCGTATGCCTTGACGCCGAGATACTGGGGATTGCTATCCCGCCCGTTTCTCGATGATCCGCCGCCTTTATTTGTTGCCATGGCTCAGTCCGTCCTTATGCCGTAATGTCGGTAATCTTGAGCTGCGTGAAACCCTGCCGGTGGCCCTTTGTCCGCCGGTAGTTCTTCCGCCGGTGCTTTTTGAAAATCATAATCGAACGCGTGCGGCCCTGCGTGACGATTTCCGCCGTCACCTTGGCCTTATCCACCCAGGGCTTGCCGATCTGGAGGCCCTTGTCGCCTTGGACGAGGCAGACTTGCTTCAGCTCGATCGTCCCGCCCACATCCCCCGGAAGGGATTCGACCTGGACGACTTCGCCGGGCTGAACCCGATACTGCTTTCCACCTGTTTGAACAATCGCGTACATCTCTTCCCTTGAGCAGAATCCTGAGACTGTTCGTTTTAGTGCTACGGTGACTGGAGGGCCGAAACGACTTCAACAGTCCGTTAGCGTGTTGTTTTGTAACATAGGGCTTTTCGGGGTGTCAAGCGCGCGGAGGCTTTGTTCATGATGCCCCGGGCAGCTTCACAGGGCCAAGTCGGAAGCGTATGATGCGCGGTGTTTCGAAGAAAGGATGGCGGCATGAGGAGGCGACATTGGACGTTATGGCTAGCTCAAGCGGTCTGCCTAGTCACGATTTTGGGGGTGTTCGCCAGCGCCGAGGCGGGATTCTTGGGTTTCGGAGGCGATAGCTGGAAAGAAGAAGTCCTGCTGCATGACGGTAGCAAGATGGTCATCACGCGTTCGCAAACGTATGGCGGGCAGCACGAAATCGGGCAGCCGCCACCGATCAAGGAACACACCATTACCTTTACGCTGCCGGGGTCTGACAAGCGTATCACGTGGACCAGCGAATACGGTGACGACATCGGGCGCACCAACTTTTACCTGCTGGCTGTGCACGTGCTGAATGACACGCCGTACATTGTGGCAGAGCCTAACGCATGTCTGTCGTATAACAAATTAGGGCGTCCCAATCCGCCGTATATTTTCTTCAAATACAACGGCAAAGCCTGGCAGCGCATTCCCCTTGAAGAGTTTCCTGTTGAGCTCAAAACCATCAATGTGACTCTCGATATACTGGGACGCGAGGTAGAGAACTTGGTTGGTTTGGGTTCTGTTTCGTCAGAGAAAATCAAGGAACTGAACCATCATATAACCATGCCAAAATACCAAACCGTACTGCGCACACCTCTGAAGGAGACTCACTGCCAGGAATACAAAGGTTTCAAGGCACCGTTACCTATCCCTCCATCCAATAAAGCAAATGTTTCTATGGTTGTTGCAGCGGCCGATCGCTTCACGCTGACGCTGAACGGTGAAGCGGTGAAGGACAATAAGACCGGTCTCATCTGGGAGCAGGCGCCTGATAAGGAGTTCGATGTGTGGAGCGCGTCGGTGGCGCGCTGTGCGACCAAGGAGGTCGGCGGGCAGAAAGGCTGGCGCGCGCCGACGAAAGACGAGTTAGCCACGCTTATCGATCCTGAGCGCAACGATCCCGCGCTGCCGGAAGACCATCCGTTTTCGAATATCCGCTCCGACATCTTCTGGTCCTCAACGCCGCACGCGTCGGACGACATTCTGGCCTACTATGTGAGCTTCTTTACGGGGAAGGTGATTTCGGATCAGAAATCCCAAACGCGACGAATGTGGTGCGTGCTCGGGAAGAAATAAGCTGAGAGTGTGTCAGAGTTGATTGACTCGGAACCGGTAATACAATCCCTGCCCGTTGCCTTCCAGAAGATGCGTCGGTGCCGTGACGGAGCCGCCCTGCGCGGCGAAACTTCCGCGGTGCTGGCCCACCCTCAGCCTGGCTTCAAGCTGAGGCAAGTTGCTCAATAACTTCTCGTCCGCATCGGGCCCAATGCGACCCATCGCTGACAAGAGGCCGAGCGGATCGTTCAACCGCCGGAGCGGATCGGACATGGCGATGACGATCACTTCGCTTTGTCCTGTTTTGTCGTTGACGGAAAACCATCCTTTCACGCTGTTCGGGGCCGGGAGCCAGAGTTCCGTGCCGGCCAGCACGGGATTTTCCTGCGGCGTGACGGCTTGGTTTGGAAAGACTCTGGTGACTTCGCCGGATGACGAGACTCTCAACACATAGACGTAGGTGGTGTCTTTCGGTTTGACGTAAACCGCCATCCGGTCTCCGGGCAGGAGCGAATCGCCCTGTTTCAGCACGGACGGCGTGCCCTGCTGGTCCTGTCTCAGCACGCCCAGGTGGATTGCCACGGTCGGCATCAGGTTGGCTTTGACGATGGGCCACCCGAACCAGCCGATTGCCGGCAGCGCCACAAGCATCAGCCCTGTGATCAGCGTCTTTGAGGAGGGCGAACGCCTGCCGCCTCTTCGGGAGGATTTCTTTGCCCTGGTTTCCTCCTCATCCTGTTCGGCCGGCTGCGCCGGTTCGCTGATCTTCAGCGCGAGTCCGCCGGTTGAGAAACCCGGTGGCAGTTGGACAACCGGCGGCGCGGACGGGGCTTTCGGCGCCGGTGTCGCAAGGCGGGGCGCCGCTGGCGCCGGTTCGGCGGCCTGTGGCTGCGCGAGCGCTTTCAGCAGCGCCTTCTGCATCTCGGTTCCACGGGAATAACGGTCTTTCGGATTTTTAGCCACGGCCTTCATGACCGCGCCGCTGAGTGCTGGAGGAATGATCCCGGGTCGCACGTCCACCGGCGGCACCGGTGTGTCGGGAGCCAGCGCCGCCGTCATGATGGAAGGCAGCGAGTCGCCCGGAAAGGCTTTCTGGTTGGTCAGCAGTTCATACAGGACAACTCCGAGCGAGAACAAATCGGAGCGGCCGTCCGCAACTTCCCCGCGCCATTGTTCCGGAGACATGTAATGGGGCGTGCCCAGCAGGGTTTGCGCCTGGGTCATGTTGGCTCCTTGCAGCCGCGCGACGCCGAAATCCACGAGCTTCGGGGCCAGGGACTCCACATCCACGAGAATGTTCGCCGGCTTGATGTCGCGATGCACGACGCCGGCCTGCGCCGCGTAGTCGAGCGCATTGGCCACATGACCGATCAAAGTGACTGTGTCCTGAAAGCTCAGGATTTTCTTCGTGTGCAGCGAGCCCAGCGGCACGCCTTGGATGAATTCCATGACGATGAAGGTCCGGCCGGTGGCCGCGTCGTCGTCCACGTCGTAGACCGAGACGATGTTGGGATGCTTGAGGGCGCGGCTGATTTTGACTTCCCGCACGAGCCGCTTAAGCTCTTCGCTGGTCGCGGGATCCTTGGGGTCCGCCAGCAGCACCTTGATGGCGACGTCCATTTCGAGGCGGGTGTCCCACCCCCGATAGACCACGCCCATGGCGCCCTGGCCGAGGGTGCCGCGGATTTCGTAACGGCCGATTTTCTGCGGTTGGTCTGCCATAATCGGATTGAGCGGCGCTACCTTACCGATTCTTTTCCGGCGAATCAACTCAATGCCGACCCGTGTGCGAGGAAAATCTTTGCGTGTGTCTTCCCGCGCCGGAATGCTTGACGGTTCTTCGGGGGCGCTGTTATAGTCCGGTCAATTCCAAGTGCATGAGCGTTGGAGCGCGTCGGCATGCTCGAACCCAGCGATAAAATCTGGATGGACGGGAAGTTCGTCAAGTGGGCGGACGCGACCGTGCACGTCCTCACGCATTCCCTCCATTACGGTCTTGCGGCTTTCGAGGGCATCCGTTGCTATAAAGGCAAGAGCGGCTCGGCGATCTTCCGCCTGCCGGAGCACGTGGATCGCCTGTTCGAGTCGGCGCACATCTCGATGATGACGATGCCGTACGACAAGAAGCAGATTTCGGAAGCGATCGTGGAAACCGTGCGGGTCAACAAGCTGGAGGCCTGCTACATCCGTCCGCTGGCCTACATCGGCTACGGGGCGATGGGCCTCTATCCGAGCGACAATCCGATCAAGGTGATGATCGCCGCCTGGAAGTGGGGGACCTATCTGGGCGAAGACGGCCTGGAAAAGGGCATCCGCGCAAAAATCTCGACGTTCACCCGCCATCACGTCAACGCGACCATGGCGCGCGCAAAAATCTCCGGCCACTACGTCAATTCCATCCTGGCCAAGCGCGAGGTCAAGGCGGACGGGTATGACGAGGCGATCCTGCTCGATTCGGACGGCTACGTGGCGGAAGGCACGGGCGAAAACGTGTTCATTGTCCGCAACGGGCGGCTGATCACGACGCCGCTGACGTCCATTCTGGAAGGGATCACCCGCAGCTCCGTGATGCAGTTGGCGCGCGAACGGAACATTCCCGTGGCCGAGGAGCGGTTTACGCGCGATGCCATGTACGTGGCGGAGGAAGTGTTCGTCACGGGCACGGCGGCGGAACTGACGCCGGTGCGCGAACTGGACGGGCGCAAGATCGGCAACGGCAAGCCAGGCCCGATCACCAAATCTTTGCAAAAGTCATTCTTCGAAATCGTGCGCGGGGAGGATAAAACCCACGCCTCGTGGCTGACGCGCGTCTAAACACCAGCAGGACGTTGAAAAATCCCGCCAGCGTTGTTCTCGCATCGCTCAGAACCTCAACGGTACCGAAAAACGTACGCCTCGGTCCTTCGCTCGCTGCGGCCTCGCTGAACGGGCTTTTTGAACGTCCTGAAAAACTAAGGGTTGCTACGGCTTCGTTGGCTCGGACGGAGATGTTGCCGTGCCGGATGGTGCCGGAGCAGCCGGCGCGTCGTGGCTGGCGTCGTCGGAGTGGCTCGGTGCGGCGGACGGCTGTTGCTTGTTGACGTCAATGACGGTCGAGGAGAAGGTCCGCTCCTTGGACAGGATGGCCAGACCGAGGGATGTCATCATGAAGATGATCGCCGCGGCGACGGTGACTTTGCTGAGGAACGTACCCGGTCCGCGGCTGCCGAAGACCGTCTGGCTGGAGCCGCCGAAGGCCGCGCCGATTTCGGCGCCCTTGCCCGATTGCAGCAGGATGGACGCGATCATCAGAAAACACACCAACACGTGGATCACGACGGCCAACGTATACATTAGGCTCCTTCCCCGATCTTGTGCGCGCTACTGCTTCACCGATTGTGTCTGGGCGATGATTCTAGCAAAGGATTGAGGGTTCAGACAAGCGCTGCCCACCAGAGCGCCATCGATCTCCGATGTTCCCATAAAGTCGACGATGTTGTCCGGTTTCACGCTGCCTCCGTACAGGATTCGCAGGCGATCGGCGGCGTGCCGGCCCCAGGTGCGAGCGACACGGGCCCGAATCGTGCGGTGCACGGTGCCAATCTGCTTCGGCGATGCCGCGTGGCCCGTTCCGATAGCCCACACCGGCTCGTACGCGATGGCAATGTGCCGGCCAGCCTCTTTGGAAATCCCGCGCAGCCCATTCTGCAGTTGACGGAGCACCACGCGGGTCGTTTGCCCGCGCTGCCGTTCAGCCAGCGATTCGCCGATGCAGAGGATCGGGCGAAGCCCGTGCCGGAGCGCGGCCAGGACTTTTTTGTTGATCGCCGCATCCCCTTCGCCGAACAGCCGGCGCCGCTCGGAATGGCCCAGGATGACGTAGCGACAACCGAGCGCCTTGAGCATCGGCGCGGAAATTTCCCCGGTGTAGGCGCCATCGTCCTCCCAATGCAGATCCTGCCCGGCAAAGACAAACCGGCGGGCGATCGGCAGGGCGGCCACGGAAAGGGCGGTGAACGGCGGCGCCAGCACGATCTCGACCTTCGCGCTCTGGCGGACCAGCCCGGCCAGCCGTCGTACGTACACCGCGGCCTCGGCGGCCGTCTTGTGCATTTTCCAATTGCCGACGATCAAGTGCCGACGCACGGGACCTCGAATGGGGCGAGCCGGGGGATGGCGGTGTTCACGCGTCTTTGGCAGGCAGGGCGGCCAGGCCGGGGAGTTCCTTGCCTTCAAGCAGTTCGAGCGCGGCGCCGCCGCCGGTGGAGATAAACGACATGCTTTCGGATTCGCCTGCGCGGTGCACGGCCAGGGCCGTGTCGCCTCCGCCGACGATCGTGAGCGCGTAGGCATTGGAGACGGCATGTGCCAGCGAAAAGGTGCCGCGCGAGTAAGCGTCTGTCTCGAACATGCCCATCGGGCCGTTCCAGAGGATGGTCTTGGCGTTCTGAACGGCTTCGCTGAACAGTTTGACGGAGGCGGGGCCGATGTCCAGCCCGCACCAGCCTTTCGGAATTTCCTGGACCGGAACGAGCTTGGTCTCTGCGCCGGGCTCGCGGCTGGCGGCGACCACGCAATCCACCGGCAGATAGAACTTCACTCCTCGCGACATGGCGTGCTCCTGGATGCCGCGCGCGAAGTCGAGCATGTTGTCTTCGACCAGCGAGCTGCCGATCTCCATGCCCATGGCCTTGATGAAGGTGAAGGCCATGCCGCCGCCGATGATGACCTTGTCCACGCGCTTGCCGAGGTTTTCGATGACGCCGATCTTTCCGGACACCTTCGCGCCGCCGAGAATGGCAACGAAGGGCCGCATCGGATTGGCCACGGCGCCTTCCAGGTACTCAATTTCTTTTTTGAGCAGGTAGCCGGCCGCGCACACCTTGACGAATTTCGTGACGCCGACGATGGAAGCGTGCGCGCGGTGCGCGGCGCCGAAGGCGTCGTTGATGTAGACGTCGGCGAGGGCAGCCAGGGATTTCGAGAAAGCCTCGTCGTTTTTTTCCTCGCCGGCATGAAAGCGCAGGTTTTCGAGCAGCAGCACATCGCCCGGCTTCATCTTGGCGACCAGCGACTCGGCTGCGGAGCCGATGCAATCCGGCGCGAACGCGACTTCCTTGCCGAGCAGCCGCTGCAGCCGCTTGGCGATCGGCGCGAGACTGAATTTCAGATCGGACGAACTCTTGGGACGTCCCAGGTGCGAGCAGAGGATCACTTTGGCGCCTTCATCCACGGCGCGATTGATGGTCGGGAGCGTGGAGCGGATGCGGGTATCGTCCGTGATCTGGAGCGCGTCGTCGAGCGGGACGTTGAAGTCGGCCCGGATCAGGACGCGCTTGCCGCGCAGGGTGACGTCTTCAATGGTCTGCTTTTTCAAATTCATTCGGCTGTTCCAGCATGGATGTTGAAAAAGGCCTCCAGCGGCGTTCTCGCATCGCTCAAAGGCTCAACGTACCGAAAGGCGTACGCCTCGCCTTCTCGCTCGCTGCGGCCTTGCTGGATGGCCTTTTTGAACATCCTTCGGTGTCGAAGTCGATTAAGAATTACGATTTTGACGCCAGAAACTTGATCAGATCGCGAACGCGGCACGAATAGCCCCACTCGTTGTCGTACCAGGCGAGCACCTTCACCATGCGGCGGTTTGACACGATGGTGAGCGGGGCGTCCAGCGTGGCCGAGTGAGGATCCCCGTTCTGATCGACGGAGACGATCGGAGCTTCGGAATATTTTATGATGCCTTTGAGCGGACCCTGCGCGGCCTGCTTGAAGGCGGCATTGACCGATGCGACATCGCAGTCCTGCTCCACTTCGACCGACAGGTCCACGATCGAGACATTCGGCGTGGGGACACGGATCGCCAGCCCGTCCAGTTTCCCCTTGAGTTGCGGGAGAACCAGGTGCAGGGCTTTGGCTGCGCCCGTGCTGGTCGGGACCATTGAGAGTGCAGCGGCGCGGGCGCGGCGCAAATCTTTGTGGGGCAGATCCAACAGCTGCTGATCGTTCGTATAGGAATGAATCGTTGTCATGACGCCGCGCTGGATGCCGAACTTCTCAAGCAAGACCTTGGCGACCGGGGCCAGGCAATTCGTGGTGCAGGACGCGTTGGACACGATCGTATGCTTCGCAGGATCGTAGGCCTGCTCGTTGACGCCCAGAACGAGCGTGACGTCCGCATCCTTGGACGGAGCGGTCACGATCACGCGCTTGGCGCCGGCCGAGAGGTGCTTGCTCGCGCCCTCCCGGTCCGTGAAGCGGCCGGTGGACTCGACCACGATGTCGACGCCGAAATCTTTCCAGGGCAGCTCTTTGGGGTCTTTCTTGGCCAGCACCTTGATGGGTTTTCCATCCACCAGGATCGCGTCTTCACGGGCGTCAACCTTGGCTGGGAGGGTGCCATGGACGGAGTCGTATTGAAGCAGGTACGCCAGCGTTTTGGCATCGGTGAGGTCGTTGACGGCCACAAATTCCAGTCCTGGATCGCCCAGGGAGGCCCGCAGGACGTTGCGTCCGATCCGTCCGAAACCGTTGATGCCGATCCGAATGCTCATGGATTAATTGTGCTCCGTTCTCATGTGTCACACAAACAAAAAATGCCGGCCGATGTCCGACCGGCACCGAGGGCCGCATCGTACTCAGTCACCTGTGTGAAGTCAAGACGACTACGGGGCGGGCGGTTTCGCCGGCGCCGCGTCCGCGCGCTTGGTCAGCGTCACGTAAATGTCGTCGTCGAAGGTCCAGAAGCCACCGTCTTCGCGGTCGCTCTTGAGGCACCAGTAGATGGCCGGCAGGCACCACAGGTTCCACCAGACCTGCTTGGACATGTGGCGTTCGATCGTGACCGTGACCGGCTCGTAACCCTCTTTTTCGAAGACGGCGGTATGGTCTGAAAAACGGCTCAGGTTGACCGTGCCGACCGTGGTCAGATGAAACCGATCGTCTACGACAACCTTGGCTTCCCCAGGCTCGGAGAAAATACGGACAGATTGGTGATCCGAGTGCAGGATCGAGGCGCAACCCGACAGCAGCAAGGATGCCCCGGTCAGCAGTGTGATGCAGGAGGACGGCAGTGCTCGCATACAACCACCTTTGTTAGATCTTCATTGCGTCGTTGACTTCTTCCAGAGTCCGATGCGCAACCGCCGTGGCACGCCGGCTTCCCTCGCGGACGATCTCGTCCACCTGGCCCGGGTTGGCTGTGAGCCGTGCCCGGCCGTCCCATATCGGGGCCATCCGCTTCACCATGCCATCGGCCACCAGCTTTTTGCAATCGATACAGCCGATGCCGGCCGTCCGGCATTCCCGGTTGATCTGTTCGATCGTCGGCTGGTCCGAAAAGATTTTGTGAAAGTCAAAGACCGGGCAGATGTCCGGATTGCCCTTGTCGGTCCGCTTCACGCGCGCCGGGTCCGTCACCATCGTCTTCAATTTCTGGCGGACAACTGGCTCAGCGTCGGAGAGATTGATCGTGTTGCCGTAGCTCTTGCTCATTTTCCTGCCGTCGGTGCCCAGCACTTTGGGGAATTTTGTCAGGTGCTCCTTCGGCTCCCGAAAGACGGGCCGGTACAGGCTGTTGAACCGCCGGGCGATTTCGCGCGTCAACTCCAGATGGGGCAGTTGATCCTTTCCGACAGGGACGTAATCCGCCTTGTACAACAAAATGTCGGCCGCCTGCAGCACCGGATAGCCGAGAAAGCCGTAGGTGGAGAGGTCGCGTTCCTTGATCTCCTCCTGTTTTTCCTTGTAGGTCGGATTCCGCTCCAGCCACGGGATCGGCACGAGCATGGAGAGCAGCAGATGCAGGATCGCATGTTCGGGAACGTGGGACTGGATAAACACCGTGGCGCGGTTCGGGTCGATGCCCGCCGCCAGCCAGTCGATCAGCAGTTCGCGGTTGAATTCCTTGATCCGCGACGTGTTTTCGTAGTTTGTCGAGAGCGCGTGCCAGTCGGCGACGAAAAAGAAACACTCGTACTGCTCCTGCAGTGCTTTCCAGTTTTCCAGCGCGCGCAGCCAATTGCCCAAATGCAGCAGCCCGCTCGGCTGCATGCCGCTGAGGACGCGAGGTGTGCCCGTGTGTGACGGCATTGCCGGTTACTCCAGGACGGTCGAAAGGATCGTGCCGGCCATCGCGTGGACGAGCGTGCCGGTGATGGTCCGGATGACGTGAATCTGCGGATCGAACATGATCAGCGCCACGATGATCAACATGCCGTAGGGTTCGAGCCGGCTCAGGGCGAGCGCCGGTTGGGCCGGCAACAGGCTGGTCAGTATGCGCCCCCCGTCCAGCGGCGGAATGGGGATCAAATTGAATGCCATGAGCAGGACGTTGATAAAGACGGAATAGAGCGCCATTGCCGCGACGGGGAGCAGCAGCATGCCGAGGAGATCCCGCCGAGGGGGTTGTCCTGGCTGGGGCGGCCACGATGCCATCAATGTAGGATCGATGGAGAGGAGCGCGCTCAGGATCACCGCGCTGGCGACGGCCAGCAGGAGATTCATGCCGGGTCCGGCTGCGGCGACCAGCGCCATGTCGCGGCGGGGGTTGCGCAGTCGCGACGGATTGATCGGCACCGGCTTCGCCCAGCCCAGGAAAAATCCGCCCGGCAGCATCAGGCAGAGCAGCGGGAGGATCACGGTTCCGAAGGGATCCACGTGCGCCAAGGGGTTCATGGTCAGCCGGCCTTCCAGGCGGGCGGTGGCATCCCCGTAGTGGTTGGCGACCCAGCCGTGCGCATATTCGTGGAAAACCATCGCGAGCAGCAGCGGCAGGGCCATATAGGAAATCGTATGAAGAATATTCGGCAGCGAATTCATTGGCGCCTCAGTCCACCTGCACGAATTTGCCCTTCTTGATTTCGATTACGAACAGCTTGCGGTCGAGCGTGCCGTTGGGGCCGAAGGCCGCCGGTCCGCTCAAGGCGGGCAGGTCCGGGCTGCGCGTGAGCTGGTCGCGGATCGCGCGGCCCGATGTCGCCCCCCGCGTCACGGCGTCGAGCACCAGCCGGGTGGCATCGTAGGCGTGTGCGGCGAAGCTGGTGGGGTCCGCCTGGTGCCGCAGGCGGTACCGCACGACGAAGTCGTGGATCGTCGGATCGGGGCTGTCCGCAAAAAACCCGTCGACAAAGACGTCGCCTTCGATCGTGCGATCGGCCGTGCGCAGCAGATCAGGCGAGTTCCAGGTGCTGTTGCCCAAAAAGCCGACCTTGACGTCGTAGAACAGCAACTGAGAGGTCAATAGACCGATCTGGGAGGATCGGCCCGGGAGAAACACCGCGTCAAACCCCGGCTCGTACACCACGCGCGCGCCGCCTTTGCTCATCGGGACGGTCTTGGAATGGCCGTGCCGCTTCAGGTCTTCGAGTTTCAGCCGCTTGATCGGCAATCCGAAATCGGTGTCCGTTTCCTTGTAGGATTCCAGGGCGATGATTTCGCCGCCGAAGTGCCTGGCTTCCTGGGCGAACAGGCGGGCCAATTCCTGCCCGTAAGCGGTGTCGGGGTGGAGGATGCAGAAACGGGTATAGCCCAGATACTGCACGGCATAGTCGGCCAGGCGATTCGCCTGCTGGAAGAAGCTGGTCGACGTGTTGAACAGGTAGGTGCCGAGGCGGCGGACATCCGCCAGCGCGGCTGTGGGGGTGAGGAACGGCGTCTCGGTCTTCTCCGCCAGCTCCGCGACGAGCGGAAGATCCTTGGAGAACAGCGGTCCGATCACGGCCAGCGGCTTGTATTCGGCGATCGCATCCGAGAGCTGAAATCGCAACAGGCCCTTGTCGGTTTCGCTGTCAATGACGATCAAGCCGACCGACGTCAGGCCCAGGGTTTCCTTGCCCTTCTCCAGCGCGAGCTTGATGCCGTTGTAGACCTCGGTGCCGAACTGGCTGTGCCGCCCCGACGTCGGGATCATGGCCACGATGACGTACTGGCTGGCTTTGAGCCGGCTCTTCAACGACTTCAGCGTCTCCGTGGCGGTTTGTGCATACTCGTGGGCCGGGAACCGGTTCAGGAAAATGCGCAGATTGCGTTCCGCCTGGTGGTCTTCGCCTTTCGCGGCATACAACTCGATCAGGCGGATCAGTGCGAGATCGCCCGGAAAGGTGGTGGGATAGGTGTCGCGAAGTCGGTGCAGTGTTTTACGGTCCATTTTATCGTGGATCAGCGTGCGAATCCGCAGCCGAACGTCGGGCCGCTCCTCCTCCGGCGTCAGATTCAACTCGTCGAGCCAGGATTGCACCGCGTGGGAATAGTCGCCTTTCGTGATCAGGATCTCGCCGCTGAGCTTGAGCGCGTCGCGTTTGATTTCCACCGAATCCTCGAGGCTGCGCGCCTCGGCGAGGATGGCCAGCGCCTGGTCCGGGTTGCCGAGATCGGTGTGGGCGGTGGCCAGGAGCAGACGCGCGCGGCCGATCAGGGGAGAAGTGGGATGGTCGGCCATCAATTGCTCGAGCGTGACGATCGCTTCCGTCGCCTGCTTGTTGCCGATCAGCGCGGTGGCCAGGAGCAGATGGGCGTCATCCACGTAGCTGGAGTTGGGATAACCGGCCAGGAACGTTTTAAGCGCGGCGGTGGCCGCATCGTACTGATGGGTCTCGATCAGAGACTGGGCTTGTTCGATGATGATCTGCGCGGCGCGCTCGCTTTGCGGGCTGGCTGGATCCGCTTGCGCAAAGACGGTCCCATCCACGTTGCCCAAGCAGATGGACAGGAACAACGATACGAGGAAGAACGGGGAGGCGATGTGTTGCTGTAGGCCAGCAGGATTCGGCATCGGTGGTGCGCAGACGTTTGTCCGACTGCAAAGGCACTATACGGAGCCCCCCTGGAAGGTGTCAAGGTCGTCAGTTCTTCTCTTCATGCGGTTGTCTTGACGTGAGGGCTTCGCTATAGTCGCGGCGACCCATGGATACGACGGCACTGATCGATCGGTATCTCAGCGAACTGCGGATTGAAGGCGGGGTGTCGCGCAACACGCTGGAGAGTTACCGGAACGACCTGGGAAAGTTCCAGGCGTTTCTCAAGGTTCAGCGCGTCCGCGACCTTGCGCGTGTCTCGCCGCGGACGGTGTCGGCCTTCGTCGGACAACTGTCGCAGCGCAAGCTCTCGCCGGCCTCGATTGCGCGGTGCGTGTCCGCACTGCGTGGCTTCTACCGCTTCCTGTGTCACGAGCGGATGGTTTCGGAGAATCCCACGACGGATGTGACGACGCCGCGGCCGTGGCTCCGGCTTCCCAAGACGCTGTCGGCGGATGACGTCGACTGCTTGCTCCGGGTCGTGTCGGGGAAGAAGCCGGAGGATCTGCGCGATGCCGCAATGCTCGAGTTGTTGTATGCCACGGGGCTGCGTGTCTCGGAACTCGTCGGCCTCGAGCAGGCGCGTCTGAATCTGGACGTCGGCTACGTGCTCGTCAGCGGCAAGGGCAACAAGCAGCGGGTGGTGCCGATGGGAGAGCCGGCGCGGCGCAAACTCGAGACCTATTTGGAGCAGGCGCGTCCAGCATTGCTGAAGCGACGGACCTCGCCGCACGCGTTCGTGACGCGGCGCGGAGGGCCATTGACGCGGCAGGGATTCTGGAAGCTGCTCCGTGCGCGGGCGCGACAGGCGGACATTCGGAAGCCGATCTCTCCGCACATGCTGCGGCATTCTTTCGCGACGCATCTCCTGGACCACGGGGCGGACTTGCGGTCCGTCCAGGCGATGCTCGGTCATGCCGACATTTCAACCACCCAGATATACACCCACGTCGAGCGGGCGCGGCTCAAGCAATTGCATCAACACCTTTTCCCCCGCAAGGCGCGCCGGAAAAATGTGAATGCGACCACGCGACGAGTGATGCGTCGCGGGTAGAACCGGCCTGCGCCGGCTCGTCATTCGTTGGCGTGACGCCGTCCGCCGTTCCACGCGGTTGACTTCCCGCAGGGGCCTTGATACCATCCGCAAGTACTCGGCAATTTTGAACATTCGGGCGGATAGCTCAGTTGGTAGAGCGCTGCCCTTACAAGGCAGAGGTCACAGGTTCGATCCCTGTTCCGCCTACCAACAACGAAGAAAGGGAGCGGAGAAGGGCAGACGAGACACGAGTAAACGAAGGCACGTAGTGATTATTATTTCGGCCTCTTCCCCCCTCAGCCCATCGTTACTATCGCACAGCGCTCGTTCCTTAGCGGGGCCGTCGTTCAGCTTGGTTAGGACGCCAGATTGTCAATCTGGAGGTCGCGGGTTCAAATCCCGTCGGCCCCGCCATTTTTTCTGCTTTCAGACGTGATGGATGTCACCGCGCCGCCGTCGGGCGGCGCGGCTGCGTAGGAGACTGTTATGCCAGCCGGTGCCATGGGATCCCTTGCCTCGCTTGGAGTGGTCTCCAAGCTTGTGTTGTTCGCCCTGTTCATCTTCTCCGTCGTGTCGTGGGCCATCATCATCGCAAAATGGCGGAGTTCACGCGCTGCTGAGCGGGAAGAGCAGCAGTTTCTCAGCGCCTATGCCGTAACACGGGACCAGGACGAATTGCGGCGTCAGGCCCGCCGGTGGCCGGCCAGTCCAAGTGCAACCGTGTTTCTTGGCATCATGGACCGGGTGGTTCCTGACGGTGACGGAGCGGGATCGGGGCGCCGCGGAAATTCCGAGGAGGCGCCGGAGCCGGACCGGCAGTATCTCGATCGTGTGGTGGGGCACGTCATGCAAGGCCAGATTTCGAGGCAGGAAGCGTACCTGCCGTTTCTGGCGACCACGGGAAACATCACGCCGTTTATCGGATTGCTGGGGACGGTGCTGGGAATCATCGACGCCTTCCAGCAGATCGGAAAAATGGGCACCGCCAGCATCGCCGCGGTGGCGCCCGGCGTGGCGGAGGCGCTGGTGGCGACGGCGGCCGGCCTGCTGACGGCCATTCCAGCCGTGATCGCCTACAATTATTTCCTGACGCGGATTCGCAAGTCGGTCTTCCGAGCTGAGTCGTTCAGCATCGAATTCATGAACGCGCTGCCGGCCCGCGCCAAGCACGCAGGATCCCGCACATGATGTTCGACACCCGGCGCCGCCGGTTCCTGGCTGAGATCAACATTATTCCTCTGGTGGACGTCGTGCTCGTCCTGTTGATCATTTTCATGGTCACGGCTCCGATGCTGTATCGGGGGATGGACATCAAGCTTCCTACGTCCCAAAGCAACACGATCAGGCCGGATGAACGGCTGGTGCTGACGATTGAGCGGGATCAAAAAGTGTATCTGGACAAGGACCGGCTGAGTCTCGAGCAGCTCGAGTTCAGGCTGAAGCAGGCCAAGCAGAACAATGCGGACGTGTCCATTTATCTGCGCGCCGACGGCGCGGTGCCGTACGGCACGGTGGTGCGGGTGATGGACGAGATCAAGCGGGCCGGAATCGAACGGCTCGGGATGGTGACGGACCCCGTTCCTGGAGCGAAGGCCCAGGAAGAGCGTGTTCAGTAGCCGCGTCGCATGACGGCACAGATGGATCCCAGATGGCTTGATGCCGGGATGCCGGGGGATTCGCTCGTCCTCGTCAAGCGCATGCTGGTCGTCTCGCTGGTGTTGCATCTTGCAGGGCTTGCCCTGGTCGCGGGTATCCGGTTTACGCCAAAGGCTGAACGGCTGCAGGCGACACAGGTGACGCTGGTCAGCCTGCCTCAGCCCCAGCCTGAAGCGGCGCCCCAGCCGGCCGTTGAGCCATCGCCACCACCGACTCCACAACCGGCCGCACCGCCGGCCCGTCGGGCGAGCGCGCCGATCGCCGCAAAAATTCCGGTGATGCCGTCGGTCAAGGAGAATGTCACCATGAAAGCTGCGGATAACCGGTTGCGGGATGCCCTGCGAGGCATCGAGCGCCCTCCGGAAGCCCCACGGTTGGGAGAATACCGGCCGGCGCCGGTCCCTGTGCCGCCGGTCACGGAGACCAAAGCGCGGGAGAAGCAACCGTCGCTGTCCGAACTTGCCAAGCAGCTGGAACAGGTGCAACGCCCTCAGCCGAAGGCAGCGGTGGCTTCGAAGCCGAAACCGGTCGCGAAGCCGGTGACAGCGATTCAGGTGTCGGGCGATGAGTCGGGATTGGGCCGGTACTTGGCGCTCGTGCAGAGCAAAATCAGCGAACAGTGGGTCGCTCCGCCGGTGGATGCCGGGAACCGGTCGTATCAGGTCGTCATAAAATTCCGACTGTACCGGTCTGGACGTATCAGCGATGTGACGGTTGAACGGGAGTCCGGAAACGGGTATTACGATGATGCCGGCAAGCGGGCGGTGTTGTCAGTCGGGCAGCTTCCGTCGTTTCCCCTTTATGTGACCGAGGACATGCTGGAGACGCATTTTAGCTTCACGGTGGGCGAGGAGGCCGGATGACAAGACCTACAAGTGCGCGGTGGACCCTGGTTGCCGGAGTGGCGCTCAGCCTGGCTGGTCTCGGCGTGGCGGGCAGCATCCTGGAATCCGGCGCGGCGGACGTCTACTTGGAGGCGACCAGGCCTGACTTTCAAAAAGTTCCCATCGGCGTGCTGGGCTTCCAGGATGGCGTACTGCCGTCGCGCCCTGGCAAGGAGGCTGCGGACGTGCTCAGCGCCGACCTTCGCCGGTCGCAGGTCTTTACCGTGGTCGATGCCGCCAAGCTGGGCATTCCGTTGGCCGGTCCTGGCGCGCCGGACAGGCAGAAACTGAAACAGGCGGTCGAATCAGGCGTCAAGGTGCTAGTTTGGGGCGCGATCGGCACGCGCGATCCTGATTATCTCCTGGACCGGTTCGTGTACGACGGCGGCAGCGACGACCTTGGCGCCGCCAAGCGCTATGTCGGGTCCAAGGCGTTACTGCGGCAAATGACGCACCGGTTGGCGGACGAATTGGTTGCGCGTTACACGGGCGAACCGGGCATTGCGCGGACGCGGATTGCCTATGTCTCGGAGCAGAAAGGCGCCCGCGAGTTGTATATCATGGACTACGACGGACATGCCCCCCGACAAATCACGTCCGACGGATTCCTGAACCTGACGCCGCAATGGTCGCCAGACAGGAAATTTCTGGTGTTTACCTCGTACCAGAGCCGCACGCGGCAGAACATCGAGCTTGTGGATCTCTCCACGGGAAAACGTTCCCCGCTGGTGTCGCTGTCGGGGTTGAATATCACACCCGCGCTCTCTCCGGACGGCACGAAGCTGGCGTTTGCAACGAGCCAGGACGGCAATTCAGAAATTTACACGATGGAAATGAAGACCAGGGAACTCCAGCGTTTGACCGTCCATTCGGCGGGCGATCTCTCGCCGTCCTGGGCGCCGACCGGCAAGGAGTTGGCCTTCACCTCCGACCGCGGCGGCGGACCGCAGGTATACTTGATGAGCGCAGACGGATCCAATGTGCGCCGGCTGACCTTCGACGGCGATTATAATGCCGCGCCGGCCTGGTCGCCTCGCGGCAACTGGATTGCGTATGTGTGCCGGAGCGAGCAGCGGAATTACAAAATTTGCCTGATCAGTCCTGACGGGCAGAAACGCGCGCAATTGACGTCGGGTTCCGGCATCGACGATTCTCCGTCCTGGTCGCCGGACGGACGGCACTTGGCGTTCAGTTCGACAGCGAGTGGTAAAACGCAGCTCTACATGGTCAACAGTGATGGGAAGGAAATGGAGCCACTGACCTCCAGCGGGTCGCACAACAGCATGCCGGCCTGGTCTTCGGCGGAGATTCAGAAGATCGACGTTCAACCCGCAGAGAAGAAATAATGCCTGCACTATATAATCAACGGGATGACAGGGGCAGAAAGCTGCTGACCTTCAACGGATTGTGCAACAACACGCCGGGTTAGTTTGCGGCGGAGATTCAGAAAAGGTCGACGATCAGCCAACGGAGAGCAAGTAATGTCTTTTTCAACACAGGAGCGTCACGCAATGAGCAGATCCTATCAGACAGTCTGCGCGATCACGATGGCTGGGTGCCTGCTGCTGTTTGCGCAGGGATGCGAGAAAACGGTTCAAGGCACGTCCGGTTCAAAAACCACTGAGCAGGGGCTGGTCAGCAAGCCGCAGCCGCCGGCACCGGTGACTCTGCCGGGCGAGGAGCGGGTGTCCGACGACATTGTGGTGGCCAAAGCCGAACCGGAGGCGGCCCGCCAGCGCATGGAAGAGATGCGGCAGGAAGCCACCGCAACGGCCGGCACGGGGTTGCAGGATGTGTTTTTCGCATTCGACAGTTGGACGGTGATAGATGCCGGCAAGCAAGCGCTCGGGACGGACGCCCAGTGGCTGAAGGCCAACGCAGACAAGGCCCTGACGATTGAAGGGCATTGCGACGAGCGCGGCACGCAGGCTTATAATCTGGTGCTGGGCGAAAAACGGGCCAAGGCGGTGCGGAGCTACCTGGCCGATCTGGGCGTCGAGACCAAGCGGCTAGTCGTGACATCCTACGGAAAAGACCGGCCGTTCTGCCGCGAGCATAGCGAGGACTGTTATCGGCAGAACAGGCGCGGGCATCTGGTGCTGCGCATCAAGTAACAAAACGGGGTTCGAGGTGCGAGCTTCTGGCAAAAGATGGGCGGGCATGTATCGTGCAGCGTGGGCCGGTTGCGCACTTATGCTGTCGCTGGCCGGCTGTGCGCAGCAATCGGATCTGGTCAGGCAGGAGAAGGAATTGACGGCGAAAATCGCCAAGGCGAGAGCGGATCTCGATCAATTGATCGGCGAGACCCGCGCCCGATTCAATCAGGAGTTGACGACGCTCAGGGAGGAAGAGCTGCCGGCTCTCCGGGGGAGCATGGACAAGGGCGCCAACAGGTTCGACGTCGTGCAGCGCCGCCTGGACGACGTCGAGAATAAGTCCTCCGCCCGGCTGAACGTGATCGAAAAGATTCAGCACGACCAAGCCAATCTCTTGAAGACGGACCGTGACCGAATGCAGGAGGAATTGGCGAAGCTGGCCGAGACGATCGGCACGCTGGCCAAAACCGTGGATGCCAAACTGGGCAGCCACGACAAGACGCTCGAACAGCTCAGCCGTTCGCTGACGGATTTGTCCGCCAGGGTGGTTGCTGACGGCAAATTGACATCGGAACATTTGGCGGAGGTGAACAAGAGCGTCAGTTCGGTTGCCAAAGCCTTGCGAACGGTCGGCGAGGCAATCGAAGTACGGGAAGCGGAGCAGGACCGCCGTCTGGACGAGGTGGCCAGGGCGCTGCACGGCATGGCCACCCAGGCCGGCAAGATCAAAGAGGGCAAGCCGGCCAAGAATGGCAAGCAGGCTTCGCACCCGGGTGACTCGGCGGAAGCCGGTCCGGCCAAGGGCCCGGGGCATGCCACTGCAGGTTCGTCAGCCGTTGCCACCGAGGGACCGCCGGCTGACGGAGAGGACAAGGGGTACGAGGAATCTTTGCAGGCGTTCAAGAACGGCGATTATGACGGAGCGCGGAAGGGGTTCTCGGATTTTCTCCAACGTCATCCGGGCTCGCAGCTTGCAGGCAATGCCCAATACTGGCTCGGCGAGTGCTATTATGGAGCGAAGGATTACGGGCATGCGATCGAGGCCTTTGACCGCGTGCACCGTGCGTACCCCGATAGCGTCAAGGTACCAGCGGCGCTGCTGAAAAAAGGGTTTGCGTACGTGGCACTGAACGATCGCGGACGCGCCTCGTCGACGCTGAAGCAGGTTGTGGAAGCCTATCCGAGAAGTCCTGAGGCGACGAAGGCGAAAGAAAAGCTGGCCCAGCTCCAGTAACCCTCAAACGGGGAATTCCGAGGACAGAGGAAAGAGCATTCCATGCGATATGCCGCGACGTCCCTTCTGCTGTGTCTTGCCTGTGCGCTGACGTTGACCGTCTCCGGTTGTGCGAAGCACGCAGATTTTGTCGAAGTGCGGGAAGACCTTCGCGCAGTGACCAAGTCTCAGGAGCAGGCGCAGAAACAACAGGAGGCCGTGCAGCGCCGGCTGCAAGCCGTCGAGGCCAAGTTGGGAGGAGATGCGGGGAAGGATGCGGCGACAAACAAACCGCAGACGGACGAGTTGCTGGACCGTTTGAAATTGGTCGAGGGCCGGCTTGCAAATCTGGAAAGCGCACTTCGGTCGATACCGGTGAAACCGGATGGCGCGACCGGGGAACTGCCTCGTCAGTCCAAGCCGGCCGCCATCGCGCCCCGCCCTGAGCCGGTGCTTCCGCTGCCCGGCACGCCGGATATCTCTCCCACGTCCGCGTACAATCTGGCGTACAACGACTATCTCAACGGGCGGTATGAGCTGGCTGTGGCCGGATTCCAGCGGTTTCTCCAGGATTTTCCGTCCACCTCGCTGGCTCCGAACGCGCAGTATTGGCTGGGTGAATCGTATTACTCCATGAAGGACCATGCCCGGGCCATGCAGGCGTTCGAAAAAGTCGTCACTGATCATCCACATAGCGAGAAGGTCGTAGCAGCCCTCTACAAGCTGGGGCTGGCGGCGGCGGAAACGGGCAATGCCAACAAAGCACGGCAGTATCTGAAGCGCGTCCTGCAGGATTTCAAAGATTCCAACGAAGCCAAGCTGGCGAAGGGCAAGCTCGCGGAATTGCGATGAGCGTCGTCAGCGGTGTCGGGAAAATCCGGGTGCTGCCGGGTGAGGTCATCAGCCGGATCGCAGCCGGCGAGGTGGTCGAACGGCCGGCAGCCGTCGTCAAGGAGTTGATCGACAACAGTCTGGACGCTGGCAGCACCAGGATCACCATCGATGTGACGGACGGCGGCCGGCGGTTGATCCGCGTCAGTGACGACGGCGAAGGCATGACGCCGGCCGATGCTCCGCTCGCCTTTCAGCGTCACGCCACCAGCAAACTGCGATCGGAACACGATCTGGTCACCCTTCAAACCCTTGGTTTTCGCGGTGAGGCCCTGCCGTGCATCGCGTCGGTTTCGAAAGTGCGGGTGACGACCGCGTGCCGCAACGAACCGGTCGGCACCAGGCTGCTGCTGACCGGAGGCGCGCTCACGAAGTCGGAAGAGGCTGCCGCTACGCCCGGTACCCAGATCGACGTCGAAGAGCTGTTCTTCAATACGCCCGCGCGCAAGAAGTTTCTCAAGACGGTCACGACGGAATTTTCCCACATCTGCCAGGCCGTTCAGCAGGCCGCGCTGGCCTGGCCGGGCACGCGGTTTCGCCTGACGCACAACGGGCAGGAGGTTGCGGACTATCCGGCGGCTGTGTCGCGGCGCGACCGGATTCTCCAGGTATATGGCCTGCGATTTGTCGAGCAGGCGGCTGCCGTGTCCATGGAGCGCGCCGGAATCCGGGTCGAGGGCCTGACGATTCAACCGATGCACCAGCGCGCCGGGCGGACACCGCAGGAGATCTTCGTGAACCGGCGTGCCGTCAAGAATGCCGCGGTGTCACATGCGGTCTACGACGCCTACGGAGCCTATCTGGCCAAGGGGCAGCATCCGCAATTCGTGCTGTTTCTCGATGTGGATTCCGAGCGGGTGGATGTCAACGTGCATCCGACGAAGCGGGAAGTGCGGTTCGCCGACCAGGACTTGGTGTTTCAGGCGGTGAGACAGGCTGTCCGGGCGGCGATCGGCGTCGAAACAGCCGCGACGCAGGTTCCGCGCGAGTTCGCAACGCCTCCTGGGTCCCCGTTCGGTTCCCTGCCGCAGGCCACCGGGTATCCGATGCCTCCGGGGCCGGTTCCGTACAGTCAACGCGCCGAGACCGCATCCGGAACGTCCGTAGCCGGCGAGCAGGTGCAGACCTTTCTGACGGGAGCGGAACGGGATGTCGTCCCCTTGGGGCAACTCGAACGGACCTATCTCGTAGCCCAAGTGGGATCCGAGCTGCAAGTCATCGATCAGCACACGGCGCATGAGCGCGTGCTGTTCGAACGGCTGTGCCGGGCCCGGCTCAGCCAGGCGCTGCCCTCACAGCCCTTGTTGATTCCCGAAACGGTGGACGTGCCGCTGCAGCACGCCATGTTGCTGCAGCGGCATCTGCCCGAGCTGGAACAGGCCGGGCTGAAGATCGAGCCGTTCGGCGCGCACACGTTCGTTATCCGCGCCGTGCCGGCGTTGCTGAAGCCGCTCGATTATGCCGCGCTGGTGCTGGACCTTGTGGACGATCTGTCGCAGTGGAATAGCGCGTCGCCACTGGAGACGCGGCTCCGGTCCGTCATGGCCTCCCTGGCCTGTCACGGAGCGGTGCGCGCCGGCCGCGCAATGGAGCTGCCGGAAATCAAGCGGCTGATCGAAGAGTGGGTGGAGGAAGGCCTGCCGACGACCTGCCCGCATGGGCGGCGCGTCGCGCTACGGCTGCCGGAAGAGGAATTAGCGCGGATCTTCGGCCGTTAAACGTGAACCGCAGACGAAAAAGCCCGGAAGTCATGAATAATCAGCCGCTCACGCATCACGCATCGTGGATTACGGAAACCAAGCCACTCGTGGTCATCGTCGGCCCGACCGCAGTCGGGAAGAGCCACATTGCGATTCTCGTTGCGAAGGCATTGGGGACGGAGGTGTTGACCGCGGATTCACGGCAGGTTTACCGAGGGATGGACATCGGCACGGATAAACCGTCTGCGGAGGAACGCCAGGGCGTGCCCCACCGGTTGATCGACCTGGCCGATCCCGGCCAGCCGTTCAACACGGGAGAATTCCGCCGGCAGGCTGTGGCTGAAATCGCCCGGCTGCACCACGAGGGGAAAGTGCCGCTCCTAGTCGGTGGAACCGGCCTCTATGTTCGGACGGTGCTACGCGGCTTGTGGGAAGGACCTCCAGCCGATTGGGAATTTCGACGGCGTCTTGAGCAAGACGCGGATGCGAACGGAGCGGACTGGCTCTACCGGAAACTGGCTCACGTGGATCCTGAGTCCGCCCGACGGCTGCATCCCAACGATCGCGTGAAGATCATCCGCGCCCTGGAAGTCCATCATCTGCTGGGTCGTCCCTTGTCGGCGGAGCATACGCGGCACGCGTTTGCCGACATGCCGTTCACGCCGCTGCTCATAGGCCTCACCCGAGAGCGGTCCGTGCTCTATCGGCGCGTCGATGAGAGGGTCGAACTGGAATTAGCCAAAGGGCTGGTTGAGGAAACGCGCCGTTTACTGGACAAGGGGTATGGACGGCACCTCGGTTCCATGAAAGGACTTGGGTACAAGCAGATGGCTGGCTATCTCGCCGGCGATTATGACTACAAGGAAGCGGTCCGTTGCCTTAAGCGCGACACCCGCCGCTTCGCCAAGCGTCAACTGACCTGGTTCCGAAAGGAACAGGGGTTGATATGGCTGGCAATTGGAGATGCAGAGACTCCGGCACAGGTTGCCGACCGGATCGTCGGCGAAGTGAGGCGGTTTCTGCAGTCACTCCATGATCGGGCCGGATCGCCGGCCGCGCTCTCACCGGTTCGCACGGAGTGACCATGGTAAAGTCCCAGGCCGATATCGGGATCATCGGCGGCAGCGGTCTCTATAATATGGAGGGGCTGTCGGGCATCCGAGAAATCACGGTTCGCACGCCGTTCGGGAAGCCGTCGGATGCGCTGATCGTGGGCGCGCTCGATGGAGTGCGGGTGGCTTTTCTGTCCCGGCACGGCCGCGGCCATCGCATCGCGCCCGCCGACATCAATTACCGCGCAAACATCTATGCGCTGAAGACGCTCGGTGTGGTGCGGGTCATTTCCGTGAGCGCCGTGGGAAGCATGAAGGAGGCGCTTAAGCCGGGCCATATCGTGCTGCCGGATCAGTTCATCGACCTGACGAAGCGGCGAGCCAGCACGTTTTTTGAAAAGGGGATCGTGGCCCACGTGGCATTCGCGGACCCGATTTGCGGCGCACTGAGCCAGATGTTGTCGAAGGCGGCACATGATGTCGGCGCGACGGTGCATCGGGGCGGTACGTATCTGTGCATCGAAGGACCCCAGTTTTCCTCGCGCGGGGAATCGCTGCTGTACCGGCAGTGGGGGGTGGACGTGATCGGTATGACGAACATGCCGGAGGCCAAGCTGGCGCGCGAGGCAGAGCTGTGTTATTCCACCATGGCGCTGGTCACCGACTATGACTGCTGGCACAGTGGCGAGGAGTCGGTGACGGTCGAAATGATCCTGGCCACGTTGCACAACAATGTCGCGCAGGCCAAGCGAATTTTGCGCGCGGTCGTGCCTGCGGTTGCGGTGATGCGGCCGTGCCCATGCGGGAGCGCGCTGCAGTACGCTATTGTCACGGCGCCGGAGAAGATTCCGGCCGCAACGCGCAAACGGCTCCAGTTGTTGGTCGGCCGGTACGTGAAGAAGACGTGAAGCGTAAGCCGCGCGTTCAGGATACCGTTCGGCCGGCAACCTGTCGCTCTTTGCTGCCCGCATTTAACGGGGATTCCAGAGATGGGTAAGCTTTTGGTGGTCGGTTCCGTGGCATTGGATACGGTGCATACACCGTTCGGCCAGGCAGAGGAAGTCTTGGGCGGGTCCGCCACCTATTTCTCGACGGCGGCGAGCTATTTCACGAGCGTGGATTTGCTCGCGGTTGTCGGCGAAGATTTTCCCGATCGGCACGTGACGTTCCTCAAGAGCCGCGGGATTGACCTGGCTGGATTGGAGCGCCGGCCCGGCAAGACCTTCCGATGGGAGGGCGAATACACGTACCAGATGAACGAGGCGCGCACGCTGGATACGAAGCTGAACGTGTTCGAAACCTTCCGCCCGAAGATTCCGGAGCCGTACCGGACGCCGTCCATGCTGTTTCTCGGCAACATCGATCCGGAGTTGCAGCTCGACGTGCTCCGCCAGGTCAAGCGGCCGGCGCTGGTCGCGTGTGATACGATGAACTTCTGGATCGAGCGCAAACGCGATGCACTCTGGAAGGTGCTTGAGCAGGTGGACGTGCTGATCGTCAACGATGCGGAAGCGCGTGCCCTCGGCGGCCATTCGAGTCTGGTGCAGGTCGGCAGGACGATCCTTGCCCGAGGGCCCAAGCATCTGATCGTCAAGCGCGGGGAATATGGCGTCCTGATGTTCAATCACAAGCAGACGTTCGGCGCTCCGGCTTTTCCGCTGGAACAGGCCAAGGATCCCACAGGGGCCGGCGATACGTTTGCCGGAGGGTTTGTGGGCTATCTGGCGGCGACGAGGAACGTGTCCGAAGCCGCTTTCCGGCGGGCGGTGATCTTCGGCAGCGTGATGGCCTCCTTTACCGTGGAAGCCTTTAGTCTTGACCGGCTGCGAATCCTCGATTACAAAGAGATCGAAGCGCGGTTTCGTGAGTTCAAGCGGCTGACGCATTTTGAAGATGTCACAGAGGTGCAACGGTGAAATTCGACCAACATCGTCTCGTCCGTCGGAGTCCGGTTCTGTCGTGGGGCATCGCCGGCCTGTGCCTCGGTGCGCTGCTCTGCGGCGGGTGCAGCGCGTCTCAGGAGCAGGTCAAGAAGGCGCAGGGGCATGTCGGGGAGGGGGTCGCGGTCTTCAAAACCGATCAGCAAAGCGCCTACGTGTTCTTCCAGAAGGCGCTGAAGGAGGATCCGAAGAACCGCGACGCGCATTATTACATCGCGCTCATCTACGCCATGCAGGAGAAGTTCCAGCAGGCGGAAGCCGAAATCCGGGAGGTGCTCGACATCGACCCGGACTATCCGGAAGCCTATAACTTCCTCGGCCAGGTGTTCGTCAAGCAGAACCAGCGTCAGGATGCGATCCGAGCCTTTCGGAAAGCGGTGGGCTACCCACTCTACTCGACGCCCGACGTGGCCTATTATCAGCTTGGTCTTGTTTTGGAACTGGAAGGGGATATGCAAGGTGCGATGCAGGCGTTCGAAGATGCGTTGAAGGTCACTCCATCCAACGTGCCGCAGGCCCTTGTGTACCTGGAAGTGGGACGCGTGCACTACAAAATGGGGCAGGACAGCAAAGCCCGTGATGCGTTGGCGCGCGCCGTGTCGCTGGACAGGGATAAAAGCGGGGCTGTTTCCGCAGAGGCCAAAGCATTGCTGGAGCGGCTCAAATTATGACAGCCCAGACGGCAGAAACCAAAGAATCGGTCGGCGAATTTTTCCGGCAGGTCCGTGAGACCAAGGGGCTCACGCTGGACGAAGTCGCCATCAAGACCCGGATTCACCCCGAGTATCTCAAGGCGCTCGAGGAGTCCAATTTTGCCAAGCTGCCTGAGCAGGTGTTTGCCAAGGGCTTCGTGCGTTCGTACGCGCGCTCATTGGGGCTGGACGAAGACGATGCCATGCGCCGGTTCGCGGTCTCCGCCGGAACCTTTTACGACAAGCATGAGGAGCGAGAACGGCTGCGGCAGCAGCAAGTGGAGGACGAGCGCAAGCGCAAGGCCAACCGCAAGGCCGTGATCGCTGCAGCCGCCGTTGCCGTATTAGGGCTGGTGTTGCTGCTGACGCGCGAGCAGGGGTCGGTGTCGGTCATGAGGCCGGCGGAGTCCGACGCATCCCGCGTGAAAACCGCACGCGAGGCCGATCGCCGGGCCAAGGCCGAAACCGCGCCGGCAGATCATGCGGCCAGGCCGCAACCCTCCGCGCCTTCGGTTCCTGCGCCGGTCCAATCGAGCAAATCCGCCTCGTTGCCGACGCCATTGACGACGAGCGATCCGCTGGCAGGTCTGCCGTTTGACGGCGGCGGTGGGGCAACGGAAGCAGGGATGGTTCTGGCGCTCGAAGCGTCGGAGTTGAGTTGGGTGGTGGTCCAGACGGATGATGCCAGCCCGCATGAGGCGTTGTTGCGACCGGGCGACCGGCTGACATGGAAGGCGCAGGAGAAATTCGCGCTGACGATCGGCAATGCCGGAGGCATTCGCGGAGAATTGAACGGCAAGCCGCTGGCGCCGTTCGGGCCCAAGGGCAAGGTTGTCCGTGACATTGTCCTGACGCGATAACCGGGGCGGCCCGCCGTTTGCTTGACAAGGCCGCAAAGGCGTTGCTATAGTGCCGCGATTTTTTCGCCCGACGGACGGTCAGGCGCCAATCAAGGCTGCGGACACGCATCGTTGGAAGGTGGTTTTTAACAAGGAGGAGCAGTGATGGGTTATCTCAAGGCAGTCGGTCTCATGACCGCACTTATGTTCGTCGTGGCCACCACGGCCATGGCCGAGGAAAGGGATCCGCTCAAGCCCCGGGTTCCGCCGGATCAGATGGCAGAAGCCAAGGCGATGAAGAATCCGGTCGCGAATACGCCTGAAAATGTCGCGAAGGGCAAGGCGTTGTTCGAGGGCAAGGGCACCTGTTTTAACTGCCACGGGAAGACCGGCGAGGGGAACGGCCCGGCCGGCGCAATCCTGAATCCGAGCCCACGGAACTTCACGAATTGCAAATTCCACAAGAAGCGGAAGGACGGCGAGCTCTTCTGGGTGATCAAGAACGGCAGCGCCGGCACCGGCATGGTGTCGCTCACGCCGGGCACGATCACGGAGGAAGAAGCCTGGACGATCATCAATTACGAGCGGAGCTTCTGCAAGAAGGGCGGCGACGAGTAGTCGTTCGCTCGATCTCGATCACACAAAAGGCGGAGGGGAGCAATCCTCTCCGCCTTTTCTCGTTCTAGGATCCCGCAGGTTATCGCGAGGCTGATTTCGTCAAGGGCAGTCCGGCGGATTTGCCGGTCTGCGAAATAGGCGGGATGAACAGGGGCTGCTGCTCCTGATTGAAATCCTTCTTGGTGCCAACCGGAACGGCGTGTCTGATAAATACAGCCAGTTGCCGAGCGTCACGTCGCCATCGGCTTCCCCCTTCAATCCCGCAGCAAGCAATAGGCGAAAAGGCCGTGGCGGAACTTGGCCGGCTCCAGCCCATTTGCGAAAACCTGTCGTGCCGATCATATGGAGGACCGGACTTTTGCCCGCCTCGGAAGGGAGTTTGTCTTTGAAGCCAGGTGCAGGGATGGTGTAGAATGCAGATACATTAATCCTGCGGAAGAGAAACCTAAACACTTCATATAATTGAGGACACTTCTATGCGGATGCGCGAGTGGTTTGGCATGATTCGGAAGAAAAATGTGATGAAACTGGCGCTGCCTCTTCTCGCCGTTGCGGTGCTTGCCAGTTGGGCATGGTGGCAGGCGACGGTACCATCATTGGCCGATGCTGCGGTGCCGCCGGCGTTGGCGCAGGGTTTTTCCGAGATCGTCAAGAAGGTCACGCCGGCGGTGGTGAACATTGCGGTTACAGGGAGCCATGAAGGCCGCCGCGGCGGCCGGCGTCCGCCGCCGCTTCCACCCGGTCCGGTCGGCGGGCCTCCTGGAGAAGACGCGCCCGGTGAAGAGCCGGGGCCGCCTATCCCGCCGCCTCCGGGGCCCCCAGGACGGCCGGAGCAGAGCGCGGGATCCGGCGTCATCATTGACACCAAGGGCTATATCGTTACGAACAATCACGTGGTGGACAATGCCTCGCAGATCACCGTCACGCTGAGCGACAAGCGGGAATTCCAGGCCAAGCTGATCGGAGCCGATCCCAAGACCGATCTTGCAGTCGTAAAAATCGAGGCGGACAATCTGCCGGCGCTCAAGTGGGCCGATTACGACAAGCTCCAGGTGGGCGATGTAGTTCTGGCAGTCGGCAGCCCGTTCGGATTGAGCTCGACGGTGACGCTCGGCATCATCAGTGCGCTCGGCCGCGGCAACGTCGGCATCGCCGATTACGAGGATTTCATCCAGACCGATGCGGCGATCAATCCGGGCAATTCAGGCGGTGCGCTGGTCAACATGAACGGCGATCTGATCGGGATCAATACGGCGATTTTCTCGCGGACCGGCGGGTCGGAGGGCATCGGATTCGCCATTCCCAGCAGCATTGCGGTCGATATTGCGGAAGCGTTGACCAAAACGGGCAAGGTGGTCCGTGGCTGGATGGGGATTGCAATTCAGGAGGTCACGAAGGATCTGGCCAAGTCGTTCAAGCTCCCGGAGCAACGCAAGGGCGGGGTGCTTATCAGCGAGGTAAATGAAAACGGGCCGTCCCACGCCGCCGGCGTCAAGCGGGGCGATGTTGTGGTGGCGTTCAATGACAAGGAAATCCAGAACGTCAGCCAGTTGCGGAACATGGTGGCGCGCACGCTGGTCGGGACCACAGCCAAGGTCAAGGTGCTGCGCGAGGGCAAAGAGCAGGTCATTGTGGTCAAGATCGGCGAACGGCCGTCGGATGAAATGCTGGCGCGGCGCGAGCCGGCCGGATCCTCTCCTGCGCCATCCGACACCGAAAAGCCTCCGGACAACGTGCTGGCTTCGCTCAAGGTACAGGCGCTGGATGGAGCGATGCGCAGCCAGTTGAACATCTCGCCGAAGACCAGCGGCGTGGCCATTCAGCATGTCGAGGCCGGGAGCGCGGCGGAAGCGGCGGGCCTCCAGCGGGGCGACGTGATTCAGGAGGTCAACCGCGAAGTCGTCAAGAGTCTGGATGACTACAAGAAAGCAGCCGCGAAAGTGAAGAAGGAGGAAATGGTCGTATTACTGCTGAGCCGGCAGGGGAATACGCTGTTTGTGGCGGTGAATCCGAAATAGGAAAGAGTGAAGCGGTGATGCTGCGATGCGGATTTGAGCTTCGCCAAACCACCAGATTCAAAAATTCCAATGGCTGACTGGAATGATTTTCAGAAGTGGCTTCAAGACTCGGTCTTCACACCGCTGGAAGACCGGAAAATGCCGGTCATGGAGCACCTGGTGGAGCTCCAGGCCCGGCTCACGCGCGTGGTGCTGGTCGTGGCGGCGGTGTTCGTCGGTACGTTCTTTTATGCCGATGCGCTGGTGCAATGGCTGAGGGTTCCCCTCCAGAACGCGTTTATTCCGGGAAAGCTGCAGTGGGTGCCGACCGATCTGCCGGTCGTGCCGTTTGTCTTTCTCGCGCCTGCCGAGGCGTTGTGGCAGAACGTCAAGGTGGCCGGACTGTTTGCGCTTGTGTTGGCGACGCCCTATATCCTGGGGGAAGTGTGGCAGTTCGTCGTGCCGGGCCTGCATGCGCAGGAGCGGCGCTTCGTGGGGCCGTTCGTCATGTTGAGCACCCTGGCATTTTATGCCGGCATCGGTTTTTCCTTCTTTTTCGTGCTCCCGTTCGCCTTGAATTTTCTGATTTCCTATGGCGTCAACGCCGGTTTTATCCCCCAGCTCTCCATCGCCCAATACGTTGGCTTTGCGCTCTGGTTTCTGATGGTCTTCGGGCTGATTTTCGAGGTGCCGCTGGTCATCACGTTGATGGCCAAGCTGGGTTGGGTGGATGCGCCGTTTCTCAAACGCTACCGGAAGTGGGCGTTCCTGGGCGCGTTCATCGTCGCGGCGATCTTGACGCCCACGCCGGATCCGTTCAACCAGTGTTTGATGGCTCTGCCCATGTACATCTTTTATGAAGTCGGTATTATCAGTGCCGGGTTCTTCAAAAGGAAGCCGGCACCTGGGTCGGAGCCGGATGTCACGGGTGTCGCGGCACGCATGCCGATTGCGACCGCACCGGTGATGGGCGACGATCCGTATGTGAGCGTGCCCGGCTCGGGGCGGCGCAGGTAGATCATGCTGCGCGTCGCAATCGTCGTGATCAGCAGCAAGATTGCATCGGGGCAGGAGCAGGATGCGGGGCGGGAGTCATTGGAGCAGATGGTGAGAGGCCTGCCCGGAGAGATGGTCGGGTATGCGACGGTTTCTGATGATCGAGCGATGATTCGCGAGCGACTGCAAAGGCTCTGCGACGGGGACAGTCCTGACGTGGTCCTGACCGTCGGCGGGACGGGCATTCGGCCGACGGATTGGGCGCCAGAAGCGACGCGCGACGTGATCGAGAAAGAAATCCCCGGTATTGCGGAAGCCATGAGGCTGGAGAGCTCGAAGAAGATCAAGACTGCGATGCTCTCGCGTGGGACAGCCGGTATTCGCGGGACAACATTGATCGTGAACCTGCCCGGCAGTCCGGAAGGAGCCAGGGAAAACTTGGCAGTGATTCGACCGATACTGGATCATACCACGGTAGAGAAGGTGTCCGGGACCAAGTCGTTCAACCGGTAAGCGGGACTGATCTTCAATATTCCGAGTGGGAGGACAGCGAGTGGCCAAAGAACTGAAAGTGGTGCAATCCCCTGGCGGTGGAAGCGGAGATGTCTGCACATATCTGTGGGCCTGCGCCATCTGCGACGAGAACGAGACCTGCCAGAAGGACAAGGAAGGACACAGCCGGTGGCTGGTCGCCAAGCGGCTGGAGCGGATCGAGTATACCGTCCTCGTCATGAGCAACAAGGGCGGGGTGGGGAAGAGCACGGTCACCACGAATCTTGCCGTGAGCCTCGCGCTCAAGGGCTGGCACGTTGGCATCTGCGACATGGACATCCACGGTCCGAACATTCCCAAGATGGTCGGGGCCGAGGGCAACAAGCTCAAGGTCAGCACGTCGGGCGGCATCATTCCGTACCAGGCCTATAACATGAAGATCGCGTCCATGTCGTTTCTGTTGCAGAATTCCGATGATCCCATCATCTGGCGCGACGCGTATAAATACGAATTCATCAATCAATTGCTCGGCGGCGTGGAATGGCAGGATTTGAATTTCCTGCTCGTGGATCTGCCGCCCGGCACCGGCAACGAATCGGTCACGACGATCGATCTGATCGGCAAGGTGAGCGGCGCGGTGATCGTCACGACGCCGCAGGAAGTGGCGCTGCTCGACTCGCGCAAGTCGGTCACGTTCTGCCGGGACAGCCAGGTGCCGATCATCGGTATCGTGGAGAACATGAGCGGCCTCGACTGCCCGCACTGCCACCAGCACATCGAAGTCTTCCGTAAGGGGGGCGGCGAAGCCGCGGCGCACGACATGGGTGCGCCGTTCCTGGGCCGCGTCCCGCTCGATCCCGACGTGGTCCTGCAGAGCGATGCCGGCGAACCGTATGCGCTATTCAATTCCGACACGGCGACGGCGCAGGCCTATCATGATATCGCCAACCAGGTGGAAACGTTCTGCAAAAAGAGCGGCTCGCTGATCAAGATGGGGCCGCGCCACCAGCACTGACGAACGATGCAAGGCCTGACTTCCTTACAAGACGCGCAGAAGATCGTGCTTGACGCGGTGCATCCGCTCGGGCTGGAGAAGATCGGTCTGCTGGAAGTGTTGGGCCGTGTCCTCGGCGAGGATATCGTGGCCGCGCGGGACAATCCGCCGTGGGACAATTCCGCGATGGATGGGTTCGCGGTCCGGTATGAGGATATCAAGCAGGAGCATGCGATCGGCAAGGCCGTCGTCCTGAAAGTCATTGAAGACGTGCCGGCCGGCAAGATGGCCACGAAGACTGTCGGTCCGGGCCAGGCGATCCGCATCATGACCGGCGCGCCGGTGCCCAAGGGCGCCGACACCGTGCTCAAGGTCGAAGACACCGAACCTACGCCGGATTCCGTCAAGGTCTTCAAGCCGGAGCCACGCGGCTCGAACATCCGTCCGCAGGGCGAAGACGTCAAAAAGGGCGAATGCATCATCGCCAAGGGTGCGCAAATCCGCCCGGGCGAGGCCGGCATGCTGGCGATCCTGGCCAAGTCCTTTGTGTTTGTCTATCAGCGGCCGCGTGTGGCGATTCTCTCCACCGGCGACGAACTGGCCGATCTCGACGAGCGGTTCAGCGAGGAGAAGATCATCAATTCGAACAGTTGGGGCATCGCCGCGGCGGTACAGGAAGCGGGCGGAGTTCCGTTCCTGCTCGGCATCGCCAAGGACAATCCGGCCGCGTTGAAGGAAAAGATCATGCACGGGCTGAACGCCGACATCCTCGTGCTGTCGGGCGGCGTATCGATGGGCGATTACGATTTCACGAAGGCGGTCTTTAAGGATTTGGGTGCGGAGATGCATTTTTGGAAGCTCGCGATCCGTCCCGGTCAGCCGCTGGCGTTCGGCAAGATTCAAGGCAAGCTCGCATTCGGGCTGCCCGGCAATCCAGTGTCGTCCATGGTGACGTTCGAGCAGCTCGTGAGGCCGGCCATGCTGAAAATGAGCGGGCAACGCAGCTACGGGCGTCCGGTGGTGCAGGCGGAATTCCAGGAAAAGTTCTCCAAGCGGACCGACCGCCGTCATTTTCTGCGGGGCATCCTGACCAGGGAAGGCGGCGTCTTCAAGGTGCGCACGACGGGTGATCAGGGCTCCGGCATCCTCACGTCCATGGTCAAGGCCAACTGTCTGATCGACATTCCGCAGGAGATCGAAAAACTGGCCCCCGGTGATACGGTGACGGTGCAAATCCTGAGCGCGAATCTGTGGGATCGGGAAGGCGG
>DASQGO010000104.1:0-7914 GCA_035632555.1 Nitrospiraceae bacterium | reverse complement strand
GAGGAGATGATCGGGCGCACGGACAAGCTGCGCGCTCAGAAGGCGATCGATCACTGGAAGGCGAAGGGCCTCGACCTCTCGGTGCTGCTGCACCGTCCGGAGGTCGGCGACGACGTGGCGACGCATTGGGTGGAGAAGCAGAACCATGGCCTTGAGGGCGCGCTCGACTGGAAGCTGCTCGAACTCTGCAAGGAGGCCGTCGAGCACAAGAAGCCGGTCAAGCTCGAGCTGCCGATCCGCAACGTGAACCGGACGGTCGGCACGATCCTGTCGAGCCGCATCGCCAGGAAGTACCGGCTGGACGGGCTGCCGGACGGCACCATCCATCTCAAGTTCACCGGATCAGCCGGCCAGTCGTTCGGCGCGTTCCTCGCGAAGGGCGTGACGCTGGAGCTGGAGGGAGAGTCCAACGATTACCTCGGCAAGGGGCTCTGCGGCGGCCGGATCATCGTCTACCCGCCAAAAGCCGCGACGTTCGCGCCGGAGGACACCATCCTGATCGGCAACACGTCGCTCTATGGCGCCACGCAGGGCGAGTGCTATTTCTATGGCACGGCCGGCGAGCGGTTCGCCGTCCGCAACAGCGGCGTCAAGGCGGTGATCGAAGGCACCGGCGATCATGGCTGCGAATACATGACCGGCGGCGTGGTGGTCGTGCTGGGCCGGACCGGGCGCAACTTCGCGGCGGGCATGTCCGGAGGGATCGCCTTCGTGCTCGATGAAGAGGGCAAGTTCAGCGACCGCTGCAACCTCGGCATGGTCGAGCTGGAGCCGGTCGCGACGGCCGAGGACAAGACGATCCTGCGCGAGATGATTGAAAAGCACGTGCGCTACACCGGCAGCCGGAAGGCGAAGAAGGTGCTCGAGGCCTGGGAGACGATGCTGCCGAAGTTCGTGAAAGTGATGCCGGTGGATTACAAGCGCGTGCTCGCGGAGCGCAAGAAGGCGGCAGCGAAGGAACAAGCGCACAAGGTCGTCAAAACGTGAAGCGCATACGGAGCGCCGGCGCGCGTTCATGAGCTAGGACATGGCTGACCCAAAGGGCTTCATAAAATTCGTCCGTGAAGGTCCCAAGCGACGCCCGGTCGAGCTGCGCCTTCTGGACTGGAAGGAATTCTACGAGCCGTTTGCAGACGACAAGCTGCAGACGCAGGGCGCGCGCTGCATGGACTGCGGCGTGCCATTCTGTCAGAGCACGAACGGCTGCCCGGTGGTGAATCTGATTCCGGAGTGGAACGATCTCGTCCATCGCGGTCGCTGGCAGGATGCGCTGAAGGCGCTCCACACGACGAACAACTTTCCGGAGTTCACCGGGCGGCTCTGCCCGGCGCCCTGCGAATCGGCCTGCGTGCTCGGCATCAACAGCGATCCGGTGTCCATCCGGGTCATCGAGTGGAACATTATCGACAAGGGATTCGACGAGGGCTGGGTGCAGCCGGTCCTGCCCGTGTCGCGCAGCGGCAAGAAGGTGGCCATCATCGGGTCCGGCCCGGCCGGCCTGGCCGCGGCGCAGCAACTGGCGCGCGCCGGACACGGCGTCCCGGTGTACGAAAAGGCCGACCGCATCGGCGGGCTGCTCCGCTACGGGATTCCCGACTTCAAGATGGAAAAGTGGGTGATCGACCGCCGGCTGGAGCAGATGAAGGCCGAGGGCGTCGAGTTTAAAACCGGCGTGACGGTCGGCAAGGACATCAGCGGGGAGGAGTTACGCCGGAAATACGACGCGGTCGGTCTTGCTATGGGCGCCGAGCAGCCGCGCGAGCTGCCGATTCCTGGGCGCGAGCTCAAGGGAATCTATCCCGCGATGGAGTATCTGACGCAGCAGAACAGGCGTAGCGCCGGCGATACGATCACCGGCGAGCCGATCACGGCCAAGGGCAAGAAGGTCGTCATCATCGGCGGCGGCGACACCGGGTCGGACTGCCTGGGCACGACGCACCGGCAGGAATGCGCCGAAGTGCATCAATTCGAACTGCTGCCGGAGCCTCCGCCGCAGCGGGCCGGCTCGACGCCCTGGCCGCTCTGGCCCATGCAGCTCCGGACGTCGCATGCCCACGAAGAGGGCTGCGACCGCCAGTGGAGCGTGTCGACGACGAAGTTCTCCGGGAAAAACGGCCACGTGACCAAGCTGCACGCCCATCGCGTGAAGTTCGAGAACGGTAAATTCACGCCGATGCCCGGCACCGACTTCGAGATGGACGTCGATTTGGTATTGCTCGCGATGGGCTTCACCGGCCCGGTGAAGAACGGCCTGCTCGACAGCCTCGGCGTGAAATACGACGCGCGGGGCAACGTCGCCGCGGATGAGCGCTTCATGAGCAGCGTGGAGGGTGTGTTTGCCGGCGGCGACGTCCGGCGCGGCCAGTCCCTGATCGTCTGGGCGATTGCCGAGGGCCGCAAGATGGCCGCAGGGTTAGACGCCTATCTTCGTGCCGGAAAATCCGCCAAGACCGCCGCGTAGCAGGCTGTTGAAAAAACCTGCCAGCTTTGTTCTCGTCTCGCTCGAACCCTCAACGTACCGAAAAACGTACGCCTCGGGCTCTCGCTCGCTGCGGCCGTGCTGAACAGGCTTTTTGAACAGCCTGCGGGGAAACTCTCACGAAAGTCTAAGAGCGATGTTCTGAATGCTCACCGGCGCGCGGAAGATTTTGCGCAGCGGAAGCCGATGGTCGGAGCGCGCTGATCCGGCGGGGCGCCGCTGCGCGTGGCGGCCCGCAGCATCATCGGCTTGCTCTTCCACGAACCGCCGCGCACACCCTTGTAGCGGCTGACGGCCGGCCCCGCCGGATTTCGATCCGGCGTGATGGAGTAGTAGTCGAAGCCGAACCAATCCTGCACCCACTCGGCCACGTTGCCGGCCATGTGGTGGGCGCCGTAGGGGCTGCGCCCTTCGTCGCCGCTGCCGACCTCCTGCACGAGCGGAATTTCGTGGACGTGATACTGGTTGAAGACCGCCAGGCCGGCCTCCGGCGTTCGCGAGCCCCACGGAAACAAATTTCCGGCCGTGCCGCGCGCGGCCTTTTCCCACTCGGCCTCGGTCGGCAGCCGCTTGCCGGCGTAATGACAAAAATCCGATGCCTCCGCCCAGGTGACGTAGAGCGCCGGCCAGCGGGCCAGCCCCTCGTCGGTGGCGGCGTGGACGGTGACCATGTGCCAGATCAGTTTCCGGAGTTCGTCGGAGACCGGACGTTTCTGCCGGCGGAGGAACGCGAGGTATTCGCCGAGGCTGACTTCGTCGCGGTCGATGTCGTAGGCATCGAGCCAAACCTTGTGCTGCGGCAGTTCCGTGTCGTCGTACTGGGTCTGCAGTCCGTAGGGATCGTCGTCCACGCGGGTCGAGCCCATCAGAAACCAGCCGGCTGGAATTGCAATGACCGGTGACGGCGTGATGAAGCCGGCGATGCCGGTCAGGCGGCCCGGCAGGTCCTTCGGCTGGCTGCCTGCCGTGGGAGATTCGGCTGCAACGCGCGAGGCGGCGGATGCCGTCAGGATGACGCTGCTCAGTATCAGGGTCCAGACGAGATGCATCGGCGCAATTCTATCAGGATATTGGAAAAGGCCGCCAGCCACGTTATCCTGCATTTATGAGGATGAATAAACGCCTGAATCTCTCCCTTGCCGTCCTGCTGATTCTGTCCATGGCGGATCTGACGGACGTTGCCGCTGCGGACCGTGCCGGGAAAAATCCGCCGGTTCCGTCCGAAGAGTATCCGCTCTACGATCTGATCGTGCGCGACAAGTTTCTCACCTCCCAGACCACGATGGTCGTGATCGAACGGCTGACCGTCGCGCAGGTGGATACGGACGAGCGGGAATATCTGAGCCGGGAATCCCTGGAGGAGCAGGAAGTTTTCGAGAACAATCTGCCGTCCGACCTGCTGGATGATTTTCTGTTCAAGTTGAAGGGGCCGTCGCAGTTCGACGGGAAGTTCAACTTTGGCGTGCCGTACCGGTTTGTGAAGGACGGCCTGCCGGAAGAGCCGGAGGTGTCGCTCGCGCCGATTGCCGTCTCCGACCGCCGGTTGATCCAGACGCCGCGCGCGACCATCGGGCTGCTGCGATTCTCCCGTGTCGGATTCACCCGGCGCGAGGACCAGGCCCTGGTGTACGTGGAGGAAGAGCGTCTGGACGGCACGGGCGGCGGGTTTCTGGTGTGGCTGTACCGGCGCGGCACGGTCTGGACGATCGCCGACACGGAAGTGCTCTGGATGGCGCAGCCGGACGACCCGTCGGCCGGCCGGTGACTTGCCATCTCCGTGCACGGGCGATAGCATGGGGCCGTGATGATTGTAAAAACATTCCCGGTGCCGCCGTTGGGATGCAATTGCTCGATCATCGGCGACCCGGTCACGAAAAAAGCCATCGTGGTGGATCCCGGCGGGGCGGTGGAGCAGATTCTCCACGAGGTGCGCGCGCTGGGCCTCACCGTCGAGCGCATCCTGCACACGCACGCGCACTTCGATCATTTCCTGGCCTCCAGCGACTTGAAGCGGGCGACCGGCGCGACGCTCTGCCTCCACGAGCAGGACAGGCGGCTCTGGGAAAAACTGGACGTCCAGTGCCAGCTGTTCGGCGTGGCCTCAGCGCCCGCGCTCCTGCCCGAACATTTTCTGAAGGATGAAGAGCAGATCGGAGTCGGCGAACTCACGGGCATCGCGCTGCATACGCCGGGCCATACGCCCGGCTCGATGAGCTTTCATTTTCCCTCGGCGCAGCTCGTGCTGGCCGGGGACACCCTGTTTCGCGGCGCCATCGGGCGGACCGACCTGTGGGGCGGCAATTTCAACGCGATCGAACATTCGATCCGCGAACGGCTCTACACGCTGGACGAGCAGACGCGCGTGATCACGGGGCACGGAGCCGAGACCGTCATCGGACTCGAAAAAGACGAAAACGCGTACATTCGCGCATAGGGAAGGAGCCTGCCATGAAAAAGCTCATCCTTATTATCGTTGCGGGCATGGTGGTTGGTGCGTCGCCTGGCAGCGCAGCCGAGCCGGCCCAGGTCAAGATCGAGAACGTCCTGGTGCGCATGACGGAACACGGCTACGTGGTCCTGCTCAAGGCGGAAGAGAAAGTGATTCCCGTGTTTGTGGACCCAACAGTGGCCCTCTCCATCCACGGCGCGCTGAGCGGGGAGAAGACGCCCCGGCCCCTCTCGCACGATCTGATGCACACCATTCTCATGACCATGAACGCGAAGGTGACGCAGGTGGTCATCACGATGCGCGGCACCATCTACTATGGGGCGCTCTCGGTCGCCACGAAGGAGGCCACGAAGGTCTTCGACAGTCGGTCTTCGGACGCCATCGCGCTCGCCATTCACTTCAAAGCGCCCATCCTGGTCGGGCGCGACCTGCTCGATTCCGCAGGCGTGTCGCTGAAAGAGCAGGGCGGCGCTGAAACCCTCTAGCTCACTGCCACTGTTCGACGAATCCGCGCTGACCGCGCTCCAGGACGAGTTCCGTTCGTCCATGCGCCGGCTGCTCTCCGATCTCTGCGGCGAACTCGACGGACGCTATCGGAACCAGGCGCGCGCCCTGCATCTGGCTTCGGACTATTTTCGCGCCGTCGGCCAGGCGCTCAAGCCGGAGCATTACTCGCACTGGAAGGTTGTCGGCTGGATCGAAGAGCTGAACGATCTCGTTTATTTTCTGGACGTGCAGCGGCAATTGAAGAAGGAACGTTCCCGTTCCGGCTTCGCGGAATCCTTCCTCGCCGCCTGCGACGAGCAGTTCTACGAACATACCTATCTCGACGAGCTGTTTCCGAATCGGAAACCGGAGCCGGGCAAACTACCCGCGTGCCTGTCATCGCTCTGTACGCGGTTGGCGAAAAGCGTCACGCAGGAATCCATGTTCCTGGTGCTGGGCCTGCCGTCGTCCTGGTTCGAGCAGCATGCGTGGCGAACAAAGCTCACGCCGTTCGACCTGGCTCCCAATTTCGAGCGGGCCGAACTGGCCGGCTGGGTCGCCATCGGCTTGGAAGGGGCGCGGGTCGAACTCACGCATGGCCGGGTGGTGCCGACGCAGTGGCTCAAGCATCCCGGTCCACGCTGGCCCTGCGGCCTGGCACTTGGCCCTACCATTATATATGGGAAGGACAAAACGCCCGACCGCATCGTGCCGACAGCGGGCAACGTTGCCGAGCGGATCCAGCGGGCGCGCATGGTGATCGAGCAGGCCTGGCCTGAGGGCTATCGTAATCTCGCGTACCTGACCAACCGGATCGTGCCGCTCAAGGCGAAGGGCGTCGTCAGCTTCAGCTACCGTCACAGGCCCGGCCTCTCCTTTATCAATTGCTTCGACCGCGACGACCTCGACCTGATTGACGACCTGATCCACGAAAACAGCCACCACCATTTGAATCTGCTGCTGCGCAAGGCCGTGCTGTATCACAAGGACCGGAATCAGGAGATTTTCTATTCTCCCTGGCGGCGCAGCCTGCGCCCCCTGCGCGGCATCCTCCACGCGACGTTCACATTCACCATGGGCGCAATCCTATTCGAAAAACTCTCCACGTGGGCCAAGTCAGGCAAAACGACACTGACTGATCAGCAGATTCTCCGCGCGCGGTTCCGCTGCCTCGAAGAAGTCGCCTCCGTCCGCTACTCGCTCAAAGATTTGGTGCATGCGCGCAGGCTCGGCTGGCTCACTCCGGCAGGGTGGGGCTTGGTCAGCGCGTTGAAACGAGAGATAGATAAGGTCGGGGAACGAATCGCGCCATTCGAGCGGGCAGTGCTGCGATCAAAATACGGGCGAGAACTCAAACGGCATCAGAAGGAACTGGCATCGGCGCGGGAAACCTACGGACCTATCCGAAACGGTTCCTGACACCTTTCCACCGTGATTCATTTATTCTTTCGTCTCCTCTTTTTAGTTTTCAGCCGTTTGCTAGTTCCCCTCGGTGCTGATTTCTTCTTCTTTCCAGCTGGCTTGCTCACCGAATACGGATTTGCCGCCTCATCAAAATGAAAGTCGATGGATTTGACTCTGTAAAGGAAACCGTTAACAAGCTCTGCGGCGTTAAGATCAAACAGAGCCACATTAAAGCCCTTCCCCAAGAGGCTTTTGTAAATGATTCCATCATAACCGTAACCGCGAAAAGCCTCGGCCAAAATCTGTGTTGGAGCGTAATCAGCGGTGGAATCATCAGGGGTTACCGGCTCTGAGAAGGCATAATCGATGGCGGCCCATACAGCCTTTTCTCGTTCGGGTGGTGGAGGTTCTTTGAAGTAAATATGAGCGAAAGGGCCAGCCGCATGTTCAACCGAACAGTCCACTAGCACAAGATCTTTCATGGTTTTAAATTGTGACACGGAAATAGGCGAGGAAATCCATGGCCGCACTTCTGCCATAGCAGTTTCCTTGTCTGTTGCTAGATACAGACATGGTATCCCCTTGGGATTGGCTCTCCCCTCGCGTGCTGAGGTAGTCAAAGGTTTCATTCGTTCAGGTGGTAAAGGTTGGAGATCTTCAGACGCTTCTTCATCATCGTAGTAAACAGTAGCCCAATGCTCGCCTTGCTGCGCCCTCCAGAGAAAGCGGTCTTTGGGAAGCTTTCTCTTTCTGTGGTCGCTTGTCTCTAATACCGTCTGCAAAAACTTGTTGACCTTCTCCTCAAAGACGTAACGTGCCTTGCGTTTGACGCTCTGTTCAAAATTTCTGTAACTGTCTTGTGATTCAAATTCGCTCATAATCCCGCCGGATCAAGGCTGCTCAAAACGGTCAGCCAACGAGGCCGCAGGGAGCTCGGCGACTGAGGCCTACGTTTTTCGGTAGGTCGCAGGGAGACGGGCGACCGAGAACAAAGTTGGGGACCGTTTGGTGCTGCCGTTAGGGTTCGACGGTCACGTCCACATAGGAGGGCACCGAATCCGCGCCTTTTTTATCCGTCACCCTCAGTTTGAATCGG
>DASQGO010000103.1:0-15682 GCA_035632555.1 Nitrospiraceae bacterium | reverse complement strand
ACATCAAATGGAAGCTGGTCATCCACCTGACGTTTCTCGGCTCGGCCATCTTATTGGCCTGGACGGACAAGATCATGCAGAAGGGAAAGCACTGAGGGAGAAGCTTCCAAGTCTTTCGGTGAGCGGATCGACGGCGGCAGCCAGGCGGCTGGCTGCCCGTCGAGGGCCGTTTCCGGCTTTGGTTATGTCACCATTCCTTGAAAATAATGAACACTGCCCCGGCCATCATCGCGAAGCCGGCCAGATAGTTCCACTTCAGTTCTTCTTTCAAATAGACCACCGAGAAAACGCAGAACACGACCAGGGTGATAACTTCCTGGATCGTCTTGAGCTGCGCGGCCGTGAATTCATAGTGCCCGATCCGATTCGCCGGCACTTGAAAGCAATATTCGACGAACGCAATCCCCCAACTGACCAGAATTGCCATCCAGAGCGGTGAGTCTTTGTATTTCAGATGCCCGTACCAGGCCACTGTCATGAAAATGTTCGACACCGTCAGCAGCAGAATGGTGTGCATGCGCCTCCTTTTTAAAAGATCACTGCTCGGCGAGCAGGTTCATTCCAAGCAGGGACAGGCCCATCAGCGGTCTGTCCCCGCCCGCCCTCAAAAATAGGGGCGAAGTGGCTGACTCGCAACTGCGCGCGTCCAACGAGGGCCTTCCGAGGCCGCGCGTTGCGTGAGCACAGCGAGTTAGCCAGGGAGCCCAGCTTCTTTCAAAACCTGTCCCGTATATGATCGTTTGACCTTTGCCAAATCCCGCGGCGAGCCTTCCGCAACAATTTCGCCGCCGCGATCGCCTCCCTCCGGACCCAGGTCGATCAGCCAGTCGGCATTCCGGATCACGTCGAGATTGTGCTCGATCACCACGATGGTATTGCCCGCCTCCACCAGCCGGTTCAGCACGTCGAGCAGTCGCTGGATGTCGGCGAAGTGGAGCCCCGTCGTCGGTTCATCCAATATATAGAGCGTTCGCCCGGTGGCGCGCTTGGACAGCTCGCGCGAGAGCTTCACCCGCTGGGCCTCGCCGCCGGACAGCGTCGTCGCCGACTGGCCCAGCCGGATATAGTGGAGGCCGACGTCGTGCAGCGTCTGCAGCTTGTTCCTGAGCAGCGGGATGGGTTGGAAAAACTCCAGGGCCTCGTCCACCGTCATGTCCAACACATCGGCGATGCTGCGGTCCCGGTACTTCACCTCGAGCGTCTCGCGGTTGTACCGCTGGCCTTTGCACACCTCGCAGGTCACGTAGACGTCGGGCAGGAAATGCATTTCGATCTTGATCAGTCCGTCGCCTTCGCAGGCTTCGCACCGCCCTCCCTTCACGTTGAAACTGTACCGGCCCGGCTTGTAGCCGCGCACGCGAGATTCCGGCAGTTTCGTAAAGAGGTCGCGGATGAAGGTGAAGAGGCCCGTGTAGGTGGCGGGATTCGAACGCGGCGTGCGGCCGATCGGCGACTGGTCGATGTCGATGACCTTGTCCAGGGCCATGACGCCCTTCAGCTCCTTGCACCCGTCGATCTTCGGATGTTTGTGATAGAGCAGTTGCGACAGCGAATGGAACAGCACCTCCAGCACCAGCGTGCTCTTGCCGGAGCCGGAAACGCCGGTGACGCACGTGAACAGGCCCAACGGGATTTTAGCCGTGAAGTTTTTCAAATTGTGCTTGCGGGCGCCGACGACGCTGAGAAACCCCCTCGGTTTGCGTTCGCGGTGCGGCAGCGTCACCGCCATCTCGCCGCGCAGGTACTGACCGGTCAGCGAGGCCTTGTTGGCCATCACCTCCTTCAGCGTGCCTTGCGCGATGATCTGCCCGCCGTGCGCGCCGGCGCCCGGCCCCATGTCAAGAATGTGATCCGCCGCCTGCATCGTTTCGGCATCATGCTCGACCACCACGACCGTGTTGCCCAGGTCCCGCAGCCGAAGCAGCGTCTGGAGCAGCCGCCGGTTGTCCCGCTGGTGCAGACCGATGGACGGCTCGTCGAGAATGTAGAGCACGCCGACCAGTCCCGACCCGATTTGCGTCGCCAGCCGGATGCGCTGCCCTTCCCCGCCGGATAGAGTGGCCGCAGCACGATCCAGCGTCAGGTAATCGAGCCCCACGTTGACAAGGAAGCCCAGCCGCTCGCGAATCTCCTTGAGGATGCGCTGCGCGATGAAGGTTTCCCGCTCGGTCAGTTTTAACGACTCGACAAAGCCGGCCGCCGCCCGGATGGACAGTTGTGTGACCTCTGCAATCGAACGCCGTCCGACTTTCACCGAGAGACTTTCCGGCTTGAGCCGCGCGCCCTTGCATGCCGGACAGACCGCCAGCAGGGTCAGGTCCTCCTCTTCCGGGCATCCCGGCGGCATGGCGAATCCAATACCATCGCAAGTCGGACAAGCCCCATGCGGACTGTTGAAGGAAAACACTCGCGGGGTGATTTCCGGATAGCTCACGCCGCAGCGGATGCAGGCCAGTTTTTCACTGTAGAGCAGGCTTTTGCCGTCTTCCGTGAGCACGCCGACCAGCCCGTCGGCCAATTTCAGCGCCGCCTCGACCGAGTCGGCCAGCCGTTTGGACAACGCATCGCCCGGCCCGCCGGCTTTCATGACCAGCCTGTCCACCACGACTTCGATCGTGTGTTTTTTCTGCTTGTCGAGCGCGACCTCCTCGCCCAGCTCGACCATCCGGCCGTCGATCCGCGCGCGCACGTAGCCGGCCCGCCGCATGTCCAGCAGCTCCTTGCGGTATTCGCCTTTGCGCCCGCGGACGATCGGGGCGAGAATCTGGAACTTCGAGCCTTCCGGCAGAGTCCGGATCGCATCCACCATCTGCTGGACCGTCTGGGCTGAGATCTCCTCCCCACACTGGTGGCAGAAGGGCCGCCCGATGCGGGCAAAGAGCAGTCGCAGGTAGTCGTAGATTTCCGTGACCGTGCCGACCGTGGAGCGGGGATTGTGGCTGGTGCTCTTCTGCTCGATGGAGATGGCCGGCGACAGTCCTTCGATCGAGTCCACGTCCGGCTTGCCCATCTGCTCGAGGAATTGCCGGGCGTAGGCCGAAAGCGATTCGACATAGCGGCGCTGTCCTTCGGCATAAATGGTATCGAAGGCGAGCGACGACTTGCCGGACCCGCTCAGGCCGGTGATGACGACGAGCTTGTCCCTCGGAATCTCGACGTCAAGATTCTTGAGATTGTGCTCACGGGCCCCTTTAATGATGATCGAACCGGACATGAAGCTGGGATTATAACACTGCCGCGGCTTTGCTTGACAAAGCCTCAAAGCGGGTGCCACCATCGCGCGATGTTGCAACTCGAAGAAAAACCCGCGCCGACCGAATCATCGGCACGCGCGGTGTCCGGATGGTCCGGCCCCGCGCGCGAGCAGGCCGTGCAGCGGATGTTCACGGCCATTGCGGGCGTCTACGATCTCAACAACACGCTGCTGAGTTTCGGGCTCCATCACCGCTGGAAGAAGCTGACAGCGTCGTTCGTCCCGCCCGTTCAGAACGGCACGGCGCTGGACGTCGGCGCCGGGACCGCGGACCTGGCCCTCCTGGTCGAGCCGAGAATGGGCCCCGCGGGTCGTGTCATCGCATCCGACCTGAATCATGCGATGCTGGTCGAAGGGCTGAAGAAAATCATCCGGCGCGGACGCGACCGGCGGATCACCTGCCTCGAAGCCAACGCCGAGCGGCTCGGATTCGCCGACGGGGCATTCGACGCCGTGACCACGGGGTTCTGCATGAGAAACGTCGGCGATCTGCAGCGGGCGATTCTCGAGATTCGCAGAGTGCTGAAGCCGGGCGGCCGCTTTGTCTGCCTGGAATTTTCCCACCCCGTGCACGGCTGGCTGCGTTCGCTCTACGACTGGTATTCGTTTCGTCTCCTGCCCTGGATCGGCACGATCGTCGCGCGGGACAAGACCGGCGTCTACGAATACCTGCCGGCATCGATCCGGACCTTCCCGAATCAGGAAGGGCTGAAGGCCATGCTGCTGCAGGCGGGTTTCTCGCAGGTGGACTACCGGAATCTCAGCGGCGGCATCGTCGCCATCCACGTCGCGGTCAAGTAACGCGGGCAAGGCCGGCATGAACTCCGTTCTTTACGTCTTTCTCCCCTGCAAGAAGGTGTACCCGATCGGGATCACCTATCTGGTGGACTTTATCCACCGACGCAAGCCCGACGTCCGGCAGCGCATCCTGGACCTGTCGCTCTATCCGAAAGACCAGCGCGGCAAAGTCCTGCGCGAAACTACCGCGGCCTTTTCGCCCGATCTGGTTTGTTTCTCCTGGCGGGACATCCAGATTTTCTCGCCGCACGAAGGCGACAACTCGCTCGAGCATGCGTTCAATTTTTACTTCGCGAGCAACCCGCTGAAGCGGATCACCGCCTCGTTCGAAGGCATCAAGCAGCTCTACCGGTACTACGACCACATCTGGACGATCCTGTCGTACCCCTGGTTGGTCCGGAAGGAGTTCCCCAAATCACAGATCATGATCGGCGGCGGCGCGTTCACGGCTTTTGCCGACCAATTGATCGAAAAACTTCCTGATGGCACCATCGGCATCCTGGGCGAGGGCGAAGACGCCATTCTGAAAGTGCTCAACGGCGAATCCCTGGAGAAGGAACGCTATATCATCCGCGAGAACGGAAAGATTTCAAAGGGCCAGCAGGGGGCGCCGGCTCTCCTGGACGCGCTGACCGTGGATCTGCCCTATCTCACGTCGGTGTTTCCGCAATACACCGAATACAGGGACGAATGCATCGGCGTGCAGACCAAGCGCGGCTGCCCCTACGACTGCGCCTTCTGCCTCTATCCCTATATCGAGGGCAAGCGCGTTCGCTACCGCCCGCCGGAGATGGTCGTGCGGGATATTGCGCAGCATTATCACCAGTGGGGCGCGCGGCGGTTCTGGTTCACGGACGCCCAGTTCATCACCGGCAAGGAGGCCTACCCGCAGTGCATCGAAATTCTGGAACGAATTCTCCGCGAGAAACTGGAGATCGAATGGTCAGGCTACATCCGCACGTCGTTGATCACAGCCGATCTGGCGAAGCTCATGGTCCGCTCCGGCGTGGGCGACCTGGAAGTGGCCATCACGTCCGGCTCGCAGGAAATCCTCAACGACCTGCACATGGGCTTCAAGCTGGAAAAACTTTATGACGGCTGCCGGTACCTGGCCGAGGCAGGGTTCAAGGGCAAGGTCATTCTGAATTACTCGCTGAACTCCCCGCACGAGACGGAAGAGACCCTGCTGCAGAGCGTCGAGTCGTATAAGAAAGTCGCGGCGATTTTGGGCGAAGAGAGAGTGTTCCCGCTGATGTTCTTCCTCGGCATTCAACCCAACACCGATCTCGAACATCGCCTGCTGGAGGAAGGCTACCTGTCGGCCGGATACAACCCTCTCATGCTGACGCCGCGCAGCATCAGGAAACTGCTCTACAACCCGGCTCCCCTGAACAAGATCATTGCCAAGGCCTGCCTGGCTGCCTGGAACAAGAAACACGGCAGCCGCGATCCCCGCGCCTGGTCTGGATCGCTGTCGCAGGCGGAGCAGCCGGCCGCTGCAAGCGGCTATGCGGATGGGAACCTGATCCGAGGCATCGAGCAGAATTCAGGACGGCAGGCCCTGCTGACGCTGGAGGAAATCATCCGCTCCAAAAAGGCGTCTTCTTCTTCAAGAAAATCCCCTTCGGTAACAGTCGGTTAGCCTGCATTTGGAAGCGCTCAGGGCTGTCTTATTCCCGCTTGCAATCTCCTTAAACCCGGTGCTATCATGCCCACTCGTTTGACCTCTAACGTAAGAGAATTATTCGGATTTTCATTCGATTGCGTCTGTCCTGACGGGAGAATTTGAGCCGAGCCGGTCAGGACAGAGGAGGAACGTCCTCGATGTACAAGACGATTTATATCCCCGTCGACAACTCCGACCATTCCAACACCGCCGTCGACATCGGGATCGATCTCGCCAAAACCTTCGGCTCCAAGATCGTCGGCAGCCACGTCTATGCCGCAAAGATGCACGACAAGCGGTTCAAGCAGATGGAGGCGGGCCTGCCGGAGGAATACCACGACGAGAAGGAATTGGACCGGCAGCGTCAGATCCACGACTCCCTGATCACCCGCGGGCTGCAGATCATCCCCGACTCCTACCTCGATTATGTGGACAAACGCTGTACAGAAGCGAACCTGCCGCTGGAGCGCAAGTCGCTTGAGGGCCGCAATTGGAAGGTCCTGGCCGAAGACATCAACACCAGCGGCTACGACCTGGTTATCATGGGCGCGCTGGGCGTCGGCGCCGTGAAAGACAGCGTGATCGGCAGCAACACGGAGCGGGTCATCCGCCGGGTACGTAACTCCGATATGCTGATCATCAAGCAGGCCCAGCCGATGGGCCACTCGACGGACGGCGGCAAGATCGTGGTTGCGGTGGACGGCAGCCCCTATTCGTTCGGCGGCCTGATGACCGGCATCGCGCTGGGCAAGGCGTTGAACAAGCCGGTCGAGGCGATTTCGGCCTTCGATCCCTACTTCCACTACGCCGCGTTCCACAGCATCTCCGGCGTGTTGAACGAGGAAGCCGGGAAAGTCTTCCGCTTCAAGGAACAGGAGAAGCTGCACGAGGAAATCATCGACAGCGGCCTCGCCAAGATTTACCAGTCGCACCTGGACATTTCGCGTGAAATTGCCCAGGCCGAACAGTCCGACATCAAGACAACGCTGCTCGACGGCAAGGCCTTCGAAAAGATCATCCAGTATGTCCGCAAGGACCAGCCATGGCTGCTGATCGTCGGCCGCATCGGCGTGCACAGCGACGAGGACATGGACATCGGCAGCAACACAGAGAATTTATTGAGGAGCGCCCCGTGCAACGTGTTGGTCTCCAACCGCAAGTACGTGCCGCCGATCGACACGCAGGCCGAGTACACCATCGCCTGGACCGAGGAGGCCCTGCGTCGGATGGAAAAGATTCCCGTCTTTGCCCGCGGCGTTGCCAAGACCGCCATTCACCGCTATGCCATTGAAAAAGGCCACACGATCATCAGCAACTCGGTCGTGGATCTGGCGGTCGGGCACATCCTGCCGAAGGGTGCCATGGAGGCCATGCGCGCGCTGGGCGGCAGCCTCGATGCGGCCGGGATCGACCGGGATAAGATGCAGGCGGACAACGAGGTGGCCAGGGACCTCATGGGCAAGACGTTGAGCGGCATGGTCAGCGGGATCGTTGAAGAGAAGCCGAAAGTCAGCGCGGGCACCCAGGCCTACCTTGACCGCATGAACCAGAATTACTTCGTGTGTGACGGCTGCGGCTACATCGGCAAGGGTGAGACGCCGGTGAAATGCCCGGTCTGCGGCGCGGCCGGCGATCGCTTCAAGCTGGTGGATAAAACGATTTTTGAAGCGGCGGCAAAGGCGGAGGGCACGCTCGAGACCGACGTGGCCTATGACGACGTCCCGATGCAATGGACGAAGGACGCCAAGGAAGCGATCCGCGCCGTGCCGGCCGGTTTCCAGAGGCGTCGCGCCAAGGCCAAGATCGAGAAAACCGCCCGTAAGCTTGGCATGACGACAATCACGCTCGAATATGCCGCGCCGATGATCAAGGAAGCGGCTGACGAGGATTACACGCCGATTTTCGCCAATAAGGGAACCGGGACGGATGCCGAGGCTGCCGCCAAGCTCGCCGGTCAAGACAACGGGCACGGCAACGGCCATGGCAATGGCAGCGGGAATGGGCACGGCACGAGCGAGGCTACGACCATGAACGAGACGCCTTCCCCCTTTACCTGGACACCCGATGCGCAAGCGAGATTGGAGCGGGCTCCGGCCGGCTTCATGCGCGATTGCACCCGCGCGCTGATCGAAAAACATGCGCAGAAGCTTGGCGCCACAACGATCACCGTCGAGATCGCCAACGACGGCATCGAACAGGCCAAGGGTTTCATGGAAGAGGCCATGAAAACCGGCAACCTCAAGGAAATCATCGCGAGCCTCACCGGTTCTGCGGCCAAATCCGGTCACTAAATGGGCAAGCCGCTTCCTGTTTTTGATTTCTCAAAGCTGGCCGGCCGGTTCGCCTCGCTTCCGCAGCAGGTCCAGCAGTTCATGACGGCGCCGGGCCTGCCGGGCGGATTGTTGTCGCCCAACGACGGCCGCACGGTCGACGACTTCAAGCCCTACCTCCTCGCACTCAACCTGACCAAGCGCTGCAATCTCAAGTGCGACCACTGCTATCTGGACGCCACGACAAAGGCCGGAGGCGGATCTGACGAGCTCACAACCGAAGAGTGCTTCCGTCTGATCGATCAGATTGCGGAAGTGAATAAGGGCTGCCTGCTGGTCATCACCGGCGGCGAGCCGCTGACCAGGCCCGATATCCTGGAGATCGCCCGGCACGCGGTGAAGCACGGCTTCATGGTCGTCTTCGGAACCAACGGCATGCTGATCAACGACCAGATGGCCAAGACGCTGGTCGAGATCGGCGTGATGGGCGTCGGCATCAGCATCGATTCGCTCGACTCGCAGAAGCACGACAAGTTTCGCGGCCTCTCGGGAGCCTGGGCCGGCGCGGTGGCCGGCATCGAAGCCTGCAAACGCAACGGGCTCCAGTTCCAGGTGCATTTCAGTGCGCAGCCGATGAACTACAAAGAGCTTCCCGACGTCGTCGAATGGGCGCATCGCTTGGGCGCGCGGGTGCTCAACGTCTTCTTCATGGTCTGCACCGGCCGCGGCGAGGAACTGACGGATATCACGCCGTCCCAGTACGAAGAGGTGCTGGGTTTTCTCGTTTCCTCCCAGGACAAGTACAAGGACATGCTGGTCCGCGCCCGGTGCGCGCCGCACTTCAAGCGGCTGGCGTACGAAAAGGATCCCAATTCTCCGATCACGAAAGCGACCGGCTACATGGGCGGCGGCTGCCTCGCCGGCACCAACTACGCGCGGGTCACGCCGAACGGCGAACTGACGCCCTGTCCCTACATGCCGCTCTCGGCCGGAAATATCCGCGAGAAGAGTTTCGTGGACCTCTGGGAAAAGTCCGATATTTTCGATTCCTTCCGCTACCCGCATCTCAAGGGCAAGTGCGGCGACTGCGAATACAGCGAAATCTGCGGCGGCTGCCGCGCCCGTCCCTATGTGGACCACGGCGACTGGCTCGACGAAGACCAGTGGTGCCTCTATACCCCGAAAGGCGGCGAGAAGGTTCGCGTGGCCTTCAACACCGAGGAAGCCTTCGCGGGCACGTGGGAAGACGCGGCGCAGACGCGGTTGAGCCGGATCCCCTACTTCCTCCGCGCGATGGTCAAAAAAGGCGTCGAGCGGCATGCGCGCGAGCAGGGCCTGACCATCGTCACCGTCGAACTGATGGAAGAACTGCGCAAGAAACGGTTCGGCAACGACACGCCGGTTTTTAAATTCTGATGGACGCGCTCCAATCCATCCTGTTTGACATCAACCAGCTCATTCCCATCGTCAATCACTGGCTGCATCTGGTGTCGGCGGTCATCTGGATCGGCGGCCTGGCATTTCTCGTGCTGTCCCTCACGCCGACCTTGCAGACCGCGGTTCCCCGCGAACTTGTCAGACCCATCACGGAAGGCCTGCAGCGGCGCTACAACAAGATCGTCGGCATCGTCCTGGTCGTCATCCTGTTCACCGGCGGGATCAATCTGCACTACGTCAATCGCCTGCTGGTTTCGCAAACGGGCGAGGGTATCCCGCACCACACCAAGTATCTCATGATCTTCTTCGTCAAGCTCCTGCTGGTGCTCGGCATTCTGACGCTCTACCTCTATAACGTCATCTTTAAGGAAGACCCCAAAGCTGACTCTTCGGAGGAAGAGCGGGCGGAACAATTCAAAGAGCCCATCCCCTTCCAGCGCACCGCACTTGCGATCGGCCTCTTCATCATTCTCTGCGCCGCCGCCCTCAAGCATCTCCATCAATAGCTCCGACGGCCTGGCCTGATCCCTTTCCCCCCCCCGCGGCGTCTGGCCCGATCCGCCCCCTACAGTATCCTCGCTTGACACGACACCTAGAACAGCCTACCCTACCGCCCTCGAAGCATATTATTCGCACTCCAAAATAATACGACTCACTCGTTGCCGATGGACCTGCTGCCCAAAAACCGTTACATCCTGGAGAAGGGTGCTATGGAATTCCGCCCCTTCGGGGCGAATCCTGACGGAACCAAGATCCGCGACGTCAGCGGCACCACCGTCCGGGCAAACGTGGAGTATCTCGAGGAATCCATCGGTCGAACGCGCGGCGACGCCTCCGGCACTCGGGCCGTCGAGCAACTGGTCATGCTGCTCAACGAGCGGATTCCCGACCCGGCCTATCACGTCACTCCCGCCTTTCTGAAAAACGTTTGGAACAGCTACTCCTACGAATTCCTGATGTTCATCAAGGAATTCTGCAAGGACCTGTCCGGCGACCCGCATTTTCAGTTCCACGTCGGGAAGAAGTTCATCTCGCCGCTGATCCAGACGCTCGGCCGGCCCTTTTCCGTTCCGCAGATCTACAAAATGTTCGCCTATTTCGGCGACAAGTTCGTCAAGGGGTCCGTCAAATATGGCATCGGGACGGTCACCGATCAATCGGCCATCCTGAAGGTGAAGTTCACCGACCACGTGTACCGGCAGTTCGGCCCCTATAGAAAAGCCTGCGCGGCGCTGTCGTGCGAAGCCATGAAATCCGCGCTGGCCCCGGTCCCGTGGCACATTCACCGCCTGCCAGATGCAACGGTCAGGGATCTCTCCTGCATTGCAGACGGCGACGAATACTGCGAATGGGAACTGCAGTGGTCCCGTTCACCGCGCCGGCATGGGTTCTGGCCGGCCGCAGCCCTGCCGGCTGGAATCGGAGCAGCACTGCTGGTCGCGCTGGCCGTCCGTCATCCCACGATTGCATCCGCTGAAGCCGCGGTCCTCGTCCTGTTGCCGGCCCTGGCCGCGGGAGCCGCGATCAAGCGGACCATGCGCTTGGAAGCCCGCGCCAGGGAAACGTTGATCCAGGAACAAATGGCCGGCGTCGAGGCCCGCCACGAGGAACTCCGCGAAGCCTATCTGGATCAGGAACATACCACCGTGGAGCTGCGCCGCAAGATTCGCGAAGTGGAGGACCTTAACATCAGCCTGGAACACAAGGTGCGCGAGCGCACGGCCGATCTGCAGCGGGTCAATCAGGAACTCCAGGCTGCGAACGAACAGCTTCAGGAGTTGGACCGGCTCAAATCGGCGTTCGTGTCCATCGTCTCACACGAACTCCGAACCCCGATGACCTCCATCAAAGGTTATGTGGAGAATATCCTGGACGGGCTGGCCGGCGGACTCACCGAAAAGCAGTCCTACTACCTCACGCGGGTCAAACTGAACATGGAACGCTTGACACGCATGGTCAACGACCTGCTCGACTTGTCCCGCATCGAAGACCCGGAGAAACGCAAGGATTATCTGCAGCCCGTTCCCATGTCCATCCGGGACCTCACCGCCGAGGTCGTGGAGAGCTTCCAGGCGATGGCCCGCCAGCGGTCCATCGTCGTCAAGACCGGTGATCCCGCCTCACTGCCCCCTATACGAGGCGACCGGGACAAGCTCCATCAGGTGCTCATCAACCTCATCGGCAATGCGGTCAAGTTCACGCCCGTCGGAGGCGAGATACTGGTCGAGACGACCGCACGACACGACAAGACCGTGCAGATCTGCATCTCCGATACCGGCTGCGGCATCCCCCCGCATGAGCATGACAAAGTCTTCGACAAATTCTTTCGCGGATCCGCCATACCCGAAGAGGCCCGCGGAGCCGGCCTGGGACTGGCCATCACAAAAAGTCTGGTGGAATTGCATGGCGGCAGGATCTGGCTGGAGAGCAGTCCTGGAAAAGGCAGCCGTTTCTTCTTCTCGCTTCCGATCACATCCCCTGCCTCGCAGTCTTCCGGTTGATACCTTTCAATCGTACGTATCTGTCCGGGCATTCTGGACAAAAATTCGATACACCGTGCTCCCAGTTTTTGCACGTTGCCGGCATCCTTAAATCTGGCTGCTATTCCCCTTCTGGAATCAAGCACTTGCAGATAATTGAATTGCATCGTTCTTCAATCATCTTGGTATGGAGGTTGCTCATCTCGTCGCAGCAATCCGCCGGATCGCTGTCCTAGGAGACGATGACATGGGGAAAGCCGCAACACCGGAACTGCCCAAGCAACACCGCCGGGTTCTGATCGTAGAAGGGGACCCGGACGTCCGCGAAACCATTCTGGCAACCTTGAAAAAGGCTGGGTAGGCGATCGCAGAAGCAGCGAGCATCGAAGAGGCCGTGCTGCTCCTGGGGCAGGACCGACTCCCCTCCGCCATCTGCGCCATCGTGTGCGACATCCGTGCACCGAAAATCAAAGGCATCGAAGCCGTGATTTACTTCCGCGTACGCTATCCGTTCATCCCCGTGATCGTCACGGCCACCTACCCGGACATTGAATGGGCCATCACGCTCATGAAACGCGGTGTCACCGATTACCTGGTCAAACCGGTATCCAAGAGCGACCTGATCCTGATTCTTAAAAATGCGGCCTATCGGTATGCGACGATGACCCGGGGATCACTCTAGAGGAAGCGCAGAGGCGGGTGCGTTACGTTTTCCCTTTGAAGACGGCCTTGAGACCGAAATAGGCGAACGAGTCTTTGAGATTCGAATAGAGCCGCTTGAACGACCCCATCTCCGGATTCGTGACATATTCCATCGTGAGCGCGATGCGTTCCTCGCCTTCTCCCAGCGGCGTCACGGCATGCCACAACTTATCCCCATTGAAAATGACCATGTCACCAGGCGCCGTGGACAGGCTCAACTCCTTCATGGACCTGGAGGGATCATCCTTATAAAGCTGGCAGACCAGTTTGCAACTCGGAGCCCGATCCAACAGCCCCATCAGAATGGTGTACCGGGCCCCTTTATAATAGGACGTATCATAATGAAACCCGATGTGGTCGCCCGGCTCCGTATAATAATACAGCGCGCAGGTATGGGGATCGGTTTCCGGACAGAACTGGAGGGGAACATCGGTCAGCCGCTTCAGAAACCCCAAAAACGCGGGCGAACGGTAGAGCGTGAGAAATTCCTTGGCTTCCTCGCGCACGGTAAAATAGCTGACGCTCCCGCCCTTTTTATGTCCCGGAATATAATTCCGATTGAGCCGGCTCTTCAAGCGTTCCGCCTGCGGGACAAGTGCACCCGCGACCACCGCCGCCGGCAGAAAACCTTTCAACACGACAAACTCGTTCTGTGCCCAGTAATCTTTCTTGATCTGCTCGACATCGAGCGCGCCCACGGCCTGCTCGACCGCCTGTTCCAATCCCGCAGTACCGACGACACTCATGACAGTTCCTTCCTCCGGCCTACGCGCTCCTCAGGGCGGCCCGAGCGCTGGAGCCTTGACGACTTCAACCCCGGCCGGGACGGCAAATTCGAACAGCTCCCCCTTCAGGCCGGTATTCGGCTGCAAATTGCCGAACTGGAATGTCGCCACGTTGCCGCTGACTTCGTAAATGGACACGGTTTTGATGAAATAGGTCTTGGGCTGCGCTTCCACCACAATCCGGACCACGGTTCTCACCGATTCGGGACCGGCGTCCCTGGGGATCAGGGTCACAAGGGGCACCCCGCCTTCTCCCCGCTCGCCCCCCAACGTCGCCTGTGCTTCAAAGTGTTCATCCAGTTTAGCGGCCCCTTGAAGCAACTGCAAGGGAGCCTGCGAGGCCGCCATCTGTGTGAGCTTCCCGACCAGCACCTGCTTGTGCTGCGGCACATACATCATTAGCTCGTTGCCGTTGACGTAAATTTCCTGCACGTCCGGCTCCCGATAGTCCCAACGAAGCCTGCCCGGCTTTTTGATGAACAGGTTGCCGCTGGACGTGAGCGGAGTGGCGAACCCTTCGATCTTGGTGATCTGCCTGAATTCGGCCTGCAGATCCTTTGTCTGCTCGTATCGGGTCTGGATTTTTTTGACGACCTCGCGAACTTCCCTGCCCGCCTTGTCCTCCGGCCGATCGCTTGCGGCCATGGCCTGTCCGGAAGGCCATAGGCCGCCAAGCGCGGCCGCCACTGCGACTGGGATCAGGACCAGCTTCGGAACGATCATAGATCATCTCCGCCGACAGGGCCTTTGCGCGCGAGGACTTCGCGCCTTCCGTCACGTCCCGGCGCGCCGACGATCCCTTCCTGCTCCATCTGCTCGATCATGCGCGCCGCGCGCGGGTAGCCGACGCGCAAGCGGCGCTGGATCAAGGAAGCGGACGCCTGGCCGGACGACATCACCAGATCCTTGGCCTGCTCGTAGACCTCGTCCTGTCCTTCCTCCTCCCTGGCGTCCTCCTGCTTCAGCGACTGCAGCTCTTCGGTGTAGACCGGCGACGCCTGTTTTTTCACGAACTCCACGACGCGATGCACGTCGTCGTCCGGCACGAAGGACCCGTGCAGGCGGACGAGCTTCCCCGTCCCGGACGCCAGATAGAGCATGTCGCCGCGCCCCAGCAGGGCTTCGGCGCCGTTGGCATCCAGAATCGTCCGCGAATCCGTTTTCGAGGACACCTGGAACGCGATGCGCGCGGGAAAGTTCGCCTTGATCAACCCGGTCAGCACGTCCACCGACGGTCGCTGCGTGGCAAGAATCAGATGGATGCCGGAGGCCCGCGCCATCTGGGCCAGGCGTGCGATTTTTTCCTCGACCTCCTTGGGCGCCACGGCCATCAGGTCGGCCAGCTCGTCGATCATGACGACGATATAGGGCAGCGGCGATGGCGGTGTCTTGGGCTCCATAATCTGTTTGGGCCCTTCCGAGACCGTGCTTTCGCCAGCCGCCAGGCGGGCGTCCTCCGACAGAAACTCGATCGGCAAATCCTCCTGCGCCGGCCGGGTCTCCGGCGCCTCCTTGGGCAGCGTACCCTGCTCCTTCGCCACGCGACGATTGTAGTCGTCCACGTTGCGGACGCCCGCCTCCGCCAGCAGCTTGTACCGGCGTTCCATCTCCTGAACCACCCAGCCGAGACCGCGCGCGGCTGACTTGGCGTCCGTGATCACCGGTCGCAGCAGGTGCGGGAGGCCGTCGTAAGACTTGAACTCGAGCATTTTCGGATCCACCAGCAGCAGCTTCAACTCGTCTGGCTTGGACGTGAACAACAGACTCAGCAGCATCGTATTCAGCCCGACACTCTTGCCCGCACCGGTCGCGCCGGCCACCAGGAGGTGCGGCATCGTCTTGAGATCCGCCGTCACCGGCTTCCCGAAAATATCCTTCCCCAGCGCCAGCCGAAGCCTCGACCGGGACTTGGCAAAGGTTTCGCTCGTCACCACTTCCTTGAGCGACACGGTTTCGCGGCTCGGATTGGGCACCTCCACGCCGACGACCGACTTGCCGGGCAGCGGCGCCACGATGCGCAGGCTGATCGCCTTCATCGCCAGCGCCAGATCGTCCGCGAGGTTCACGATCCGCGCGACTTTCACGCCGGGCGCCGGCTCGAATTCGTACATCGTCACCACGGGACCGGGATGCACTTCCGTCACCTTGCCTTCGATTCCAAAATTCAGCAACGCCTTGGTCAGCACCTCCGATTGTGCCTTGAGCTGCTCGTCCGTGAGCCGGTCGACCGGGCCGGAAGGATCGCTCAACAGTTCCATCGGATCCGGTAGCAGGTAGCCTTCCGATGCTGC
>DASQGO010000102.1:0-11822 GCA_035632555.1 Nitrospiraceae bacterium | reverse complement strand
CTGGCTTCCCAAGGCCTGCAACCGGTTCTGGCCCTTGAGATGTTCGGTTGGGACGGACAGAACGCGATCAATCGATATCTTTCAAGCGTCCCCTCCACTCGAGATCAGTTCTTGCAGGAATCCCGATGGGAAGAAAGCTGGGGCGGCCCGTTTGAGGAGTACGAACCGCTGGTCAATTTTGCCCGCGAGCGCCACCTCGCCCTGCTCGCGCTCAATCCTCCTCGCACGCTCGTTCGCTCGGTCGCCAGACAGGGATTGGAGCATGCGAAAACAGATGCACGCATGGCGCAGTGGGGCATGCGCGATGAAGCCTTGTCGGATGATGCGGCCTACCGCTCGATCGTGCTGGATCAGATCCGCCGCTGTCATGCTGAACTGACGGATGATGCGTACCGACGCATGTACGAAGCCTCTCTCTTTCGGGACGAAGGCATGGCAAAAATCATCGCCGAGCACATCCGCCGCAGCCGCACGCCGGCCGAAGCAGGCCTGGTGCTGGCCTATACGGGCGGAGGACATATTCAATACCGATTGCCGGTACCAAACCGCGTGGCGCGCAGGCTGGGACCGGACAACACCGTCCACCAGACCACCATCTATTTGGCGGCCTACGAGCCGAACCGCCCGGAAGCAATCCAAGAGCTCCTCAAGGACGCCGTCGCTGATTATGTCTGGCTGACCCCGCTGAGCGCTCACGGCCCTCCTCGTCGCTGCCAATAAGCGGGCAACGGATCATGGCTCTTGGCGGGAGGAAGTTCTATCGAGTACAATTGCGCCCATAACCCATTGCCTATTCCCAGGAGGAGACATGGCGGACGAACCGGTCATTGCGCAACGCACGCCCTACGTCATGGAAATCGGGCCCGGCAAGTTTTACTGGTGCCGGTGCGGCAGATCCAAGACGCAGCCGTTTTGCGACGGCTCACACACTGGCACGTCCTTCTCGCCGATGGAAGTGGAATTGACGGAAAAGAAGCGGGTCGCTTTCTGCGGTTGCAAGCACACTAAAAAACCGCCGTTCTGCGACGGCACGCACTCGCGCATCTGACCGCGTTCCCCATAAACGCGGCGTGCTGAATCGGGATTCGCTTCCGAGTTCATCGTGCATCGTTTAGACCATGGCGCTGCTTCCCGCCACAGATCGTCGCACTAAAAGAAGGCTCGCTTCGCATGCAGCCGCCTGTCGCCACCTGGCCAAGGCCGACCCGGTCATGCGCGGCATCATCGCGCGCGTCGGACCCTGTCGACTCAAACAGTATCCACGCTATTTTGCCACGCTCTGCGACTCGATCGTCTCGCAGCAACTGTCCTCGCGAGTCGCCGAGGTCATCTTCAAGCGCTTCGAGGCGCTCTACCCCCATGGCCGCCCCACGCCGCAGCGCGTGGCCGCAACGCCGGTGCCACGCCTCCGCAGAGCAGGGCTGTCCGGACAAAAGGCGCGCTACCTCAAGGAACTGGCCAAGGGATTTGCCAGCGGGAAAATTCGCCCGCATCGGTTCGCGCGGCAATCGAACAAGGAAATCATCGAGACGCTCACCGCGATCCACGGCATCGGCCGCTGGACGGCGGAAATGTTCTTGATGTTTTCGCTGAACCGGTTGGATGTGCTGCCGGTGGATGATCTCGGCATCAAGAAAGCGGTCCAGCAAGCCTATGGCCTGCGCATGCTGCCGAAGCCGGCGACGATCCGACGGATCGGCCGCTCGTGGCAATCCTACGAAACCATCGCCTGCTGGTATTTGTGGAGAAGCCTGCGGTAACGACAGGGTGTGGCTATGAGTGGGGCGCCGCCGGCTTCACCGTCAGACGCATCACCAGGACATAGAGAGCGCAGAGGAGCAGCGCAAAGCCGCCGAAGAGCCACGACCGCTCCCTCAGCACCTGCACAAGCAGCGATGGATCGTTGATCAAGTCCGGCCTGTCACCCAGGAGATTCCCGCCGAACCAGGCCAGAATCCAGCACCAGAGCCCGGCGCCGGTCATAGTCATCACGCTATACATACCGAAGGGCATCCGCACCAACCCGGCAGGAATGCCGATCAAGTGCCGCACCACCGGGACCATCCGGGCGAAAAAGACACCGCCGGCTTCATAACGAGCGAGCCAGCGCTCGGCGCGAAGCAGCTTGTCCTCAGGACAGAAGGCGAGATAGCCATATTTCACCAGCAGCGGGCGGCCCAGCCACCGCGCCGCCCAGTAGGTGGCCGCCGCACCGAGATAGCTTCCGAGCGTGCCGGCCAACACCACGCCGGTGAAACTGTATCGGCCTTGCGCCGCCCAATAGGCGGCGGGCGGAATCACGATTTCACTCGGGATCGGCACGATGGAGCTTTCCATCGCCATCAGGACGATGATGCCCGGATAACCCCAGTCATGAACCCACTGAAACCAGATGCCGACCCAATTGGACATAAGCAGGACGTTCCCTTCGCGGCGACACGGCGGGCGGATTGTACCCATCGGCTACCGGCAACGCCACAAAAAGTTCTTGCCTGGCATACCGGAGTTCAGTACAATCCGCCCCGTTTGCTGGCCGGATCGTGCCGGCATGAATTACTAAGGAGGGTGTTCCAATGAGCAGAATCCTCGCAGCAATGGCGGTGGTGCTGGTGAGCCTGTCCGAGGCGCTGGCCAACGAGCCCAAGGGCGGCGCGCCGGACTACAGCGGCATCAGCGGCCTGTATTACACGTTGATCGGAGTGATTCTCGCCTACGGCGTGTACGATACATTCTTCAAGAAGTCCTAATCGTCGTCTTCAGACTTTCCTGACAGATCTTCGCCTGACCCTGCGTCATTGGCCAAACCAATGACGCAGGGTCAGGTGCGTGTCTAGCCCGCCGGTTTGGCCAGCAGCGGCTCAAGCGTCTTCAGCAAATTCTCCACGATGATCCGGTAGCCGGCCTCGGTCGGATGAATTCCATCAGCCTGATTCAGCGCCTCGCGGGCGGCAACCCCTTCTAAAAAAAACGGCATCAACGGCACGCGGTACTTCTTCGCCAGTTCCGGATAAAGCGCCGCAAAGCGGGCCGTATAATCCTTGCCATAGTTGGGCGGCAGCTTCATCCCGGCCAGAATCACGGTCACGCCGGCGGCTTGGAGCCGATGGATGATTGTATCCAGATTGGATCGTGTTTCGGCCGGATCGATCCCGCGCAGGCCGTCATTGGCGCCCAGTTCCAGAATCACGACCGCCGGCTTGCTGTTGAGCACCCATTCGACGCGACGCACGCCACCCGCCGTCGTATCGCCGCTCACACCGGCGTTGATCACGCGATAGCGATAGCCGGCTGCGTCCAATTCCCGCTGGAGCCTAGCCGGATAGGCCTCTTCCTGGGCGACGCCAAGTCCGGCGGTGAGGCTATCGCCAAAAGCCACGATCTTCAGCCGGTCCTCACGCACGGCCGCCGTGCTGCGTCCCGGCTGGCCGGTCACATCGGTGCCAAACCGCTGACCGAACCCGTCACGCGGACTGCCGGACGGAGTCGTTGAAGGGGGCGACTCCGATCCCGGCTCGCAGCCGCTGACCCCACATCCAAACGTCAGGACAGCCGCCAGCAGGCGGGCACTGTAAAATGAACTATGTAGGAAGTTGAGAGCCATACCGTATAATAGCGTGTCAGTTTGAATTTTCGAAAGAGCCATCATGATCTCTGTGAAGCATGTCACGATGCGTCTGACGGCCGGCGGTCAGGCTGTGACCATTCTAGACGACGTGTCCCTCGACATTCCGACGAAACAGCTGGCTGCGATCGTCGGGCCGTCCGGCAGCGGCAAGTCCACTTTGCTGGGTCTCATTGCCGGCCTGGACAAGCCGACAAACGGCTCCATTATATTGGACGGGGTTGACATCACCGGCTTGCCGGAAAGCGAGATGGCTCGCTACCGGCGTCAGAAAATCGGGTACATCTTTCAATCGTTCCACCTGATCCCGACATTGACGGCGCTGGAGAACGTCGCAATGCCGTTGGAATTGAACGGTGACGCGGCAGCCGGTGAGCGGGCAACGGAACTGCTCACAGCAGTCGGCCTCGGGGACCGGAGCTGTCACTACCCGGTGCAACTCTCCGGCGGGGAACAGCAGCGTGTGGCCGTGGCCCGCGCCTTCGCCTGCCGGCCCCCAATCTTATTGGCCGATGAGCCGACCGGCAACCTGGATTCCGCCACTGGCCGTCAAGTGATCGACCTCCTGCTCGATCTCAATCGCGACCACGGCAGCAGTCTCGTGCTGGTCACGCACGACGCCGCACTGGCGTCCCATGCGGAACGTATTATCTCGCTCCGCGACGGCCGCATCGAATCCGACACATCCTCTGGTCGCTAACCCGGGAAGGCCCACGCGGGTTCACGCCATGCATGCAACCCTCGCAACAATTTTCGTGCTGGTCTGGACGTTGACTGTTCTGTCGCCCGGCACGTTGCTGGCCGCGCGACGGCCGGCCAAAGATTTTTGCGCCAATCCTCCGTTGATGGAACCGGTCAAGAAACTGTTGAGCCTCAAGTACTATCAGCAATGGCGGCCGATCGCCATCTACGACCTGCCGCCGCCGCATCAGCGGATGTGGCGGCGCAGCCTGAACCGGTTCGATTGCCCCGGCATTGCGATGGGACACTTCGAACGAAAAAGCGAACTGTCCTATGCCTTCTCCATGAAACCACGGGACCCGCGTCAAACCGGCTGGCGGCTGGTCGTGATCAGCAAAACCGGGCGGGGCGCCTATCGCGATCGCGTCCTGGGGCAAACCGACGAGCGCGTGCCACCCTATGTGATCTATGCCGTCCCGCCCGAGGAGTACACCGACGCGTTCGAAACCGAGAGCGTCCGGTTGCGGCTGGACGGCATCCAGGTCGAGCAGATGGAGGCCGGCGCCATGTTGTTTTACTGGAGAGAGGGGCAGTACCGCTCCCTCATCCTGTCCGAGGAATAAGCGATGAACCGATTTCCCCTTCGCATGGCCTGGCGGGAAACGCGCGCCGCGTGGAAGCACTTTCTCTATTTCTTTGTCTGCATTGCATTGGGCGTCGGCGCGCTGGTCGGTGTGGCGTTGTTTTCCGCCAACGTGGAGCGGGCCGTCACGCGCGAGGCGCGGGGCCTCATGGGCGGCGATCTGGAAGTGCGCCTGTCCAGGCCTCTGAGTGAGAAGGGAGACGCGGTGCTCCGATCACTGGCCGGTCGCGGCATCGCCATTTTGCACGTCAGCGAGCTGGCCGGCATGGCCGTCGTCGCGAACGGCAAGCCGACACTCCAGACGCAGATCGTCGAACTGAAAGCCGTCGAACCAGGTTATCCCTTCTACGGCAACCTTCAGCTCGAACCAAACCGCCCGCTCATGGATTTTCTGTCTCGTTCCCCGTGCCCTGTGCCTCGCGCCTCTCGCCCCTCGCCGGGATTTTGCCACGGCGCAGTCGTGCAGCAATCGCTGCTGATCCGCCTTGGCCTTTCCGTCGGCGACCGATTCAAAGTCGGCGAAGCGACCTTCACGATCACCGGCGTCCTGAGAAAAGAGCCGGACCGTGCGGCCGGGCCCTTCAATCTCGGACCGCGCGTAATGATCTCGCGCGAGGGGCTGGCCGCCGCCGAACTCATCAAACCGGGCAGCCGCGTCCGCGAGCGCTATCTCGTCAAACTCCCGCCCGCCATGCCGGCACAGCCGTTGTTATACGAACTGCGCGGCCGCCTCGCCGGCGAGTCCGCCCGGGTGACGAGCTACCGCGACGCGCAGCCGCAGCTCAAGCAGTTTCTGGACCAGCTCACACGCTATCTGGGCTTGATCGGCCTCACGGCGCTTTTCATCGGCGGGATCGGCGTCGCAACGACGATCCACGCCTTCATCCGCGAGAAACTGCAGACGATTGCGATTTTGAAAACCGTCGGAGCCGAGTCGGGGACGGTGATCCGGACGTATCTGTTGCAGGCGCTGCTGCTCGGAACGATCGGCAGTCTGGCCGGGGGCGCAGTGGGCGCCGGCCTGCAGCATGCGTTACCTCCGCTCGTGACCGGCCTGTTCGGCGCCGACCTCATGGCACAACTGGATTTTTCTGGTGCATTCAGCCTGTCGTCCGTCCCGCCCACGCTAAAAGGCGTCGCATTGGGAATCCTGACAACCCTACTGTTCGCACTCTGGCCGCTGCTTGGCATCCGCGAGGTCAGTCCCGCGCAAATTTTCCGTCGGGACGTGCAGGCGGCTGCGTTCGAACGGTCCTGGCGGCACCGGCTCAATTTTTCTGATCGTATTCGCGCGCTGACGGCATGCGGCATTGCGGCCGGCCTGGCCGGACTCGCTGTCTGGCAGGCCGGGAATTGGCGGATCGGTTTGCTTTTTATCGGCGCCCTGGCAGCGGCAGTGGCATTGCTCACGCTCGCGGCGCAATTGCTGGTCCTGACGATCAAAGCAATCCCCGGCCCCCGGTCCGTCGCCATCCGCCATGCGATCGGCAATTTGCACCGTCCCGGCAGTCAGGCCGTCGGCATGATGGTGTCGGTCGGGATTGGCGTCATGGTGATCGTCACCGTGTCGCTGCTGGAACATACGCTGGTCAATCAGGTCGGGGAAAGTCGGCCGGCGGATTCGCCCTCATTTTTCTTCATTGATATACAGCCGGATCAAAAGGAGGCGTTCCTGCGCCTGCTCCACGAACGTACGCACGATCCGTCTCCGGTGACGACGCCGCTGGTGCGTTCGCGCCTGCGCGCCATCAATGGCCAGCCGGTGGCGTCGGCGGAAGAAACAGAGCGGTCTTCCGACAGGCAGCAGGACCGCCGCAAGAACTGGTATCTGACCCGCGAGTACGCGTTGACATTTCTTTATGATTTGCCGAGAGACAACAGGGTGATTAAAGGTGCTTGGTGGAAGCCCGGGCAGCGGTTGAGCAAACCATTGGTCTCGATCGAGGAAGATGCCGCGACAAACCTCGGCCTCGACTTGGGCTCAACGATAGAGTTTGAAATTCAAGGGACGACCGTCGCCGCCGAAGTCAGCAGCATCCGCAAGGTGGAGTGGGGCAACTTCTCGACGAATTTCTATATGATCTTCTCGCCCGGCGCACTCGATGGCGCCCCGTTCACGTATGTGGCAACCGTGCGCGTACCGCCGGACCAGGAAATTCCGTTGCAGCAGGCCGTTGTCGCCGCATTCCCAAACGTGACGGCCATCAACATCGGCGACGTGCTGGACAGTTTCGCGCGCATTCTGGACCGGCTGGCCCTGGCGATCCGTGCCATCGCGGTGTTTTGCATCCTGGCCGGGGCTCTCGTCATGGCCGCAGCCCTCGCGGTCACTCGCTATCGGCGGCTCTACGAATCCGTTGTGCTGAAGGCGCTCGGCGCCACGCGAGGACTGATCACACGCTCGTTCGCGGTGGAGTATGCGCTGCTCGGCGCCGCGGCGGGATTGATCGGAACGGTGTTAGCGAGCCTGCTCTCGTGGGCGGTGTTGAGATTTATCCTGGAGGATGTGACCTGGACGCTTCAACCTGATGTGCTGGCTGTCGGATTCATCCTGACCGTGCTACTCTCTCTCGTCATTGGCTTCCTCAGCACGTTCCGCATCCTCGGCCAGCGGCCGCTGGCGGTGCTCAGGCACGAATAACTCGTCTTCAGAGAACCAGCCAGGTGGCGAGGGTAAGGAACAACCCCATGCTCGCCACGTCTGTCGCCGTCGTCACGAAGATGCTCGACGCCGTGGCCGGATCGTAGTTGAACTTCTTGAGCGTGATCGGCACCAGGGCGCCGAAGATGCCGCTGATGACGCAACTGCCGATCATGGCGAGGAAGACGACCAGCGCCAACATCGGTGCCTGCGGGTGATCCTCGTAGGCGGCGTAGGCATACATGCCGAGCGCCGCCATCACACCGACGAACGTGCCGTTGAGAAAGCCCAGCCAGGCTTCCTTCGTGAGCAGAAATTTTTCCTTGCCCTTTTTGAGGTCGCCCAGCGTGAGCCCGCGCAAGGCCACCGCCAGCGCCTGGCAGCCCGTGTTGCCGGATTGCCCCGCCAGGACCGGCAGGAAAGCCGCCAGCACCACCACCTGTCCGATCGTCTCTTCGAACGTGCCGACTACAGCAGCCGCTAAGAACGCGGTGAGCAGATTGATTTGCAGCCAGGGATGGCGGAATTTGAAGCTCCGCAGCCAGGGCGTCGCCAGCCGGTCGCCTTCTTCCACGCCGACCATCTCTCCGGCTTGAGCGCTGATTCTGGTGTTCTGCTCCTCGAAGAGTGCATAGCCGCGCGCGAGGCCGATGAGCTTGCCCTCCTCATCGCAGACCGGATACACGGGAAAATGTTTGTTCCAGACGCTGCGAACGGCGTCCTGCACCGACATGCGCGGCGCCAGGGAGAAGGGATCGCGCAGCATGATCTCGGAGACGCGCTGCGAGGGACTCGCCAGAAGCAGATCGCGCATGACCAGAACGCCCTGCAGCCTGCCCTGCGTATCGGTCACATAACCGTAGGTGATGAAGGCTTCTTTCACCATCTTCCGGAGTTGCTCGATGGCCTGCTTCACGGTCACCTCGGGCGTGAACTGCCCGACGGGTTTTTCCATCAGCCGGCCGACCGTGCTCATGGGATAATGAAGATTCAGGGTCCATTGCTCGCTGCGGGGCTTGGGCAGCGCGTCCAGGATGGCTTTTTTGCGGTCTTTCTTGAAGCGGGCGAGGGTCTTCAGCGCCAGCGAATGGTTCAGCGACATCAGGGCTTCGGCAATGATCTGATCCGATTGCTCGAGCAGCAGTTGCACCGCCTGCGCCGGCGAACTCTGTTCGACGTCCGCGACCAACTTTTTGATCTGCGCCTCGTGGCTGGGATCGGGCGCAGCGTCAGGCGAAGTATTGGGCTTCGTCTCCATCATCAACCTCCCGCCATCGGTGATCAACTGCCAGGCACATGGCTTCGACTACGCGTGGGACCGTCTACAGTCGTGCGCGCAGTGTAACAGCGATGTGCAATTCCTCCAAATATTGTTCCAAAATCCTCCCGCCGAGATCGATCTTGCGCGCCCGGAAGAATTTCCGGACATCCCGCTCCAATTGAGGCGTGGCCAGCCCGACGATGCCTTCGCACATCCGTCTGAGTCCCTGCTTGGGATAGAGGCGGTCCATAGCATCCCAGTTGGCCTTCACGAACTCCCACGCCCGCTCACGTCCAGTGCCGTTCATGAGGACCATCCGGACCATGAACGGCGCATCCTGTGTGCGGAATTCGCCATTGATCGTCTTTGCAAGCGTGCAGGCCAACAGATCCGCCGATTGGAAGGCTCCCAGTGCGTACAGGTAGCGCCGCTCCTCCTGCGGTGTCGCGGCCGCGCGGAATTGCTCAAGGAATTCCTGATAGCGCGCCGCATTGCCCGTATGGGCGAGGATGGCAATGAGCGCCGGCAGCACGCTGGGATCCACGGTGGCGGGGTTCTTTTTGTATTCGGCATAAAGTTCGGCAGCGTTGGTCTGTATGGCCTGGTCGTTACCGACCGTACCCAGGGCACGGAGAAGATCGCCTCGCAATTGTTTCGCCAGATCATCCTCGCCTGTGCGCGGCATCCAGCCCAGATCGGCCACGGCCGGCCCGATCCGGTCGCGCACCAGGGCTTCGAACGACGCACGGCGGGCCGGCTCGCTAAGCCGGTGCATTGTCTGAAAGGAGCCGATCAAAACCGCCCAGACGTTTTTGTCCCGATCGCCCATAAAGGAACTCGTCATGTTCAGATACTCAGCCGGCGGCATCAATCCCGCCACAACGGACGCCCACGCATCGTTCGCAAGATTGAACCGTTCAATCGGCGCCAGGCCGTCCGGCACCAGGTTCAGCAGGCGTCGCAACAACGCCGGTTCGTAACGGACCCGGTAGAAGCCGTGGCCGCCTTCGTTGACCAGCACCGATTCCATATTCTTCGGTACATCCACTGGCATGCCGGCTTTGGTCAACAACAGCCGCCGCGAGTCGCGCTTCTTGGCGGTCGCCATCCGGAGCTGAATGGGAATCTGCCAGCGCTGTTTCCTGACAGCCGCCGTGGGTTTGGATTTCGGCAGGTAGGTGAACCGCTGTTGCGTCAGACGAAGCCGGCCGCTTTTCCCCAGCGAGACGGTCACGAGCGGATAGCCCGGCTTGAAAATCCAGCCGTTCATGAGTGCGGGAACCGGCCGCTTGGCCACGCGGCCCAGCGAGACCCACAAGTCTTTCGTATCGGCATTGCCATAGGCATGACGCCTGAGGTAGTCGCGGATGCCATCCCGGAACAGGATCGGGCCGAGATACTGTTCGAGCATCCGCAGGACCGACGCCCCCTTTTCATAGGTGAGGGTGTCGAACATGGCGTCGGCGTCTTTCGGCGCGCGGACGGGGTACTCGACGGGCCGCGAACTGTGGAGGCCGTCCACGACCATGGCCACGGCCCTCGAGGCGCCGAATGTGTCCCACCGTTTCCATTCTGGCTTCCAGGCATCCACCGCCAGCATCTCCGCGAAGGTCGCGAAGGCTTCGTTGAGCCACAAACCGTTCCACCAGGACATGGTGACCAGATCGCCGAACCACATGTGCGCGTTTTCGTGCGCCACCACGTCGGCGACCCGCTCCAATTCGGCATGGGTCGCGGCATTTTCATCGACCAGCAGCGCGGTTTCCCGGAACGTGATTGCGCCCAGATTCTCCATCGCGCCCGAGGCAAAATCAGGAATGGCCAGCAGGTCGAGCTTGCCGCCAGGATAGGGGAGGCCGTAGTACGTTTCGAAAAACTTCAGCGAGAAAGAAGCGATCTCCTGCCCGAACTTGGCGAGGTGTTTTTTCCCCGGCACGCACCAGAGACGCAGCGGCGCCTTGCCGACCATCGTCGGGGCCGTCGCTTCAAGCTGGCCGACGATGAAGGCCACCAGATAGGTGGACATCTTCATCGTGTCGGCGAATTGCAGCACTTTCCTGCCGTTTTCTTTCCGCTCGGCAACCACTTTCGTGTTGGACACCGCGGTCAGCGCCGGATCAATGACCAGCGTCGTCGCAAAGACGGCCTTGCAATCCGGCTCGTCCCAGCAAGGGAAGGCTCGCCGCGCATCAGTGGCCTCGAACTGTGTCGCCGCCATGACGCGGGTGACACCGGATGCATCGTGATAGGTGCTGCGGTAGAACCCACGGAGCTTATCGTTCAGCTTGCCGTGAAAGGACAGGGACAGTTTCCAGATTCCGGTTGAAATGACAGAGGGGAAGATCAACCGGCATCGTTCGGCCGGCTCATCAAGCGCAATTGCAGCATGATGCGACGCGCCCTTGCCGTTGCTGATGGTGGCCGACGTGACGTCCAATTCGACCGCATTGAGAAGGATCTCTTTTGTAGGACGGCTGACGGTAACCGTGATTGTTTCGTCGCCGGTAAAGGTCGCGGTCGTCAGATCCGGTTCGAGGCGAAGGTCATAGCGTGACGGGAGAACATGCCGCAGTAACCTGTGGGAATCACCCACGACGCGGCTCCGCCTGTTTGACTTCGACGCCGCCGGGCGCTCCGACGATCAGAATGTCAGCGCGGCCGACGAACAGTCCCGTTTCGACCACGCCGGGCAGGGCGTTCAATTGCAGTTCCAGTTCGGCCGGTTTGTCGATCCGTGCGATCTGCACATCCAGGATGTAGTGGCCGGCTTCGGTCATGAAGATTTTCCCGTCTCGCTTGCGCAGCGCAGCTGTGCCGCCGAGGGCCTCAACCTTCTGCGCCGTGTTCCGCCACCCGCACGGGATGATTTCGACGGGGAGGGGAAACGAGCCGCCGAGCACCGGTACGCGCTTGGTGTGATCCACGACCACGATGAAACATTTTGCCGCCGCCGCCACGATTTTTTCCTTGAGCA
>DASQGO010000101.1:0-2711 GCA_035632555.1 Nitrospiraceae bacterium | reverse complement strand
CTTCAGCGCCCCGTCTTTTTCGATGTGCTTGCGATATTCATCCAGCGTGGTCGCGCCGATGCACTGGATCTCTCCGCGCGAGAGGGCCGGCTTGAGCATGTTGGAGGCGTCGATCGAGCCCTCCGCCGCCCCGGCGCCCACGAGCGTATGCAGCTCGTCGATGAAAATAATGATGTTCCCTGCCTGGGTGATCTCCTTCATGACCACTTTCAGGCGCTCCTCGAACTGGCCGCGGTATTTCGTGCCGGCAACGAGCGAGCCGAGGTCGAGCGCGATGACGCGGCGGGACAGCAGGTTATCCGGCACTTCCGACGTCACGATCCGCTGAGCCAATCCTTCGACGATTGCCGTCTTGCCGACGCCGGACTCCCCGATCAGCACGGGATTGTTCTTCGTCCGTCGGCTGAGAATCTGCAGCACGCGTTCGATTTCGTCCGACCGTCCGATCACCGGGTCCAGTTGCCCTTCCTGGGCCAACTGGGTCAGGTCGCGGCCGAATTCGTCCAACGCCGGCGTATTGGACTTGCGATCACGCTCCCGCGGTGCAGACTTGCGCAGGAACGTCACGGTGAGTTGCCGTGCGGTCAGGAGATTCGCGCCGAGGCTTCGGAGGATCTTGCCGCCGATGCCTTCTTCTTCGCGCAGGAGGCCGAGCAACAGATGCTCGCTGCCGATGTGATTGTGGCCTAGCAGGCGCGCTTCCTCGACTGCATACTCGATGACTTTCTTGACGCGCGGGCTGAACGGAATCTCACCGAACGTCATGGTGGTTCCGCCGCCAGGCAGGTTGCGCTCGATTTCCAGGCGAATTTGCTCGGAGGACAGCCCCATCTTTTTGATGATCGTCAGGGCAATCCCGTCCGTTTCACGAAGAATGGCTAAGACCAGGTGCTCCGTGCCCAGATAGTCATTCTGGTGGCGCTCGGCTTCTTCACGCGCCAGGATAATGATCTTCCGGCCCTTATCCGTGAATCGTTCGAACATCCCGCCTCCTTTGGTGGTCCTGGTTGATAGTGGAACGACGGAAGTTATCGAAAATCTAGGGCAATTCTATCGGTCGAAAAGCGTTCTGTCAAGACCGCGAGGGACTCGCTGCAGTACCGGGGCCGGCATGCGCGCGCTCAACCGAACCGGCGGCCACATCATTGACAGGAAATTCCTTCACCCGTACAATCCGTTTCCACTTTTTCCCTCCACGCCCAGTTCTGCGCGCACGAGGATCGCCAACATGAAAGTCATCGGGATTCTGACCAAGCCGAAGTTTCCCAATATGAAACCCACGCTGACGCAGCTTGTCGCCTGGCTGCGCGAACATGGAAAAGATGTGGTACTCGATCCGAAGGCCGCTGCACTCATGGGTAAGGCGGCCTCGCGGTACAAGGGCCGGATCGCCGACAAGGCAGACATGGTGCTGGTCCTCGGCGGCGACGGCACCATGCTCAATGCCGCACGGCTTGTCGAAAAGCGGAGCGTACCCATTTTAGGCATCAACATGGGCGGCTTGGGTTTTCTCACCGAGGTCGGCGGGGAGCATCTCCATAAAACACTGGAGCGTGTGTTCGCCAAGGACTACGCGATCGAAGAGCGGCTCATGCTGCGGGCCTGTCTCGAACGCCGCGGGAAGGACGTCACGGAAACGACCGTACTCAACGACGTGGTGGTGACGAAGGGCGAGTTGTCGCGCATGATTGCGATGACGATCGCGATCGATGGCCAGTTTGTGACGAGCCTGCGGGGCGACGGGTTGATACTGTCGACCCCAACCGGGTCGACCGCCTACTCCATGTCGGCCGGCGGGCCGATCGTCAGCCCTTCGGTCAACGCGCTGGTGCTTACCCCGATCTGTCCTCATACGCTGACCCACCGCCCGCTGCTCGTGCCGAGCACCGCAACACTGGCGATTACGCTGACCAGTCATGACAAGGGTGCGATGGTGACTTACGATGGACAGGTCGGCGTGGCGATGACAGAGGGCGACACGGTGACGATCAAGCCCTCTCGGCACAAAACCAAGCTGATCCGGCTGCCAGAGCGAACCTACTACGATGTATTGAGGCGAAAACTGAAATGGGGCGGAGACTAATGCGCGGCGGCGGCGTGGGATTTCCCGGTGTGCTTCTCGATCTTGGACAGCATCTCGCCGTTCGTCGAGAATTTGAATTCGCCGATGCAATTGTCGTTCTTCGCATGATCTTTTTCGGCCGCGTCCAGCGCGCGCAATCCCTTCACGTCCACGGCGTGCGTGCCACGGCCGGATAGAATCTTGTTGATCTTTTTGAGGATCTCGCCGGCCGCGGATTTCGGAAGCGGAGACTTTCCCTCAAGATAACGCGTCACAACTTCGGCGCACCACTCCCCGTCCCGCTTGGCGACACCCACCAGCCCCTCGCTGGCTTTGCGCGCCCAACCGGCCAGGAACACGCCCTCCACAATCCTGCCAGACGCTTCGTCATAGGCCTGAAAGAGCGAATCGTCTGGATCGTTGCCGGTTTTGGCCGGATTGGTCACGAATCCGCCGTTTTTATGCGGAAGGCCGACCGTCTCATCGACTTTGTCTCCCACGGCAAAAATCACGCTGTCCACGGGAAACTCGTAGAATTGCTTGAGTCCGACTGCGGCCGTGTCCTCGCCTTTCGGCTCAAGCTTGGTCTCCTCGATCTCAAGGGCTCGCACGCGGTTCGAGGCGTCGACAAGCACACGTTTTGGCGAGG
>DASQGO010000100.1:0-23999 GCA_035632555.1 Nitrospiraceae bacterium | reverse complement strand
GAACAGGCTCTGAAAAATGCGATGCACGCTGGCCCTGTGCCGGCGATGCCCGGCCAGAAATTTTCGCGCCGCCGCCCGCCGGTCTGCGGCGCGATATCCGAGTCGAATCGCACAACGCGCCAGTTCGTCGGACGATTCCGGCAGCGCGTGCGTCTGCAAATCGTGGACCATTTGGAGCTTGTGCTCGACGTTTCGCAAAAACACATAGGCCCGCTCCAGCGCCTGCCGGTCTTTGGATGAGAGCAGGCGGCGGCGCGCCAATTTCCCCAGCGCCCCCATCGTGCTGCGGTCGCGGAGATCAGGCAGTTTGCCGCCACAGAGAATCTGCGCCGCTTGCACGATAAACTCGATCTCGCGGATGCCGCCCCGCCCCAGTTTGACGTTCCGGCGTTCCTGGCCACGCCCGGCCATCTTGTCGTCGATCATGTCTTTCACGGCTTTGATCTGGGCGACAACCGCCGCAGGCTCTCGATCGTCCCCGTCATACACAAACGAGCTGATCCGGCTTAGAAATGCCTCGCCGACCGAACGATCGCCGGCCACCGGCCAGGCCTTCAACAACGCCATCCTCTCCCACTGTTCTCCCCGTGCCCGGTAATATTGCTCGTACCGGTCAAGCGACCGGGCCAACTGGCCGCTGGTCCCTTCGGCTCGAAGCCGCAAGTCCACCCGGAAGACGTGCCCCTCGTGCGTCACGTCCGCCAGCGCTTTGGTCAAGTCGCGCGCCAGCCGCTCGAAGTATTCTTCGTTGGAGATGCCCGAATCTGCTTGCCTGACACCTGCGCGGCCGGCCGGCAACGGTGCGCCGTTCTCGGAAGCGTAAACGTACAGCAGGTCCACATCGGAACTGTAATTCAGTTCTCCGCCACCGAGTTTTCCCATTGCGATGACGGCAAAGCCTGTCTCGACCAGCCGTCCGCCGGAATCCTTGTGCATCGGCTTGCCGTATTGCCGGCTCAACCCGGCATCGGCAATCTCATAGGCGGCCTGAATCAGTACGCAGGCCAGGTCTGTCAACGCGTCGGTCGTCTCCGGCACGCTCGCCAGCTTGAGCAGATCCCGCACACCGATCCGGAGCGTCTCACGCCTCCGGAACCGGCGCAGCGCATCCAACTGAAGCTCCGCCGCTTTGACGTTCGACAGCATCACATGAAGCGACGCCGCCAGCATCTCGCGGGACGGCCGGCGCGTCAGAACCTGTTCCTCGGCCAGCCAATAGATCAGCAGGGGATTGCGGATCAACGTCTGGGCCATGGACGGGCTGTTTCCGAAGATCGTGCACAGCAGATGCAGCATGCGCGGGTTGCCGCCGAGATAATCCAGAAGCTGGCTCCGGTTGAGACCAGCTTGCAGAAAGCGCTCCCAATGATTGAGGCCCTGATCAGGATCGGCGGTCCGGGCGAGCATGGCGAGCAATTCGCCGATGATTTTTGCCAGCAGCATCCGCGTATGCGGCTCGCCAGCCATGGACTGGAGATTGGCATCCGCCAGTTTGACATCCGTCAACCCGTAGGGAATAAGCAGTCCGGCTGCCACGGTCGGCGTCAGGCCCGAGGCCAATAAAAGCGGGGTCGGGTCTTGTCTCCGTGAAGCCGATGGGGAAACCTTGCGGGACCGCCGCGATCGAGAGGATGACACGCGTGCCATGGAGCGGCATTATCGTACAATCACCACGCTTTCGCTATACTGACGCCATGAATCAGCCTGCGATTCAACGCGACGCCATCTGCAGCAGTCTGCTCGCCTCGGCCCCGGACCTGCCGCCGGCTGTGGTGCGCGACTTTGTGTCACGCATGGATGGAGAATACTTTCAGCGGTTTCAGCAGGCCGACATCGTCCGGCATCTTCGGCTTGTCGAGCGCCTGACGCCCGATCATCCCTGCAGCGTATCCGTGACGGAGGGTGACGATGGATTGTTGCTGGCCATCGTGGCCTACGACTACTTTTCGGAGTTTGCGGCCATCGCCGGACTCCTCTCCAGCCATCGCCTCGATATCCGCGAGGGGGCGCTATACACCTATGCCGACTCGCTGGACCCCGGCATGCCACGCCTACCCACTCCCTGGAAACGTCCTCACGGACGTCCCGGCCTCACGCGAAAAAAGATCGTGGATGTATTCCGCGTCCGTCCCCTCCCTGGTTCGACATTCGGCCCGGCTGAGCAGCGCAGGCTGGCCGACGAACTCGGCCAGGTCATCCGCCTGCTGGACGCGCGGCGATTCATCGAGGCGCGCCGATTCGTCAACCGCCGGCTGGTCGAAACGCTCGGCAAGGCACGCGGGGCGTTCCGCGGCCTCCTGGCGCCCGTTCAAATCCGGTTCGACAACCAGACTTCGCCGACCAGCACCGCCATGGACATCCGTTCGATCGATACGCCGGCGTTCCTCTATGCCTTTGCCCTCGCGCTGTCGATGCGCGGGCTCTACATCCACCAGGCCAGTTTCGAGCACGTCGGGAACGAGCTGCACGACCGCTTCTTCGTCCGCGGACGGCATGGCCGGAAAATCGAGAGCACGGCCGAGCAGCAGGAACTGCTCGTGACCGCCACGCTCGCCAAGCAATTCACGCAGCATCTGATCTGGGCGCCCGATCCGACCAAGGCCCTGGAATCCTTCGATCAGTTTCTGGATCAGCTGTTCCGCGACGCCCGAGGAAAAAAGACGCTGGCCTTCCTGTCAAAGAAGGCAACGCTCCCCCTTCTCGCCCGGCTGCTCGGCACCAGCGAGTACCTCTGGGAGGATTTTGTCCGCCGGCAGCACGCTAATCTGTTGCCGATCCTCGGCGCCTATCATGACACTCCGCTCATCCGTTCCCGCCGGCACCTGACGCTCGCGCTCCGCCGGCAACTGGCCCGCGCTGGAACCGACGACCGGCGGCGAGCCCTCCTCAACCGGTTCAAGGATCAGGAACTGTTCCGCATTGACATGAAGCATCTCCTGGATCGGAAGACCACGCTGCCCGATTTTTCGCACGCCCTGACCAATCTGGCGGAAGCCATTCTGGAACAGGCCGTGCACGACTGCTCCGCCAGCCTCGCGCGGACTCACGGCGCACCCAGGCTCGACCGCCGGGAGCCCTGTCCCTTCGCCGTCTTTGCCATGGGCAAATTCGGCGGGCGCGAATTGGGCTACGCCTCCGACATCGAGGTGCTTTTCGTCTACGGAGGATCCGGACGAACATCAGGACGACAGCCGCTCGATCACAGCGAGTACTATGAACGCCTGGTCCACAGGCTGCTCCAGCGGATTGAATCAAAACAGGATGGCATTTTCAGGCTGGACGTCCGGCTCAGGCCACACGGCGGGAAGGGCCTGCTCGCCAATACGCTGGATGAGCTGCAACGCTACTATAGTCCGGCCGGCCTCGCCGCTCCGTTTGAACGGCAGGCATTGATCAAGCTCCGATTTGTATGCGGGGACCGTACGCTAGGCAGGCGGCTGGAGGCCCATCGCGATGCATTCGTCTACAGCGACCGGCCGTGGAACCTGGCCGCCGCCCTCGCGCTCCGCCGGCAACAGATCAAGGAATTGGTGGAGCCCGGACTGGTCAACGTTAAATACAGTCCAGGCGGCATCGTCGACATCGAGTATACGGCCCAATATCTCCAGGTCATGCACGGCCATGCGATCCCCGATCTCCGCACTCCGAATACGCTGGAAGCCCTGGCGGCGGCGGAACGCCATCGCATCCTGCCTGCCCGTGAAGCCCGCGCGCTACACGAAGCCTATCTGTTTTTGCGGAGCGTGATCGACGCGCTGCGGATCGTTCGCGGCCACGCCAAGGACCTGGTGCTTCCCGACATCGGATCGGACGAATTTATCTTTCTCGCGAGGCGAATGGGTTACACGGAAGATGAGTGGCAGGCAGGGGCCAGAAAGCTTGCGGCCGACATCGCGCGGTACATGGAACAGTCCCGAACGATCTACACGCACCGATTCGGCCCGGAAATGGAGTAATCACTACGCCCGCATTTTTTCCAGAATCCTGTCCATCTCCGCCGCGTCAAACGCGCGCAGGGTTTCCGTCCGGACGCTCCCCAGCGTCCCGCCGCTGAGCATGATCGCCGTGGCCGACGCTTCATCCGGAGCTTCAAACACGATCAACCCGTCGTAGCGGCCGAGCGTCCAGTAAATCCCCTTGGTCGCTCCGCCGGCCTTCTTGATGGCCGCCTTGAATTTCTCGGCCCGCTTGGTCGTTTCCCTGACGTTTTTGATTCCCTGATCCGTCCAATTGAACAAACACACGAATGTCGGCATCCCACCCCCCTCGCTCGATGGTTTAGTCATCGTCTTCGTTCCGCCCTTCCGCATTCAATCCGGCCAGTTCGGCATAGGCCCGCAGGATATCGGACATGGACAGCACACCGATGATCGTGCCGTCCTCGGTCACGGCGATATGCCGGATCGCCTTCTGCTTCATAAGCGCGATCGCCGTCGCCAGTGGTTCGTCGTCCTCGATCGAGATCACCGGCTTGCTCATGCACGACTTCACGGCCGCGGTGTTGGGATCCATTCCCTTGGCCACAGCCTTGCGGCTCAAATCCGTGTCCGTAATGATCCCCAGATAGCGCGACCCGTCGTCCACCAGCAGCGAGCCGACTTTCCATTTTTGGAGCAGGCGTCCCGCCTCCTTCAGCGCCGCATCCTTGTGCACGCTGCGCACGTCGTGCGACATGTAATCGGCCACGCACGCATCGGCGAGCGGACTCCTGGCGGCGGCCCCGCCCGTTTGCAGCGTGATGATGCAGCTCTCCAGCGCCTGCTTGCGTTGCTGCAGGCTCTCGCGATAGGTGTCCCGGGCGCCGCCTTCCTGGGCTTCTTCCTGCATATTCAACAGCGCGGCCGCCTCGCCCACGGTCGCGTATTCATAAGCCTCGCGGAGATCGGATGTCTCGCCGAATACCTCTCCAATCAGTGCCTCTGCTTCGGCGTCAAAATCCTCCAGCGATGCCGTTGGTTTTCGACGGGAGAGAACCGGCTGGAATCGGGTCAGCAATTCGCGGAACCGTTCGATGTCGTGCGTCACGACGGATCGTCTACCCTGTTTCTTGTTATCGGCCTTTCGCATATTGTTCCATCGTAAAAAGCAGGTGGAGCGTACCGCACCGCTCGTCCGAGAAACAAGAGGGCTGTCAGACCGTGATCGGAAATGCGGCCTTATTCACCGCCTCGCTTGCCCTGCATCTCTTTGTCGTAGAACTCGACCATCCTGGCGATCTCTTCCTTGGTCATGCCCTTCTCCGCCCACTTATGGCTCTCCTGCGAGACCAACTCCTTCGCCACTTCCGGCGACAGCTTACGCACCATGGGAAGGAACTTGGTGTAGAAATGCTTGGCACCCTCATAGAAGCCCTGCCAGTGGACAAAATCGGGCGCGATCTTGGAGAGGCCGTGCCTGGCTCGCCGGCCCTCATGGTGCCACAGTTCATAGAACACCCATTCGATCTCCTCATCATAGGGAGTCGGCGTGATCTTCTTCATCACGAGCAGTTTATCCATGGCCGCCTTGGACGGCTTGCCGAATTTGTCGTTGTACAAGTTGATGCCTTGATCCATCGACGCAAAGAACCGCTCGACGATCTGGGCGCTGTGACACGAGGCGCAGACTTGCCGCATTTCTTTCCGACGGGCGTCGTAGTTCTCAAGACGCGTCGAGATGACAGGGCGCAGAGTCCAACTGATCCGATCGCCGACATCATGCGTCACTTCCTGCGTGCCCGTCGCGCTCATGTGGCAGGTGGCACAGGTGGGAAAGAGGTAGTCCTTCCCCGGATGCCATTGTTCCTTCGGCTGGCTCAGCTTCATCTTGTCCTTGTTCGCGCTGAACATGACCCCGTGCTTGCTTTCATAATAGGCTTCGATTTGCGGATGGTCCGGCCCCATGTGGCAGCGTCCGCAGCTCTCCGGCTGTCGCGCCTGGGCGATGGAGAAGCTGTGCCGCGCGTGGCAGGCGGCGCAGGTTCCCTTCGATCCGTCAGGATTCACCCGTCCGATCCCGGAATTCGGCCAGGTGGCCGGATGGAGTTTCCCGTTTTCCATCACCTTGACGACACTGCCATGGCATCCCGCGCACCCGGTCGTGATGACCTCCGGTCCTTCCACGACATTCCCGAGGAAATTGTCGAGGGAATTGGTAAACTGCGCGCCCTTGGCATGGTGGGATTTGGCAAACTCCTTCGCCTCCTTGTCGTGGCACTGCATGCAATCCTTGGGCGTGACCAGCGTGGACACCATCGAGCCGTAATGGTCGTAGGCATCGGGCTCCCCTTTCTCGGCCCGATGGCACTCGATGCACCCGATGCCCTTCGGCGCATGGCGGCTGTACTTCCAATCGTTGATCCCGCCGACCGCGATATCCTTTGCCATGTGGCAATCGATGCATTTCTTGTTCTCGCCTGAAATGAACGGCCGAAGCCCGCCTCCGAGCCGCTCCTCCACCTGAACATACCCGACCGCGGTCAACGCCAAGAACAATACCAGGCACAGCCCGCCGATCATGTAACGGGTAAAATTCAACCTCCCGTTCGGTGCATCGTTTTGCTCTTCGCCCTGTTTTCCATCAGTTTCGTTCATGGTATTTCCTTTACCTGTTTGCTGGGCTCACATCTGTGTATCCACATACATCAATACGGCCACCGCGCCGACGACCAGCGCGCCGACGATCGCGTTGACAATCGCCATGGGCCATCCGCGCTCCGACAACATACGGTCCACGAAGGGGTACACCAGAAAGAGTCCGGCTCCGCCCAACAGACTCCAGATTGCCACCGGCCCCGGCAACAGGGAAATCCACATGTAGGGCGCGGAGAAATACCAGGGTGGCGAGACGTCGGAGGCCACTTCCTGCGGATTGGCCGGCGGTCCCAGCGTCGGCGGAAAGATCATGACCAGATCCACGAGCACCACCAGCAACGCCACGGCAATCGCACCCATTTTCAACGTATGCTCCGGGTAGAAGGGATGATACCCTTGGCTCCCCTCGACATTTGCAAATCCGAGCAGACGAACCACGACGACATGGCCGGCCACCAGCCCCCCCAACAGCGCGGGAAGCAGCTTGGTGTGCAGATCGTAGATCCGCAGGAGCGTCAGGCCCGAGACCTCAGGCCCGCCACGCAACAGATACAGGAGCGGCGTGCCAACGACAGGCAGGTTTCCGAGCATATCGGTCACGACGGTCATGCCCCAGTACGACACGTTGTCATAGACCAGCGAGTAGCCAGTGAAGCCCATGGCGAAGGTTACAAACAGCACCAGCGACCCGCTCACCCATTTCAGCTCGCCCGGCGTCCGGTAGGCGCGGGTGATGAATACCCGGATGACGTGAAACAGCAAAAACAGGATCATCAGGTCCACCGAGGTCTTATGCAGACCGCGCACGAACCAGCCCAGATAGACCTCGTGCGTGATCTGCTCCACGCTTTCGTAGGCCTTCTCCGGCGAGGGCACGTAGTAAAAGGTCAGCATGAGACCGGTCGCCACCAAGAGACCGAACAGCGTGAGAGGAATCGCCCCCAGCGTGTAGGGCCACCAGTCCAAATGCTCCGGCAAGTCCTTCTGGATGTACTCGATCCAGGACATCCGTTCCGGTTCCTGCTGAGCCTGCGCCGTCTGTGATGTCACCGTTTCCATTCCCTACCCTAAACTTGAACGTTGCGCGTCATGTGCTCTGGATATTTACATACAGTTGTTCTCCCCGCTTGATCACCTCGAATCGATCGAGCGGACGGGGCGGAGGCCCCGCGATGTTCGTCCCGTTTTTGTCGTACACCCCTTTGTGGCAGGGGCAGAGAAACTGCTGACGTTCCCTGCTCCACGACACGAGGCACCCAAGATCCGTGCAGCGCCTGGAAAAGGCCGCGACACCATGGTCTGTCTGCAATACCAGAATCTTGTGCCCGCCGAGATCCAGCGACAGAGCCTCTCCCGGCTGGATCCGCGATTCCGCCCCGATGAGCACCGCCTCGGACCGTCTCGGCGTCTGGCTCGGAACCAGAAACTGAATAAATCGCAGCCCGAGGGTGCCGACTCCAAACAGAAGCCCGAATCCCATCACGGCCTGGCTCAGAAACCGGCGCCGGCCGGCATCATCATGAATGATGGCCATGCAAACCTCCTGACGTGCGACGGGTCATGAATAGGCTTTCTCCCCGTGTTCCGTAATGTCCAGACCTGCGATCTCGGCGTCGGGATCCACGCGCGGACGCACAAACAGCGCGAGACCTTTCACTAGGAGGAACGTCACTGTCCCGGCAAAGGCCCAGACGAAAACCACCGCCACCACCTGGGCGAAGAACTGGTAGGGATAGCCATAAAACAGGCCGTCGCTTCCCTCAGGATTGACGGTCGTGGAGGCAAACAGCCCGGTCGCGATCATGCCCCATGTGCCGCCGACACCGTGCATGCCGAACACATCGAGCGAATCGTCATATCCCAGAATGAGCTTCACGTAGTTCACCACCATGTAGCAAAGCCCTCCGGCCCCGACCCCGATGACGACAGCCGAGAAAGGGCTGACATAGCCGGCCGCTGGAGTAATCGCCACAAGCCCCGCCACGGCTCCGCTGACCGTTCCCAATGCCGTGGGTTTGTCCCGTTGCAGCCATTCGACCGCCATCCACGTCAAGGCCGCGGCTGCGGCGGACATCTGGATCGCCACAAAGGCGCCGGTCACCGTGGTCATGGGCGCCAGCGCGGCTCCCGCTGCAAATCCGAACCAGCCGACCCACATCAGCCCTGCTCCGCAGAACGAGAACGGCAGATGGTTCGGCGTCATTTCGACCCGTCCATACCCTTTGCGCGGCCCGATCATGACCGCCGCCACCAGCGCGGTGACCCCCGCGCTGACATGAATGACCGCACCGCCCGCAAAATCAAGCGCGCCTAGGTTCGCAAGCCACCCACCGCCCCAAAGCCAACGCGCAAGCGGTCCATACACCAGCGCGGTCCATAGAAACCCGAAGACGAGAAAGAACAGCACCTTCATGCGCTCGACCAGCGCCCCCGTCACCAACGCCAGCGCGAGCGCGGCGGCCATCGTCTGGTAGGCCAGTTGCGGCACCGGACTCCCCGGACTCCTGCCGAATGCCAGCGCATCTCCGAAGCACAGCCATGCCAGCGAGACGACAGCGAGCGCCAGCAGCGGCATGCCCATGGTGTTGAGCACGTTTTTCCTCCGCACCATCCCGCCGTAAAACAGAGCCACGCCCGGCAGCGTCAACATCACCAGCACGGTGGAAACCAGCAACCACAGTGTTTGATCGGACCGCAGCATCAGACTGCTCCGTTCACGAGTAGGCCCGTTCGTTGTGTTGGCTCAGATCCAATCCCATGCGCTCCTCCTCCGGCGAAATCCGCAAACCGACGAGACGATTCACGAGCTTCAGAATGAGATAGGTTCCGAGGCCGGCAAACAGCGCCACAGCCAGCGTGGCCAGCATCTGCGCGCCGAAGAACCCGGCATTGCCGTGCAGCAATCCGTCGGCTCCGTCCGGATTGACCGCTTTGGAAGCCAGCACGCCCGTGGCCAGAATGCCGAACACGCCCCCGACGCCGTGGATGCCGACAACATCCAGCGAGTCGCCGTAGCCGAACCTCCCCTTGCGCATAATTGCCGCGTAGGACAGCCCGCCGGCCGCCAGTCCAATTACCATCGCTGAAAAGGGTCCGACATACCCGGCTCCTGGCGTGACGGTTGCCAGCCCGGCCACAGCTCCACTGGCGATGCCGAGCACCGTCGGCGTCCCGCGGTGCACCCATTCGATCGCCATCCAAGCCAGGGCTGCCGTCACAGCAGCCGTATGCGTGGAGAGAAAGGCCGTCACCGCGATGGCATTGGCTCCCAACGCGCTGCCTGCATTGAAGCCGAACCACCCCGTCCACAACAGACCCGTCGCCAGGAGCACCATCGGAAGGTTATGGGGTGCCATGTATTCAGCGCCGTACCCCTGGCGCTTGCCGAGCACGTAGGCACAGACCAGCGCACTGACCCCGGAGCTGATGTGCACGACCGCCCCTCCGGCGAAGTCCAGCGCACCAAGCTTATTCAGCCACCCCCCGCCCCACAGCCAATGCGCAATCGGACAGTAGATAGCGACCGCCCACAGGACCGAAAACAATAGCAGGGCACTGAACTTCATCCGCTCGGCAAAGGCGCCGGTAATCAGGGCTGGCGTGATCGCTGCAAACATCATCTGGAAAATCATAAAGGCCTGGTGCGGAATGGTTGGTCCGTAGACCGGATGCGGAGACAACCCGACATCACGCAGCCCGGCCCATTCGAGTCCGCCGATGAGACCCCACTTGTCCGGCCCGAACGCCAGACTGTAGCCGAACAGGATCCAGAGCAGGCTCACCACGCACAGGATGACAAAACTGTGCATGATCGTGCCGAGCACGTTCTTGCTGCGCACCAGCCCGCCATAGAACAGGGCCAGCCCGGGCACGATCATTACCAGCACCAGAACCGATGCGATCAGCACCCAAGCCGTGTCCGCGGGATCAATCTGAGGAATGACAGGATTCATCGTGCCTCCGCACAGTGGGAGCGTCGTGCCGATACCCGGGCGCGCTCCGTTGCCGCACAGTTCCGACTAAAAGGTTTTGTACTCCAGCCATTTGCCGTTCAATGTGATTTTGCAGCGGGCTTCGCCCTGGCTGCCGGTGACCTTTTCCATATCAAGTGTAAAATCGATCGCGCTCATGATTCCGTCGCCGAACATCTCGTTGGCCATGTCGCGCAGCGCGTCGCCGTACACGCCGATGATCTCCAACAGTCGGTACTTGAACGGATCCGTCGTGTTGGGGAAATCCGTCCGCACCGGGAACTTGCTCAGCGATTCAGTCGTTTCCTTGTCCAAATCGAGCAGCTTGCCGACCTTTTTGGCTTCTTCGGCCGTCAGGCGATGGTTGCCGCGTAGCGCTGCCGAGACAAATGTCGGATTCTTGCCGACCGTCTTGGCCACTTCGGCAATCGTGACCTTCTTTTCCAACCGCCTGGCCTTGATCACATCTTTCGCCTTCTTCCCTTCCATCGTCTCCTCCTTATGAGTGAAAAGCCCCTCTGCGGAGCTCGGGTTATTGCCGCGCCAGTGATTCTTGTTCGAAATTCACGACCACCGGATCTTTCTTCGCAGAACCATTGTTGGAAATGCCCGCCCCCTCCTCATGCGTGGCATGCTCAACAAGGAAATGAATGATGTGGTTGCGAATCTTATAGTAATGAGGGTGCTCGATGATCGTGACGCGCGCTCGTGGCCGCGGGATCGTCACCATGACATTTTCAGCAATGCGTGCTCCCGGGCCATTGGTCATGAGCAGAATCCTGTCGGAAAGCAGGATCGCCTCATCCACATCGTGTGTCACCATGAACACCGTGTTTCTGGATGTGTTCCACATCTGAATCAATTCCTCCTGGATCACCCCTCGCGTGAGCGCATCGATCTGCGCAAACGGCTCGTCCAACAGCAGGACTTTCGGCTCGATCGCGAAGGCTCTGGCCAATCCGACCCGTTGTTTCATGCCGCCCGACCGCGCTGTCGGCCGTTTGGCCTCGGCGCCTTTGAGCCCGCCCAACGTGATGTATTTCTGCACGTGCACCGCCACCTGTTCCCTGGTCCAGTCCGGATAGGCCGCCCGTACCGCCACCCGGATATTGTCAAAAACCGTCATCCAAGGCATCAAAGCAAAATTCTGGAAGACCATCATCCGGTCCAGCCCAGGCCCGGCCGCTTCTCGCCCGTTCAAAATCACGCCTCCCTCGGAAGGCGATTCGAGTCCGGCGATGATATTGAGGAGCGTGCTCTTCCCGCAGCCTGAATGGCCGATCGTGGTGACGAACTCGCCCTTCTCAATCTTGATCGTCACGTCCTTGAAGATGCAGACGGGGTCCCCGCCCGAATGGCTCGGAAAAAACTTCGTCATATGATCAATCTGCAAAAAGGCCATCAGTCACTCCTGATACGTGACCAAACCAGCTAGCTTATTGAATCCCGAGTCCAGAATGACCCCGACCGTCCCCACCACGAGAATGGCAAAAATCACTCCGGAAATATCCAGATTGTTCCACTCGATCCAGCTCAGATAGCCCACGCCCAGCTCGCCCAGCAGCATCTCGGCGGGCACGACGGCCACGAGCGCGCTGCCGAATGAAATCCGAAGGCCGTTTACGATGGTCGGCGCCGCCCCAGGCAAAATAACCTTGTACAGCCGCTTGAACCACGACAGCTGCAGAATGGCCGCGACGTGCAGATAGTCCTTGCGCAGGGAATTGACCCCGAACGCGGTCGTGGCGAGGGTCGGCCAAAGCGCCGCCATGAACACGACCAGCACCGCCGTCCACTTCGGGTCCTTGACCGTATAGAGCAGCAGCGGCATCCACGCGAGCGGCGAGATCGGCTTGAGAATCTGGATGAAGGGGTTCACCGCTCTGAACAACACCTTGTTCAGCCCCAGCAGAATCCCCAGCATGATCGCCACCACAGAGGCCGCCAGAAACCCAGCCGCGAACCGCGAAACGGTATAGAGCACCAGGTAGCCGATTCCGTGGTCGTTCGTCCCTTTCTTGACGAAGGCTTCGCTCAACTCGACACGGGCCTTCTCCAGCACCGCCAGCGGGCCGGGCACACCTTTCACCTTTTCCTTTTCCGGATTCCAGGCATAGCCCCCTTCCGTGGTCCGGACGATGTCGCCGTTGAATTCCATCATCTGCAGTTGGTCCTCAGTCAAACCCTTCGCATCGAAGGTCGCCCGCAACGTGAACAGGTGCCAGGTCAGCAGAAAGACCGCCAGCAGAAAGCACGAAATCATCCAGGGGCTGCTCTTGGATTGTTCCGACATGGGTCCTTCCTCTACGCCATGCTGTGAATTTTGAAGCTCTTCACATAGGCCTCCGGCTGGCTCGGATCGAACGCCCTCCCCATGATCGTGTGCTTCATGGTTGTCGCGTTGTGGGCCGGATAACCCAGCTCTTTCGCCACGCGGTCGCAACCCGCCGCCAGATATACCTGCTCAGCCACCAACTGATAATTGATATCCCCCTTCACATGTCCCCAGCGCTTCATCTGGGTCAGGATCCAGATGGCCATGGAATGCCAGGGATAAGGATCGAAATCGATCCGGTTCGGCTCTTTTTTGATATTTCCCAGCCCATCGGCGTAGGTCCCGGTCAGCACCTGCTCCAAAACCGTGACCGGCTGATTCATATAATTGGCCGGCGCGATAGCAGCGGCAATTTCCTTCCGGTGCGCAGGGTCGGACGCATAGTGCGTGGCGTCCACGATTGCCCGCCACATGGCTCCGAACGTATTGGGATATCGGGTCGCGAACTCCTTGGTGACAACAAATGCGCAGCAGGGATGGCGATCCCAAATGTCCTTCGAGAGCTTGAAAATAAAACCGGCATTCTCATAGACCGCGCGCTGGTTGAACGGGTCCGGCCCCAGATAGCCGTCCACGTTTCCGGCTTTGAGATTCGCCACCATCTCCGCCGGCGGCACGATACGAATCTGCACGTCCTTGTCCGGATGGACACCGCCTTCGGCCAGAAAATAACGAAGCAGATAATTGTGCATGGAGAAATCGAACGGCACGCAGAATCGGAATCCTTTCATGTCGGCGGCCGTTTTGACGTCCTTGTGCTTGACGTGCAGCGTGATTGCCTGTCCGTTGATGTTTTCCACCGCCGGCATGTAGAAGGGGGTCGGCACCGATCCCACGCCCATTGTGAACGCCAGCGGCATCGGTGAAAGAAAATGCGAGGCATCGACTTCCTTATTCACCGCCCAATCCCGGATCATCGCCCACCCGGCCGCGCGCTTGACCGAGGCATTCAAGCCGTGTTTTTTGTAGAATCCCAGCGGCTCCGCCATGATGATCGGCGTACCACACGTAATCGGAATGAACCCGATGCTGACGTCCTGCTTCTCCGGCTTGCCGACCGGATCGGCGGCAAACGCCGCGAGCCTGCCGAGCGGGAACGTCTCCGCAATCAATGCCGACAATGTCGTGGCGCCAAGCCCGGCCAGAAATTGGCGCCGTGTCGGCCCCGCGGCGCGCAGCACGGCCGACGTCACCGCCTGCCTGACTGTGCGGTCGAAATAATCATCCGGCGATTCGAGGTGCTCCGGAACGTCCTGTGACCGGCCTATGATCTCATCATCTATTTTTCTCATAGATTCCTCCATGCCTGCTCCGTCAGCCTGTAAAAACAAAGGCGCCAGCGTCTGCCTGTGGAAGTCTTCGCTGACTTCCCTGACAGAACACTGGCGCCTTTGCCAGTCCTCATAGCCCGACGACGTTGTCAGGCTTTCCTGTTCCTGTCGGTACGTGCTCTCTCAGCCCTTGAGCTGAGCACTTACGCTACACGTCGTAGTACAGGAAAAACTCGTACGGGTGCGGACGGAGCCGAAGCGGATCCACCTCCCGTGTCCGTTTGTAGCCGATCCAAGCTTCGATCAGATCCTCTGAAAACACGCCGCCCTTGAGCAGGAACTGATGGTCCTTCTCGAGATTCCGGAGCGCATCATCCAGGCTTCCCGGCATGGTCGGAACCCTGGCTGCTTCGCGCGCTTCCAGATCGTAGAGGTCCTTCTCCATCGGTTCTCCCGGATCGATCTTGTTCTCGATTCCGTCCAATCCGGCCATCAGCATGGCAGCAAAAGCCAGATAGGGATTGGTGGATGGATCCGGGAACCGGACTTCAATCCGCTTCGCCTTCGGACTGGGCGAATACATCGGAATCCGGATGCCGGCCGAACGGTTCCGACTCGAATACGCCAGCATCACCGGTGCTTCGAATCCCGGCGTCAATCGCTTGTACGAATTGACCGTCGGATTCGTGATCGCCGCCAGGGCTGGAGCGTGCTTCAGGATGCCGCCGATGTAATGCAGGCACATCTGCGACATGCCGGCGTATTCCTTGCCGGCGAAGAGCGGCTTGCCGTCCTTCCAGATGCTCTGGTGCGTGTGCATGCCGGATCCATTGTCACCGAACAGCGGCTTCGGCATGAACGTCACCGTCTTGTGATGCCGCCGGGCCACGTTTTTGACGATATACTTGTACATCATCATTTTGTCGGCCATGCTGACCAACGAATCGAACCGCAGGTCGATTTCGGCCTGACCGGCCGTCGCCACCTCGTGGTGGTGCTTCTCCACCGGAATGCCGACTTTTTGCATTTCCAGTATCATCTCGCTACGGATGTCCTGCTGCGTATCGATCGGAGGCACGGGGAAGTAGCCTTCCTTGTGCCGGATCTTGTTGCCAAGATTCACGCCGTCCTGGCCGGCATTCCACACGCCCTCTTCCGAATCGAGGAAATAGTAGCCGCTGTGGCTGGTTTGATCGAAGCGCGCATGATCAAAGATAAAGAATTCGGCTTCAGGCCCCCAGTAGGAGATATCGCCGATCTTCGTGCTCTTGAGATGTTTTTCCGCCTTCTGCGCGATAAACCGCGGGTCGCGCTCGTAGATTTCGCGTGTGATGGGATCCATGACATTGCCGACCAGGCTGAGCGTCGGCACCGCCGTAAAGGGATCCATGCACGCGGTGTCCGGATCCGGCACCACCAGCATGTCGCTGTTATTGATGGCCTTCCATCCGCGGATGGACGAGCCGTCCAGGCCCGAGCCGTCCTTGAACGTGCCCTCGTTGAGTTCCTCGATCGGAATCGTGAAATGCTGCCACGTCCCGGGTAAATCCACGAATTTCAGATCGACGACCTGCACCCTGTTCTTTTTTGCATATTCGAGTACTTCACGCGGAGTCATCCACATCCTCCTTTCACGCCACTACCCTATGATGTTGATAATGAAACACCGGGCACAGTCCCCGTGTCTACTCTCAGTTGTCCCGCTACAAACCGGTCAATTTCGCCTTTGATCGTCGCCCGGATCGCCTCCAGCCGGACCGGATCGGTCACTTTCCCCCCTTTCAAATCCGTGACATAAAACACGTCCGCAACTTGATCCAGCCGCGTCGAAATGCGCGCCGCCTGCACGGACAACCCAAGCGTAAAGATGGCGCGCGTAATGATGTAGAGCAAGCCCTGCCGGTCTTCCGCGAACACATCGATGATCGTGGCGCGATCGGAAGTCTCATTGTCCACCTGGACGTCCGTCGATTGCCGGCCGGCCGGAAGCCGCCGCTGATGGTCCAGCCTGCGATAACGCCCCATGAGTTGCTCGACGATTTCCTTGCCGAGCAGTACGCTCCGGATGGCCCGCCCGACATCCTCCCGCCGCTCGACGGGCGGGACGCCGGCATAATCCGGATCGCTCACCTGAAACGTATCCACGATCACGTCATCATGGCGCGTGACGATCTGCGCATCGAGAATATGCAGCCCCATCGCTGCTAGCACGCCGGAGATCTTGTAGAAAATTCCCGGGATGACGTCGTTTCGCGTAATGACCGCGTAGTCGCAGGTCCCCAGCGCCTCATTGAACGCCGACTCCACCCGCACGTCACGGGCCGAGAGCCGTCGGATGGCCGCCAGGTGCCCGGCGATGCGGTCCGGCGTCGTTCCATGCAGATACCGCACGGGGAATTTTCCCAGTTGCGCCCGCACCCAGGCTTCATCCGGCTGCTCCGGCATGCGCGCGGCCACCTCGCGGACCAATTGAACGATCCGGTCGGCGCCCCACAACGCATCCTTTTCACCCGATACCTCCGGCATGGTCCGCGCATACAGCTCGATCAGCAGGGATTCCTTCCATTTCGTCAGGACTCCAGGTCCGACGGCTGCAATGTCGGCCGCTGTCAGCACCAGGAATTTTCTCAGGACCGCCGGCGTCCCGACCTCGCGCGCAAACGTCAGCAGCACGTTGCCGTCGTACGGGTCGCGCCGAAACGCCGTATGCGCCATGAGCAAATGCTTATGGACAAGGAACACCAGCGTTCGGGTGTCCTGCTCGTTGAACCCCAAGCGGACGGCCGCCTCCTCCGCGAGGCGCTTCCCCACCTCGCTATGATCCTCTTCCCTTCCCTTGCCCAGATCATGCAGCAGAACCGCCAGGTGCAGCAGGTCCTTGCGGGGGATTTCCCGATAGACCTGGCCGATCATGCCCGATTCATGCTCGAAGGCTTCCGCCTTGGCCACGGCCAGGAGACTGTGTTCATCCACCGTGTACTTGTGATACTGATTGAACTGCATCAGCCCGCGCACGGTGGCAAAGGCGGGAATCAGCCGCTCCAGCAGATGCGCACGGTGCATGGCATCCAGCGTACGGGCCGTCCGTGGACCGGCCAGAATTTTGACAAACCTGGCGCTGACATCCGTCGAATCGAACGCGCTCCCCGGCAAAGTCTCGACATGCCGATGGATGTCGTCGATCAGCGCCGGGTCGATCTCCAACCCGCGCGCGCGCGCCGCATCGAACAGCGCCAGCAGCAGCGCCGGGTTGTCGAGGACGCGTGTGCGCTCCTCGACGGGGACCGTGAGCACGTTTCCCTGCGCCACAAAGTGCCGCTCGAGGCGCGGAGCCGGCAGCAGCCGCGCCAGCCGGCTCCAGAGCGAGACCGTCCGGCACCGTTTGACAAACCGCATCATCCGCTCGTGCAGCCCCATCGTATGCCGGTAATAGACCTGCATGAACTGTTCGACCGCCAGCAGATGCGGGCGATCCTGATACCCGAACCGCTGCGCGAGCCAGACCTGCTCGTCAAACGTGAGAATTTCCTGCGCCGATCCTGCGTGCACGTGCATCAAGGCCCGCACCCGCCACAGAAACTCCCGGGCTTCGGTCAGGGCACGGTAGTCCTGCCGGGACAGAATGCCGCGGTCCGCCAATTCGCGAATCGTCGCCGCATGGTACCGGGCCATCCCGATCCACTGCAGTACGTGCAAATCACGCAGGCCGCCCTGGCTCTTTTTCACGTTGGGTTCGAGCAAATACACCGTCGCGCCGAATTTTTCATACTCGCGTCGGCGCTCTTCAAGCTTTTGATCGATAAACCGGTCCACGCCCTTGCCGACGATCCGCCGGGCATAGCGGTCGTGAAACTCCTGAAAGAGCGACGCGCTGCCGGCCAGAAACCTGGCCTCCATCATCGAGGTGCGGATCGTCAAATCCTCCGCCGCCAGATCCAGGCATTCCTGAATCGTCCGGACGCTGTGGCCGACCTGGAACCCGGCGTCCCAGAGGGGATGCAGCACGGTCTTGACCAGATCCGGAATCATCTCCTTGGCGTCGGCCTTGAACAGCACCATGAGATCGATGTCCGAGTGCGGCGCCAGTTCGCGACGGCCATAGCCCCCCAGCGCAACCAGGCAGCAGGCCTGGCTCGCCGTGACCTCCGCCGCCTCGCCCAACTGCCGCAGACCGTTCCGGTACCGTCCGATGATCAAGCCATCGACCAGTTCGGTCAGCGCATCCATCGCCTCGGCGCCGGATGCCCCGTCGAGGAGGCGCTGAGAGATCATCTCGCGACGCTCGGCCAGAGCCGAACCCTGTGTCTCCACGGTGTCCCGCATATTCCTTACAGCGCGCTGTCTCCCGCCTCCCCTGTCCGGATACGAACCGCCGAGCTCAAATCCCGCACGAAGATTTTCCCGTCCCCGATGCTGCCGGTCTTGGCTGCGCGGGTGATGGTTTCCAACACCTTCGGCACCTGGGCATCCGCCACCGCCACCTCGATTTTGACCTTTGGCACGAATTCGATCGTGTACTCCGTGCCGCGGTAGGTTTCCTTGTGCCCCTTCTGCCGTCCGAATCCCTTGACTTCGGTGACGGTCATCCCCTGCACGCCGATTTCCAGCAGCGCGTCCTTGACCTCATCCAGTTTGAACGGCTTGATGATCGCTTCAATAAGTTTCATACGAATCTCCCTCTGAGGTCCGTCGCGTCCTAGGAATACGCACGTTCGTTGTGCTGGCTGAGATCCAGCCCCGTGGCTTCTTCTTCCGGCGACACGCGCAGCTTGATCATGCCGTCGAGCATTTTCAGAATAAGATAGGTGCCGACGAACGCAAAGACCACGGCGACGCCGGCCGCCACCATTTGCATCCCCAACTGCCCGGGATTGCCGAACAGCAGGCCGTTCGGACCGGCAGGATTGACGGCGGTGGAAGCCACCAAACCCACGCCGAGCATGCCGACGAAACCACCTACGCCGTGCAATCCCACGACATCGAGCGTGTCATCATAGCCAAACTTCCCCTTCCATACAATGGCCAGGTATGCCAGCGCACCGGCAGTGGCGCCCAAGAACGCCGCAGAAACGGGTCCGATGAACCCTGCTCCGGCGGTGACGGAGGCCATGCCCGCCACGGCACCGCTGGCAACACCCAATACCGTCGGTTTTCCCCGATGGGTCCACTCGACCGCCATCCACGTCAGGGCCGCCGCGGCCGCGGCGAGATGCGTGGCGGCGACCGCGCCGGCTGCCACTCCGTTGGCGCCCCTTGCGCTCCCACCGTTAAATCCGAACCAGCCGAACCACAGCAATCCCGTCCCCATGAGCACGAAGGGAAGATTGTGCGGAGCCATGTAGTCCGTGCGCCACCCCCGGCGACGACCCAGGACCAACGCGCAGGCCAGGGCCGAGGCGCCGGAACTGAGATGCACGACTGTGCCGCCCGCAAAATCCACCGCGCCCAACTTGCTCAACCAGCCTCCGCCCCACATCCAGTGTGCCAAGGGTGCATACACAAACAGGGACCAAGCGACGGTAAAGCCCACGAGCGCGCTGAACCGGATCCGCTCCGCGAACGCGCCGACTATCAACGCCGGCGTAAAGGCCGCGAACAGCAGCTGGAACAACATGAAGGCCACGTGCGGCACGGTCGGAGCATAGGTCTGATGAGGCGCCGCCCCGACACCGCTGAGCAGAGCCCAGTCCAGCCCACCGATGACTCCGCCCTTGTCCGGAGCAAACACCAGGCTATATCCCCAGAGAACCCAAACCACGCTGACCACGCACAGGATCAGAAAACTGTGCATCATCGTACCTAGGACATTCTTACTGCGCACCATTCCGCCATAGAACAGCGCGAGCCCGGGCACGATCATCGCCGTCACCAGAGCTGACGCAGCCAACATCCAGGCCGTGTCCCCGCTGTCAATGCGACCTGCACCAGCCGGCGCCGCCTCTTGCGCCCAGGCCACAGTGCTCCAGAGGAACAGACCGGCTGCCAACGCCAGCCGCTTGATTCTCCCCCATGTCATAGCGCTCACGATGCGGCCTCCTCAGGTCAGATGTTCCGGTACCGGTTTGTGATCGGCATCCGGCGATCCTTGCCGAAGGCCCGGTGCGTGATCTTGATGCCGACCGGCGCCTGACGGCGTTTATACTCGCTCCGATCCACCATGGTGATGACCTGCGCCACGGTCTGGCGATCGAACCCCATTTCGACGATTTCTTCCGGCGCGCGATCCTCTTCCACATAGGCTTTCAGGATCGGGTCGAGAATCGCGTAGGGCGGCAGCGTATCCTCGTCCTTCTGATCCGGCTTCAACTCCGCCGTCGGCGGCCGGTCGAAGATACGCTTCGGGATCGCCTCGCCGCGATCCCGCCGGTTGCGCAGGCGCGCCAGTTCGTAGACCATCGTCTTGGGCACGTCCTTGATGACCGCAAATCCGCCCGCCATATCTCCATACAGCGTGGCATACCCCACGCTCATTTCGCTCTTGTTGCCGGTGGTCAGGACCAGATGGCCAAACTTGTTGGAGAAGGCCATGAGCAGATTGCCGCGAATCCTCGACTGGAGATTCTCCTCGGTAATGTCGGCCTTGCGGCCGGAAAACGGGCCCGCTAGCGACCGCACATAGGCCTTGAACGTCTCGTGAATCGGGATGGTCTTGACCTCGATGCGCAAGCGCGATGCCAGCTCAGTCACATCCTCGCGGCTTTCCCGTGAGGTATAGGGCGACGGCATGAACAGCCCCAGCACATTGGAGGCCCCCAGGGCATCTACGGCGATGACCGCTGTCAAGGCTGAGTCGATCCCACCGCTCAAGCCAATGACCACCCGCGTGAATCCGTTTTTGGTGACGTAGTCGCGGACGCCCGTCACCAGCGCGCGGTAGGCCTCCTCCATCGGCGCAAGCGGAACCACACCGTCCGGCACGAGCCGGGGCCTCTTCGTTGCACGCGGCGACTCTGAGATCACGATGCGATCGACCGCCGCCCGCGTCCGGCCGCTTCCCCACTTCTTCCGTCCCTGCGCCAGCCGGCCACGCGCCACCGCCGCGACATTCAAGTCCGCCACAAGCAGATCCTCTTCGAACGCGCTGCCGCGCAGCACCACGTCGCCCGCCTGATCGAGGATCAGGCTGTTGCCGTCAAACACCAGTTCGTCCTGGCCGCCAACCATGTTGGTGTAGGTCACGATGACGCCGTTTTCCCTGGCACGTGTCGCCAGCATCTGTTCACGCAGGCGGCTTTTCCCGACATGAAACGGCGAGGCATTGATGTTCACAATGATCTCGGCGCCGGCAGCCGCCTGGACTCGTGTCGGCCCTTCCGGGAACCAGATGTCTTCGCAGATGTTCACGCCGACCGCGACGCCTCCGAGCACCACCACAGGAATTCTTCTCCCCGGATGGAAATACCGGCTTTCATCAAACACGCCGTAATTCGGGAGATAGTGCTTGGCATAGGTCGTCACCAATCGACCTCCCGCGATTACCGCGGCCGCGTTGGATATTTCGTGCCGGCCGGCCGACACGACCATCGGCTGCCCTGTCTTGGGTTCTGACATGGCGCTTTCGCCCACACAGCCGACGACCACCGCCAGGCCGCGGCTCTGACGGACAATTTCCCGGATCGCCCGCCGGTTCTCGATAAGAAACTTCGGCTTCAGCAGCAGGTCTTCCGGCGGATAGCCGGTGATAGCCAGCTCGGGAAACGCGACGAGGTCCGCCCCGGCCTTCTTTGCCTGGCGCAGCCACGCGGTCATTCGGCGGACATTCCCCTCCATGTCCCCGACCGTCGGGTTCATCTGGACCATGGCGATTCGAAATGGCCTCATAGGTAAAAAAAAACGCCCTCAATCCCGCAGGGGACCGAGGACGTCCTTGTCCACATTCAAGCCGAGCAGCATCTGTGGCCCGACTTCGGGAGACTTCATTGTCTCCAACTCAACAATTAGTAAGGAGGATATACCATCCGTGTTCCAAGGCTGTCAACTTTCTTTTAGCCGGCGCGCCCTTCAATTTGACCGGCAAGCAGGATCGCTTCGGCGATTTCCCGCATGGACTTCCGCATGTCCATGCTCTGACGTTGGATCAGGCGGAACGCTTCTTCCTCCGACAGCTTCTTCGAGCGCATCAGATATCCCTTGGCCTGCTCGACCAGCTTCCGAACGGCCAGGGCCTCCTGCATCTCGAACGACTTCTCCAACAACGTCGTGTGCTCGATCGCGATGGCCGCCTGGTTGGCAATGGCCTGCATCAGCTTGACCTCTTCCCCCGTGAAGGCATGGGGCACCGACGTGTAACTATTGATGACCCCGACGGCCTTGTCGCGAACCAGCATGGGGACGGACAGGAGCGAACTGAGGCCCTCCTTGCGGGCGATGTCCGGATACATGTAGTCCCGTTCACGCGTAACGTCCGGGACGATGATCGAGCGGCGCTCCTGAACCGCCCGCCCGCTGACGCTTTGACCGACTTTCAAGCTGGGCTTCAACCGGTACTGTTCGCTCAGGCTTTGGGTGGCCACGATGCGCAATTCCCCCGTCGGCTGGTCCAGCAGCATGATCGAACAGATCTTTGAATTCATCATCTGCGCGGTCATCGTCACGATCAGTTGAAGAATGTCGTCGATTAGGCGGTTGGACGTGACGGTTTCCGACACCTGCGAGAGCGTGTCGATTTGCCTGGCCTTGCGCATGGTTTCGGCGTACAGCCTGGCATTCTCGATGGCTCCCCCGACCTGGCTGGCGATCGTCGAGAGCAACGCCAGTTCGTCGGGACGGTAGCGCCGCGGCCGCTTGTGCTGGACGTTGATAACGCCGACCACTTCGTTCTTGGCCATGATCGGCACGGACACAAAGGCCTGATAGCGGTCCTCCGGAAGATTGTGAAAGAATTTGAACCGAGGATCGTCGCTCGCATTGCTGGGAATCACCACCCGCGTCCGTTCCCGCGCCACCCAGCCGGTGATACCCTCACCAAGCCCGATCGTGATGCGGCCGATCAGCTTGGGATGCGGATTTTTCGAGGCCCGCAGAATGAGCTCCTCGCGACTATCGGAGAGCAAATACAGCAGGCAGGCGTCGGCCTTGGTCACCTCGACCACGACGTCCACGATGTGCTTGAGGACCGACTCCAAATCCAGCGTGCTGCTGATGGAGTCTGTAATCCGATGCAGCACGTCCACTTCGCGGGATTTTTCCCGCAAGGCTTGGTCGAGCTGGCGAGGTCTGGAATTGCGTTTAGATGCCTGGGCCATGACGCCTGTGTCCCATATGCGAGGTCCGGCCGGACGTCCGCCTGCGCGGCCGCAATGGTTTGCCGTGCTGTTGCTGCTGGCCAAACCACTGCCGGCAGGCTTCCCGCTCGAGCGGCTGAATGACGACCTGCCCGATCCGTCTCGGTAACACACAATGCACACACCCCTGCACCACTTTTTTGTCGTGCTGCATCGCCGCCCAGAGCCTGGCGAAAGTCGTCTCGGGCAACGCGTCCGGCAGACCGGTCCGCCGCACCAGCGCGCGCTGGCGCTCCACGACATCCGGCGCGCACCGGCCGAGATGCCGGGCCAGATCCGCCTCCTGCACCATACCGATGGCGACCGCCTCGCCATGAATCAGCTTCCGATAACCGCCGAGCGATTCCAGCGCGTGCCCGATCGTATGCCCATAATTAAGGATGCGCCGAAGATCTGATTCCCGTTCATCCTGCGCCACGACCGACGCTTTGATTTCACACGACCGGGCAATGACGTGGTCAACCGGCTCCGCCTCCAGCTTCAGCAGACGGTCCATGTGCTGCTCGAGATAGGCAAAGAACGTTTCGTCGGCAATCACGCCGTATTTGATGACTTCAGCCATGCCG
>DASQGO010000099.1:0-2936 GCA_035632555.1 Nitrospiraceae bacterium | reverse complement strand
GTTGCTGTTGATCAACGCGTGGGCGGCGAGCGCGTCGCCCTGGCTGTAGCTGCGCACGAGACCGTTGATCGTGACCCCGCCGATCCGGATGGAGACGTCGGAGCGCCTGGTTCTGCCCTGCACGTCCTTCACGTGAAACGGCGTGAGGTTCGAAATCAGGTTTCCAAATTGGTCGACGTACACGATCGTGCCGCAGAGCGAGCTCCCCCGCCATGCCGGCTCAGCCAGCGGCAACCGCACATAATCCTGAATCAGCTTACCGTAGGAGCCCGGCTGTTGTCCTTTCGTGAGCCAGGCGGCGGCGGGTGCGAACAGGTCGCGTCCGTCGAAGGTCGTGCCTTCCGAATCCAGGCGGTATTGCTTGTTCTCGATCTGGCGGACCTCGATACCGGTTTCCTCGTGATAGATGTAGCTGAGCAGCCCGTTGTCGGGCGCCACGAAGAAATGGCGGGACGTCGTCACCAAAAGCGGCCGCCGCAAGCTGCCGACCCCGGGATCGACGACCGCGACGTGCACCGCGCCGTCCGGAAAATATTTGTAGGCCGCCTTCAGCAGGTAGGCCGCATCTTCGACCTGGTGCGGCGCGACGTCGTGCGAGAGATCCACGACCCTGGCTTGCGGGTTGATCCCAAGGATCACCCCCTTCATGCTGGCGACAAAGTAGTCACGATCTCCAAAATCAGTCAGCAGCGTGATGACGGAAATGGCGGCGGGCATCTCAGAGAACGTCGAAACGAATCTCAATGACTTCGTATTCGACGATTTTTACGGGAGTGGTGACGGCGACCTGATCGCCGACGCGCTTGCCGATCAGGGCCTTGCCGACCGGGGATTGAATCGAGATTTTGCCGTCCTTCAGATCCGCTTCGTCCTGGCCGACCAGCGTATATCGTTTTTTCTGCTTGGCTTCCAATTCAACGAGCAGCACGGTGGCGCCGAAGACGACGGTATCGCTTGTCCGGCCCGCTGTGTCGATGATCCTTGCGTCGGCGAGCTTGCTTTCCAATTCCTTGATTCGGGATTCGATAAAGCCCTGGCGTTCCTTCGCGGCGTCATATTCGGCGTTTTCGCTCAAGTCGCCGTGCGAGCGGGCCTCGGCAATAGCCTCGATGACTTTTGCACGTTCGAACTTCTTGAGGCGGTCCAGCTCGGCTTTGAGCGTTTCATAGCCTTTCTTCGTGATCGGTGTCGGCATTCGGCCTCCAGCTAATTACCGGTGGTGATATTCCTGCAGGGACTTGATCGTCAGCCCTTTTTTCAGCATGGCGTCAACGGCCATGGCAGCCGCCCTGGCGCCCGGCATGGTTGTGCAGTATGGCACACCGCGCTGCAGCGCTTCCCGCCTGATCGAAGCCGAGTCGGCCTGCGAGGCCTGCCCCCAGACCGTGTTGATGACCAGGCTGATCTCCCCGTTTTTAATGTGATCGACGAGATGCGGACGGCCCTCCGTAACCTTATTGACCATGTCGCTGTTGACCCCGTGTTCATTCAAGTAGGCCGCAGTGCCGCGCGTGGCTTCGATCCGGAACCCGAGCTGCCGGAGTTTTCTGGCGACGTCGAGCGCGGCGGGCTTATCCTGATCTTTCACGCTGATGAGGGCCGTACCGCCTCGCGGCAGCGACACTCCGGCTGCCATTTGGGATTTGGCGAAGGCCCAACCGAAATCGGTGTCTATGCCCATGACTTCTCCTGTCGATTTCATCTCCGGACCGAGCAGGACATCTACCCCGGCAAACTTGGTGAACGGAAAGACCGCCTCCTTTACCGAGATGTGGACTGGTGCCGGCGTTGCCGTGAAGCCGAGCTGCTCCAGCGTTCTACCGATCATGACCTTCATGGCCAGTTTGGCCAGCGGCACACCGATCGCTTTACTGACGAATGGCACTGTGCGTGAGCCGCGCGGATTGACTTCGAGCACGTAGATGTCGCCGTCGCGCACGGCGAACTGGACGTTCATCAATCCGATCACACCCAGCTCCAACGCCAGCGCAACCGTTTGCTGGCGGATCTGGTCCACCACGGTTGTATCGAGCGTATAGGGCGGGAGTGAACAGGCCGAGTCGCCCGAATGCACGCCCGCCTCTTCGATATGCTCCATGATGCCCGCCACGATGACGCGATGTCCGTCCGAGATGGCGTCCACGTCAATTTCAATGGCGTCTTCAAGGTATTTATCCACGAGGACCGGATGTTCCGGCGACGCCTTCACGGCCGTTGCCATGTAGTGCATGAGCCCAGCTTCGTCGTACACGATCCGCATGGCGCGCCCTCCCAGCACGTAGGACGGCCGGACCATGACGGGGTAGCTGACCTCGGCGGCGATACGGACCGCTTCAGAAATGGAACGGGCGGTACCGCTGGCCGGTTGCCGGAGATTTAACTTGTTCAGCAGCTCGCGAAACCGCTCACGGTCTTCCGCACGGTCAATTGCGTCCGGGCTGGTGCCGAGAATTTTGATCCCGGCCCGCTCCAGCGGGATAGCGAGTTTCAGGGGAGTCTGTCCGCCGAATTGCACGATGACGCCGATCGGCTGCTCTCGGTCCACGATGTTGCGGACGTCCTCTTCCGTCAGGGGTTCGAAATACAGCCGGTCAGATGTGTCGTAATCAGTGCTGACGGTTTCCGGGTTGCAGTTGACCATGATGGTCTCCACACCTTCCTCGCGGAGTGCAAAGGCGGCATGGACGCAGCAGTAGTCGAACTCGATGCCCTGCCCGATACGGTTCGGCCCGCCTCCGAGAATGACCACTTTCTTCTGGTCCGTCGGCCGCGCCTCGCAGGTCCGTTCGTAGGTCGAATAGAGATAGGGCGTCTGGGCTTCAAATTCTGCGGCGCAGGTGTCTACGCGCTTGTAGGTGACTCCGCCGGTGGTGCCGGCCGGCGCGCCGGCGATTCTTTGCTGCCGAATGGCTTCCGGGGTTTTCCCGGTCAACCGC
>DASQGO010000098.1:0-3697 GCA_035632555.1 Nitrospiraceae bacterium | reverse complement strand
GGGCGAGGGCAGGATGCCCTCGCGACAGGCGGCGGGACGCCGGCGCTACGCCTCGGCTAAGGGCTAATCGCTAAGTGCTGTTTCTAATATTCCGACAGCTCTTTCATGGCCTGGAACAGATCTGCGGTCTGGGGAAGGATGGCATTTTCCAGGTCGGGGTGATACGCCACAAAGACGTCCATGGCGGCCACGCGGCGTACCGGCGCGTCCAGATGCGCGAACATCTGATCAGCGATACGGGCCGCGATCTCCGCCCCATAGCCCCAGCTCAAAGTGTCTTCGTAAGCCACCAGCGCCCGGTTGGTCTTTTGCACGGAGGCGGCAATGGTTTCCCAGTCGAAGGGATTCAGGCTGCGCAAGTCGATGAGTTCGGCTTTGACACCGTGCTCGCGCTCCAGCTTCTGAACCGCCTGCAAGGCTCGGGGAACGACTGCGCCGTAGGTAATCACGGTAAGGTCGGTTCCCTCCTGCACTACCTTGGCTTTGCCGAACGGCACCATGTAATCCGGGCCCGGATAGGGCGCGCGGCCGTAGGTTTCGCGATAGAGGCGCTTGTGTTCGAGGAAAAGGACGGGATCGTCGCAGCGGATCGCGGTGCGCAGCAGGCCGGCGGCGTCCAGCGCGTTCGAGGGAAACACCACCCGCAGTCCGGGAATGTGAGTGAACACGCTTTCGCCGCACTGGGAGTGATAAATGGCGCCGCCAGTCAGGTAGCCGCCGATGGCCACGCGAATGACGCAAGGCGCGGAAAAGGTGTTGTAAGAGCGCCAGCGGATCAGGGGCAGCTCGCTGCGCAGCTGCATCATGGCGGGCCAGATGTAATCGAAAAACTGGACTTCGACCACCGGCTTCAGTCCCCGTTCGGCCATACCGGTGGCGCGACCCACGATGTTGGCCTCCGCGATAGAGGAATTAAACACCCGGTCGGAACCGAACTCGACCTGTAGTCCCGCGGTCAGCTTGAAAACGCCGCCCTTGCCTTTGACCAGTTTCTGCTTGAGATACTCTTCGCGGCTGCAGTCGGCGACATCTTCCCCGAAGATCACGATGCGTTCGTCGCGGCGCATCTCGTCACGCAGCGTGGCCGTGATCAGATCGGCCATGGTCTTGGGCGCAGCCTTTTTGGCGTCGGCGTGCGCTCCTTCCGGCTTGGCCGGAAGCGGCTGGGTGTCGAAGGCGGGCGACGTCGGATCGAGGTCCGGGGAATACACGTAGCGCAGCACCGAATCGGCCCGGGGCGGAGGCGCCTGCAAGGCCCGGTCGACCGCAATTTGCAGGTCGTCGTCCACCTGCTTTTCCAGCCGGTTGATGCCTTTCTCGTCGAGAATTCCTTCCCGGATGAGAAACATTTGCATGCGGGTGATGGGATCGCGCTGGGCATCGCGCTGCCGCTCGAAATCGGGCCGGTAGAGTTTTTCGTCGTCAGAAAGCGAGTGGGAGTAGGGACGGATTACGTGGGCATGGACAAAAGAAGGGCCACGTCCGGCGCGGCTATGCGCCACCGCGCGCACGAAGGCAGCGTAGCTGGCGATGGGATCGGTTCCGTCCACTTCCTCGAAGTGGAAGTTGGGAAAGCCGCTGACCAGGCGCGAAATGTTGCCGCCCGCAGTCTGCACTTCGACCGGCACCGAGATGGCGTATTCGTTGTCCTCGACCACGAAAATCAGCGGAAGGCGAAAATTGGCGGCGGTGTTCAACGCTTCCCAAAATTCGCCCTCGCTGGTCGTGCCTTCGCCCAGGGAAACGTAGGTAATCTCGTCGCCGTGGAATTTGACGTCTTTGAACTGGCGGTAGTCGCCGTCGGCCTTGTGCGCGGCATCGGGATGAGCGGCGTAATAGCGGCCGACTTCGGCACAGCCTACGGCCTGCAGAATCTGGGTTCCGGTAGGCGAGGAGCCCGTGACGATATTGAGCTCGGGCAGGCTCCAGTGGGACGGCATTTGCCGTCCGCCAGAGCTGGGATCGTCGCCCGAACCCACGGCCTGCAACAGCATGTCGTAGGCGGATGCGCCCAGCGCCAGGCAGAGCGCACGGTCGCGATAATAAGGATAAAACCAGTCGTAGCCGGCCTTCAGGGCCAGGGCCGCGGCCACGCCCACCGCTTCATGCCCGGCACCGGAGATCTGGAAGAAGATCTTCTGCTGGCGTTTGAGCATGATCTCCCGGTCGTCCACCCGGCGGGAGGTGTACATGTGGCGGTAGGCTTCGATCAGTTGTTCGCGGGAGAGGCCTTCGTAGTTCTTGCCGGCTTTCTTGAGCTCGCGTTCGGATAAAGCGGCCGATTTAGGTTCAGTCTTTGTAGTGGCCATCCGGTTGCCTTAGATGCGAGTGTACAGGAACCCTTTGCATTGTAAATCCTGAGTTGGAGTTCCGAATATACTGAATAGTTCGAACATCAACCGCCGAGGACGCGGAGACCGCGGGGTGAACCAGGAAAAGGTTTTCTCGGCACTCTCGGCGCTCTCGGCGGTAAACGCAACGGCATGATCAAATTCAATCGCCCGTTCGATGCGCGCACAATCCAGCTGCTGATCTTCGACCTTGACGGTACGCTGATCGATTCCCGCCTGGACCTGGTGCACTCGGTCAATGCCACGCTGCGGCACATGAAGCGGCCGGAACTGCCTGACGACGTGATTGCCAGCTACGTGGGCGATGGAGCACCCGCGCTGATCGGCCGGGCCCTGGGCAGCGAAGCCGGCGACGAGAAACTGGTCCGCTCCGGCCTGGATTACTTCCTTTCGTACTATCGCGAACACAAGCTGGACCACACCCACCTGTACGACGGGATCGTGGAGGCGCTGGCGACGCTCCAGAACCACAACGGCTGGCCGCGCAAAATGGCCGTGCTCACCAATAAGCCGGTGCATCCTTCCCGAGCCATTGTCGAAGCGCTGGGCCTGGGCGGATTTTTCTCGCGAATTTACGGGGGCAACAGCTTTCCCACCAAGAAGCCCGATCCCGAGGGGGCGCAGGCCATCCTGCGGGAAATGGGGACTGTGCCGCAGAAAGCCATGATCGTGGGCGACTCCGGGGTGGACATCCTGACCGGCCGCAATGCCGGGACGTGGACCTGCGGCGTGACCTACGGCTTCGCTCCGCATACCCTGCACGACGCCGGCCCGGACGTGCTGATCGATCGGCCGGCTGAACTGGCGGAGTTGTTTGCTCGAGCACCCTATTTCTGACGCCGTGTCCTCCGTGTGCCGAATCGAGAAAACCACGGAGGACACCGAGGACACGAGTTCCTGGTGCAGCTTTGGCGCTAATAGAGATTGTCAATGACCTCGTGCGTGCCAGGCCTCCATTTCATTCCATCTTCTAAAGCGCAGGCAGGATCGCCTTACTCCGTGTCCTCAGTGTCCTCCGTGGTTAACTCTGTTCGGGCTTTCATCAGCTAAACTCCATCGAGGATGTACAAACCGCCAGCGACCGACAGCTTTACCCCCGCCGAACTGCGCAAGCTGCGCAGTCTTAAAGATCCCTACGGCATCCAGCGTTTTCTCGATGACATGCCATACCATCTGGCCGACACTGCCTGGTCGCCGCGGCGGGTGCTGCGAGAAAATACCGCGCACTGCCTGGAAGGCGCGATTTTCGCGGCCGCGGCGTTGCGCGCCAACGGCTTTCCCCCGCTGCTCCTCGATCTCGAGGCGGAGCACGACACCGACCACGTCCTCGCCCTTTACCGGGTGAA
>DASQGO010000097.1:0-8220 GCA_035632555.1 Nitrospiraceae bacterium | reverse complement strand
ACGCCTGAAAACACGCTGGCCCCGCCGATCGGATCGGCGGGGCCAGCGTCTGCATTCCAAGCTACGGTCGAGTAACGTTTACTTCAGGTGGCTCGCCGCGCCCATGAAGAACAGCATCGGGATCGAGAGCATGAAGTTGATCCTCGAGGCATAGAGCGCCTTCTTCGCCAGGTCGGCCATCTCAGGTGGCGTCGGCTTGCCGGAGGCGGCCGATTCCGCGGTCATCGCGATAATCTTCTTCTGGCAGGGCCAGATGATGCCGTGCACGTTGCCCATCATGATGAGGCCCAGCGCGCCGCCGATCCAGGCCGCTTTATCGCCGGTCCCGGACAGCGAAGGGTGGAGGATCGCGATCAACCCGATGCCCGCAAGCACGGTTACCGTCGCACCGTGCCTGAACCACGCCAGCGCCGACGGCATGAGTCGTGGAACCACCACGCCCTTCTGGCCGGCGTCCAGACTCTTCATGAATCCCGCGTTGATCAGGTTGAAGAAATACAGGAGGCCGATCCAGGTGATGCCGGCGAGATAGTGGACCCACCGGAACGCGGTTTCGACCCATGAATCCGAAGCCGGAGCGACTCCCGTCACCGCGATCCATCCGGCCACCAGTGCAGCCGTCAACCCGAACCCGACGACCATCGTCTGATTGGGATTTTCAAGAAATTTCATCGGAGCCCCTTTCGATGAGGATACACTGCTGGCGCAGTCTGTACCGTACGCTTCGACGGAAAGTCAAGCATGGGTCACGCCAGCAGCCGATCCACCGCGTCGCAGAGTTCCTTGACCGCCCGTGCGGACGCCGCCAGCGCGGTTTTTTCGTCCGGCGAGAGTTCGTACTGCTCGATCCCTTCGACTCCTTTGCGGCCCAGCTTTGCCGGGACACCGACGAACAGGCCGTCGATGCCGTACTCTCCGTCGCATTTGACCGCGCAGGGCAGCACACGCTTTTGGTCCTTGAGAATCGCCTCCACCATGTCCACGGCCGCCGCAGAAGGCGCGTAGAAGGCGCTGCCGGTCTTCAGCAGATTGACGATCTCGGCGCCGCCATCCTGGGTGCGCTTCACCAGCGCGTTCAACTTGTCCTTCGGCAACAGCTCCGTGATCGGACGTCCCTTGACTGTCGTGCGCTTGAGCAGTGGCACCATGGTGTCGCCGTGCCCGCCCAGCACCATCGCCTGCACATCCGCCGCCGGCACGTTCAGCTCGGCCGCAATGAACGAGCGGAACCGCGCGGAATCCAGCACGCCCGCCATGCCCATCACCCGCTGCTTGGGCAGGCCGCTGACTTTGTGGGCCACATAGGTCATCGCATCCAGCGGATTCGTCACCAATATCAGAATGATGTCCGGTGAGCGCTTGACCAGTTCCTTGACGACGGCGGTGACGATCTTCGCATTGGTCGCCAGCAACTCGTCCCGGCTCATACCCGGCTTGCGAGGAATGCCGGACGTGATGATCGCGACGGAAGATCCGGCCGTTTCGTCATAGCCGTTGGTGCCGATCACCCGCGAATCAAATCCGCAGACCGGTCCGGCCTGCGTCATGTCCAGAGCCTTGCCCTGGGGCAGGCCCGGCGCAATGTCCACCAGCACCACATCGTAGCTATTTTTCTCGGCCAGCCGCTGCGCCGCCGTGCCGCCGACATTGCCCGCCCCGACCACCGTTACTTTGAGCCGTCCCATCTCAGTGTCCCTCTTCATGCCCAGTCCAGCCGGCCACCTTGAAATTGATCGTGCACACGAAATTCTCGCCGTCGTAGAAATTCACTTTGATTTTTTTCTTCCCGTACGTCTTCGCCAGAAAATCCTCCGGCGTATCGATCAACTCCTGGTACGCGCCCGCCTCATACTGCCCCAACTCGTGGAACGTGACAATCATTCCCTCTTTCACTTCCTGCAGAATCTTCACCCAGCAGCGGGGAAACACCTCCCGGAACTTCACATCGATCTCGTCCTTGGTTGGCTCGCTGCGATCCTCGCCCGGCACCACCGGCTTGGCAAACTTCGCCAGCCGCCGCACGTAGGGATACTGGTGGCCGGTGAACAATTTATAGAGCCATGGGGGAACGATCTGTTTGGTCGTCATACACCTACGCAATGCCTCACGTGGTGAGGCGTTGGTACACCCGCGGCAGTCGCTCCGGCAGGGCCGCGACCCGGTCGATAACCAGGAAGTTCACGTCGCCGTACATGCGTTTCAGATACTCGTCGGCGTTCCGGTCCACCGTGATGCAAAAAGGATCCACGCCGGCCATGCGCGCCTCGCGCAGCGCCCGCTTCGTGTCCTCCAGTGCATACTCGTCCGCATACCCGTCGTCCAGAGGTTTGCCGTCGCTCAATAGCACCAGCAGCTTGATCCGGGCATCACGCGCCAGCAGCTTGGCCGTCGCGTGGCGGATCGCGGCACCATCCCGGTTCTGGTGCAGCGGCGTCACGGCCCCGATGCGGCGGGCCGGCAGGTTCCGGTCGCGTTCCTCGAATTCCTTCATCACGACGAAATCCACCTGCGACCGACCCCGGCCCGAATAGCCATACAAGGCATATTGATCGCCGACAGCCTCCAGCGCCTCGCAGAGCAGCACCAGCCCTTCCTTCTCGACATCGATCACCCGCCGGCTGCCCGTCTCCAGTTGTCGGCTGGTCGAACCGCTCAAATCCACCAGGAACGCCACCGCCACGTCCCGCTCGCGTTTTTCGCGCCGAATGTACATGCGGTCGGACGATTCCACCCCCGCCTTATGATCGGCTGCGCGGCGGATCAGCGCGTCGAGATCGAGTTCTTCTCCGTCGCTTTGCCCGTGCACGCGCCGCAGCCCGGGCGGGCGGATGCTCTCGAAATAGCGGCGCAGCAGGCGCACGGCCGGCCCGTGAGCGGCCAGCGTGAGTTCGGCAAAGTCCGCCGTGGTCTCCGCCGCCGTCTGTTCAACGACACGGCACCAGCGTGAACGGTAATCCTGGATTAGGCCATCCCACTCGTCGTAGAGAAAAACCCGCTCGGACGGCGGCGCGGCGGCATGCGCGCCACGCCTGTCGTCACCGACGCTCAACAATTGATCCGCTGCCGAATTCGGCGTCATGCCGGAGCCGCGCCGCGGATCGGCCACTCCCACTCCCGACGCGGTTGGAGCCGGCCTTGTCCCTTCCTGCGTGCCGCCGGATACCTTCGGCGCCGTGATCCCCGACCCTTCGGTGCCCACCGGCATCGGAGAGAGTCCCGATTCGCCGACGTCACCCTGTTTCGTCCCGATGATGTCCGGGTTCATCGCGCCGCGATAGACCCAGTTGGTAACCGGCTTGTACTGATCCGTCTGCGTTTCGGAAGCGGTCGGACCGACACCGAGATCCGTTTCCCGTTCCTGTTTCGGATCGTCGGGCTGCTGCCGCATCGTCACGGGCGTCAGCAGTTCGTCCAGCAGGACATAGACCCGGTCCGCGACCTGCACGACATCGGCCGCCGTGGCGGCCGGTTTCAAAATTTCACGGCATTGCGCCCAGGCCCGATCAACGACGCCCGCAATCGAGTCGGGGATCTTAAATGTGCCGGGCTCGGCGGTGGAGAGCAGCAACAGCGCATCAATGACGATTTCGCGGACTGTCATGCCCTGCGTCAGTGTGTGCGTCCGGATGGCGTCCTGCGCCTGCCGGGCCAGGTCGGCCTTCAAGCCCGGATACTCGTGCCGGAGCCGATGTTCCACCCGCGCGTCTTCCAATACCGTCCAGAGATCGCGGATCACGCCGGGCTGCGGATACAGCGAAAACACGTCCTGCAACGTGCGCGGATGGCTTTGCCCTGCACGTCCGTAGCGATCACGGACCGCTGCGATCACGTCGCCCAGCGTGCCGAGCGACAGATCGTAGGTTCCGAATTCCAGATGGCCCGCTTCATGGGCGGCCATCACCGTATAGAGACGGATATTTTCCTCGCGTGTCGGATAGCGGCGCAGCAGCGATGGCAGAAAAATGGCCCGGCCATCGGTGCTGACTGTCGCGCGCGGCGGTTCCTTGCCCGGCTCCAGCGTCTCGGGTAGCGACTGGATCGCCACGTCCGTGCCGCAGAGGCCCTGCGCAAACAATTTCAAGGATCGCGCGATCTGGCGGAGCGGCACGCCGCTCATCGCCTGCTCGACCGAGGCCAGCGCCTTCTGCGTGGCCAATGCAAAGTACGCCCGACCCCCGTCAATACTGAATTCCAGCACCTCCATCCCGCCCTTGAACCACTGTTCGAACTTGGCCGGTGTGTCGGGCGTCTCGCCCAGCAGCGCGATGATCTCCGGACACCGGCGCATGTAGTTGACGGCGGCCTCCGCATCGCGCTCGGCCACCAACGGAGCATAGCGGATCACTTTTAATTGCCATTCGACGGACGGCAGGCGCCGTAGCAGCGCGGGCGACTCGGCCAGAAAGTCGATCGCGAGCTGGGGCGACCGGTCGGCCACGATGGAGCCGACATCGACCACGCCCGCGCGCACCGGGCCGGCCACGTCGCCCAGAATCGCCGGACTCGTGCGGAAAAACTCCAGCGTGCCGACGTAATCCGTCTTGCCCAGGCTGTTCTGCGTGACGAGTTTCATGCCGAACCGGATCCACGGACGGATCAGCTCGAACGGCAACGCCTGCGCCACGGCCGGCACCTGGCGGACAAACTCGATCCCCAGCACATACTCCACCCGTGCCAATTCGGCGCAGGCTTCGGCCCAGGCACGGAGATCGGATGCCGGCAGCACCGTCAGCAGCTCCGGCGTGCGGCGGAAAAATTCCAGCGCGACGTTCGGATCGTCCTCGGCCAGTTCCAGCGCCAGCGACAATGCAACCCCGCGCATCGCCGGATCCAACAGCCCCAGCACCAGCGGGCTGTCCTTGAAATATCGCAACGCCGCCGCGCCGGAGGACCCGCCGAGCGCGACGCCCAGATCAAGCCACGCGACGACATCGGACAGGCCGCTCCGCCGCTGCAGCTCCGGCAGCGCTTCGGCAGCACCCGCCGCCGCCTTGACCGATACGGCGCGCAATTCATCCAAGAGCGTCAGCACCTCGGCGGCGCGGCCTGCGCGTTCCATCTCATCAGCGAGCTGAAACGCTGCGGCCTCCCCCAGTCCCTGGGCCAAGCGCGCCGCCAGTTGCCCGTGCATGCTCTGCTCCACTATGCATTTCTCCATGATTGGCGAACGTGCGGATTGTAAAGGAGGTCCCGACGCTTGTAAACTATCGGTCCTGATGGATGCCGCGACGAAAACCGCGCCAGGCGCCCCGCTGCTGGGCTTCTGGTATCCGGCGCTGCGATCGACGGAAGTCCCGGCGGGGCGCATGAAGGCCCAGATGCTGCTGGGGCGCCCGCTGCTCGTCTGCCGTGACCGGCAGGGCCGCGCAGCCGCGTTGCGCGATGTCTGCCCGCACCGCGCGATGCCGCTCTCCTTCGGCTGTTTCGACGGCGAGCGTGTGGAGTGCGGCTATCACGGCTGGCAGTTCGGCATGGACGGTCGCTGCCGCGCCATTCCCTCGCTCATCGAGAGCTCGCCGATGTCGCCGGAGAAGATCAGCGTGGAGAGTTACCCGGCCCGCGACCAGGACGGGTATGTATGGGTGTATCTGCCCGATGCGAAGGGCCTGCCGGCCACCCTGCCCGATGTCCCGGCGCTGCCCGTCTTCTCGGACCGGTACACGCTGTTTCACATTTCAACCACGCTCGCCTGCACCATCGATAACGGCATTGTCGGCCTGATGGATCCGGCCCACGGACCGTTCGTTCATCAGAGCGTCTGGTGGCGCCACCGCGCGAGCATCCATGAAAAAGCCAAAACCTTCGAGCCGATCCCCCGGGGGTTCCGCATGCAGGCCCACACGCCTTCACGAAACAGCGCACCCTACAAACTGCTGGGGCTGGCGGGCGGCGAGCTCACGACCACGATCGATTTCATTCTCCCCAACCTGCGACACGAACTCGTGCGGGCGGGCCGCTACTGGTTCTCCTCGCGCGCGACCGTCACCCCGATCACCGACGATCGGTGCCGGATCGATTTCTGTGCCGCGTGGAATTTCCTGCGCTGGCTGCCGGTCAGCCTGTTCCTCCGTCCTTTCGCCCGCATGTTTCTGAATCAGGACAAGGACGCGATGGAACGCCAGGCCATCGGCCTGCGCCATGCGCCGCCCATGATGTTGCTGGACGACGCGGACACGCCGGCCAAATGGTACTTCAAGCTGAAAGCGGCGCACCTCGCCGCGCAACAAAACGGCGGACATTTCGAGCACCCGCTCCAGGGGCCGGTGACGCTCCGCTGGAGAAGCTAGACAGTCATCATTATTCATACATGAGGGTGACCCATGGCTGAACTGATCGATCCACGAGACCTCACCTCGCTCAAGGCGATGGTGACCTCCTACAGAATGGAAGCCGCCGCCCTGCTGAGCCTGCTGGCGCGCAAGGGATGGCTCTCGAAAAGCGAGGGGCAGGAACTGATGCAGGAACTGCAGCAGCATCCTCCCCAGAAACCCCGCATCGCAACCCGCCTCAAGCTGAGCTGCCGGGTCTTTTTTTCGGGCGGCGCCCTGGAGGGCGAGGGACTTGTCAACGACCTGTCCAAGACGGGATGTAAAATCCAGTGCCAGACCGTCCCGGACGTGGGCGCCACTCTGAAAGCCGAGCTGTTCCTCCCCGACTACCCGCGGCCGCTCAAAATCGAGCGGGGTCTTGTGCGGTGGGACAAGACGGATACCTTCGGCCTGGAATTCGTCGACATCCAGGCCTCGCAACGCGAGCGGCTCCGGGTCTTTCTAGGCACCCAGAGCAGCGCCAAAGCATAACCGGGAAACGACATGGCCGAGCCGCGCAAAGAAAGCCTCGACAAGATGTGGAAATACGTGAAAGGCTTCGCCGAGAAGAGCGGCACGACCATGCATCCCAATCAGGCCGTGACCGAAGCGGTCGTGAAGGGCCTGGCCGCGCACGTGGACGAATTGGGCAAGCCGCTCTGTCCGTGCAACTTTTATAAGGACAAGAAGGAAGAAGCGAAGCTGCGCCGCTGGATCTGCGCCTGCGACGAGATGCAGATCTACAAATACTGCCACTGCCTGCTGTTCGTGCGGGAGGACGGCATGCCGATCACCGAGTACCTGCCGGGGAACCACGAAGGACGGCAGACCTACGGACTGATCACTGATCCGACACCCGACAAGGGCCGCGCGCTCAAGCACAAAGCGCCGTCCGAGCAGTCCTCCACTGAGAAGCCCTAGCAGAAGATTGACGGCTGACGAAGGGCGAACGGGGAAGTCGCGCCGTTTCGCTTCCATGCCTCCCGTAGCGACCCTTCCGGGCTTTAGCGTGCGGAAGCCTTCTGGAATTCCCGCGGCCGCGATCTCACGATCGCGGTGCCTTGGTCAGTTCCAGCTTTCCTGCCCGCTAAAACCTCGGTGGGTGCCCCGCTTCTTCGGTAAAGTCGCTTCAGACGCGCCATCCCCTTTATAAAACGAAAGGCGACAGGCCGCTTCACAAGCCCGTCGCCTTTAACGCTTCGCCACGTTCAACAGGCTACGCCAATAGCGCTCACCCTACAAATTTTGGTGCCCGTCTTATCTCCCAATCAGATATTGCTCTTTCCTTGGTTACAAGAAAGGCACAGCGCCTGAAGATTGTCTAAGCACGTCTCACCACCTTTTGACCAGGGAATTATGTGATCAATCTCAAATTGTGTACCAGGCTTTAGCGCCGGAGATGCGCCACACGCGCGGCAGCGGAAGTGATCCCGCTCGAGAACCTTGAATCTCAGTCGGAGATTGACCGAGCGGGGTGTGCGAAGTGGAGACGCATGCTTTGATTCATGGTGCGCAGGCAGATCTTCAAGTTCTTCTGAGTTGGCATACGCCACGAAGGCTTCGAGTGCTTTGCGCCAAGATCCGAAGCGCTGCTCATAGGGCTTTGCCGAATACGGAAACAACGGCTTGGAAAGTTCTGTGTATTTCGGCTGTCTGCCAAGCCGAATCCAAAGCTCACTCAACGCCTCAAAGAGTTCGCGCTCAGAAATATTCTTCTTTTGGACAATTTCAAGATCGGCAGCCGCTACTCCAGCGTTCCAGGTTCCAAAACGATTAATTATTGTCTTGAAACTGTATTTGCCATGCTGCCGATAAACAGTCTGTGTAAAGCGAGAATTGGGATAGGTATGAGCAACCCGGCGCATATCGGAAATTAGGTCCTGATCAGTAATGTTCCGTCTGTCGTGACTGA
>DASQGO010000096.1:0-2767 GCA_035632555.1 Nitrospiraceae bacterium | reverse complement strand
AAAACTCTTCGGCGCCAACTGCCGGCAGGTGTCGCAGTTGATGCAGGTGGAGTCGACGTAGAAGCTGCCCGCCACGTTCGTCGACAGCCGTTTTTCAACGTTCGCCATTGCGGTCCCTTACATGACGACTCCGCCGCCGGCATGAAGATTTTGCCCGGTCAGCCACCGGGCCTCTTCGCTGACCACAAAGGCCACGACGTCCGCGATATCCTTCGGCAGCCCGATCCGCTTCAGGGGCGACATCTGAATGCCGACTGCGCGGAACGGTTCCTTCATCATGTCCGTCTCGGTAAACCCCGGCGACACGGTGTTGACGGTGATGCCCTTGGGGGCCAGCTCGTGGGCGAGTCCTTTGGTGAATTGTTCGAGCGCACCCTTGCTGCCAAGGTAAACCGTGGCGCCGGAAAACCCCAGATGCGTGCCGTCCGTGGATATGTTCACGATCCGGCCGCCCTCCGCGATGGTCCTGGACGCCTCCTGCATGGCAAAGTAGGGGCCCTTGGCATTGAGCGCGAAGACGCGCTCGAACTCCTCTTCCGTCGTATCCGCCATCGGCTTGGGCAGGAATTCGCCCGCGTTGTTGACCAGAATATCCAAGCGGCCGAACTGCTTGACTGTGTCCTTGACCAGCCGGCGCGCCTCGGCAGTCCTGCTCATGTCCGCCTGCATGGCCACGGCCCTGCCTCCTTTTGCTTCGATCCCGGTGACCACCTGTTTCGCCTTGTCGGCGCTTTTCGCGTAGTTCACTACGACCGTCGCACCGTCCTGCGCCAGCCGCTCGGCAATTCCACGCCCGATCCCGTTTGAAGCCCCGGTTACGATTGCGACTTTTCCTTTGAGCGATGCCATACGTCCTCCCCTTCTCGATGTTATTTTCCGCGCAACGTGGCGAGATAAGCCACGGCGTCCGTGATCTCCTGGTCCGTCAGAGCCGTGTCGGGCAGCATGCCGGTACCCGGATGCCCCTCGCGGATCGCGCGAAATCGCTCGTGGTCGTTCTTCAATCTCAACTGCTTCGACTTACGCAGGTCGGGCGGGTTCGGCGCCAGGCGCGTGATGACCTTCGTGGTTTCCTCAGACAGTCTGGGCCGCTGATCCGGGCGGCCGTCTGTCCCGTGGCAGTAATAGCAGATGCCCTTGCCGTTGAAGATGGCGCGGCCTCGCTCAGAATCACCACGCTCTGCCGCCTGAGCGCCGGGCGCCGGTCCGGCCAGCAGGCCGACGAGCAGCAGGATTCCGATCCATAGACGCATGCTTGTGCCTCCGGTTCTTACCGATTGTCTTTGGAGGTCTGACCGGCCGTTTTCTCGGTCCGGCTGCCGGCTGGAGGCCAGCCGCCGCCCAGCGCCTTGTAGAGCTGGACGATCGAGACCAAGTGAAGCCGATGTGTGCCGGTGAGGGCCAGTTCGGCCTCGAAAAGATTCCGCTGCGCGATGAGCACATCGAGATAATTCGCCAGTCCGCCCTTGTACCGCAGGTTGGCGAGATTCAATGCCGACCGCAGGGCCTCCACCTGTTGCACCTGAGCCTGGCGCTGGTCGCGCGCCGTCCTGACCGCCACAAGCGCGTCGTCCACTTCTCTGAATGCCACCAAAATCGTCTGTTCATAGTGGGCCACGGCCTGCTTCGCCTGCGCCTCCACCGCCTTCTGCTGAAATCCGAGCGCCTGCGCATTGAAGAGCGGGCCGGCAAAGCCGGGGCCGACTTCGCCGAAGGATGTCTGATTTCTCACCAATTGAGACAGTTGCGGGCTCGCCACGCCCAGAATGCCCGTAATGCTGATTTTCGGAAACCGCTCCGCTTTGGCCACGCCGATGCGGGCGGTGGCAGCTCCCAACTCCTGTTCAGCCTGGATGATATCAGGGCGGCGCTGCAACAGATCGGACGGCAGGCCGGGCGGCACATCCGGCGGCATCACCTGCTCCGTGAGCGATTTTCCTCGCGGAATCTGGTGCGGATTGCGCCCCAGCAGCACGCTGATCTGATTTTCCTTTTGAACCATCTGCCGTTCCAGCTCGGCCGCGCGCGCGGCGGCATTGGCCCGCTCCGCCTCGAATTGGTCAGAGTCCAGCTTGGACGTCAGGCCCTGTTTCAAGCGGGCCTGGGCGATCCGAACGGACTCTTCCCATGACCGCAGTGTGCGTCGGGCGATATCGAGCTGCATGTCGAATTGGAGAAGATCGAAATAGGCCTCGGCCACGCCGCTGACCAATTGCAAGATGACTGCCCGCCGGCTCTCTTCCTTGGCCAACAAATCGCCGCGGGCCGCCTCGTTCGACCGTCGGATGCGTCCCCAGACGTCCAATTCCCATGACAGGTTGCCCTGCGTGTAATAGTTGAACGGGTTCGGAAAACCGGGGGCGAAGAACGTCGCTTTCCGACCGAACGCCGGCGCGTTTCCGCTCACGCTCAGTTGAGGAGCGAAGTCCATTTTGGCGATCTGCGCGCGGGCCTGAAACTCTTCGACGCTGGCGACCGCACGTTGCAGATCCTTGTTCTCGTCCAGCGAGATCCGGACCAGGTTCTGCAGCTCGTCGTCGCGGAGCAATTCCCACCAGGAGAGGTTGGCGATGGAGGTCGTCTCTTTCGCCGCCGCCATGCGGAACGAGTCCGCAGTGGGAATGGGTGGACGGTTGTAATCCGGCCCCAAGGAGCAGGAAGCCAGGCAGAAGAACAGGGCCGGGAGCACGAGGCTTCTCGTCATGCTCCCTCCTGCGCAGACCTGGGCTCGCGCCGCGACAACTTCCGGACCAGCACGAAAAACAGC
>DASQGO010000095.1:0-8110 GCA_035632555.1 Nitrospiraceae bacterium | reverse complement strand
GAGGAACTCAAGAAGCTCGAGGATACGCTGAAGTCGCAGGAAAGCGGTCTGAGCGAAGCGGCGAAAAATGAGAAGCAGGAGCAATTTAGAGCCAAGTTTGAAAATTACCAGCGGCGGATTCAGGATTTCAACCGTGAGATCCAGCAGAAAGAAAAGGAAGTCGCGGACGAGTTTATGAAGAAAATCGATGAGGCGGTCCAGGCCGTCGCGGAAAAGGGCGGGTTCACGGCCGTGATCGACGAAGGCGGGGCCGCCACGATTCAAATCGTGCTCTATGCCCATGCGTCGGTCAACCTGACGGAACAGGTGATCAAAGAATTCGACCGGCGGAATAAATAACCATTCAGACCGGACGCAAAGGAGACGCAGGCTCATGGCAGGTTTAGATATTGGGGCGATCCGTGCCACGCTTCCCCATCGGTATCCGTTTCTGCTCGTGGATCGCATTACCGAAATGGAGGAGAACCGGCGGATCGTCGGCATTAAAAACGTCACGATCAATGAACCGTTCTTCCAGGGGCATTTCCCCGAGCGGCCGATCATGCCGGGCGTGTTGATTTTGGAGGCGCTGGCGCAGACCGGCGGCGTGCTGGCGTTCAAGTCTTTTACGGCCACCAGCCGGCCGGTGGTCTATCTGACCGGCGTCGAGAGCGCCAAATTCAGAAAGCCCGTCGTACCGGGCGATCAACTCCGGTTCGAGATCGAAGTCCTCAAAAAACGCCCGCCGTTCTGGAAGATGCAAGGCAAGGCCTATGTCGGGGACGAGCTCGTGTGCGAGGCTGAACTGACGGCCATGGTGACGGAAGAAAAAGCCGTGGCCGGGGAAAATCGGTAGGAGGCGCCGTGCAGATTCATCCAACCGCGGTGGTCCATCCCAAAGCCGAGCTGGCCGATGACGTGGAAATAGGTCCCTACTCGGTCGTCGGCGAACACGTGAGAATCGGACGCGGGACACGCTTGATGGCGCACGTCTACATGGACGGCTGGACGGAGGTCGGCGAGCGCTGCCAGTTTTACCCCTACGCGTCGATCGGCACGCCGCCCCAGCATCTTCAATACAAGGGCGAGCCGACGAAGGTCATCATCGGCCACGACAATATTTTTCGGGAGTATGTGACGGTCAATCGCGCCACCGTGCAGGGCGGCGGCCTGACGACGATAGGCAACCAGAATTTTCTCATGGCCTACACCCACGTGGCGCACGATTGCCGCCTCGGCAACCACATCATCATGGCCAATGCGGCGACGCTTGCGGGACACATCACCGTCGGCGATCACGCGATTCTTGGCGGGCTCGCCGGCATCCACCAGTACGTGCGGATCGGAGCCTACGTCATGATCGGCGGATGCTCCGCGGTCGGGCAGGATGTGCCGCCGTTCATGCGGGCGGCCGGCGGTTACCGGGCGCGACTGTACGGGCTGAATTCGGTTGGTTTGCGGCGGCACGGCTTTTCCCACGAACGCATTGCCACGCTGAAGCGGGCGTATGAAGTGCTGTTCCGGTCGGGGCATCGTGTGGCCGAGGCCGTGAGATTGGCCAAAGAGGAGTTCAAGGAGAGCGACGACGTCTTGACGGTGCTGGCGTTCATGGAAGGAACGAAGCGCGGCGTCTGCAAATCCATCGGGCGTGATCAGGAGGACGAGGAGTAACACGTGACCGGGAAATCATACGAACGTCCGGCGGCATCGGAATCCGGTCAACGGAACGGCCAGCGAATCGGATTGATCGCGGGCAACGGCCGCTTCCCGATCATCTTTGCCGAAAACGCCCGCCGGCTGGGTTATGCCGTCTCGGCCGTGGCCCACATCGGGGAAACCGAGCCCGAATTGGAACGGCACGTCGAACGCATTCATTGGATCAAAATCGGGCAGCTCAACAAGCTGATCAAAGCTTTCAAGGAAGATGGCGTTCAGCAGGCCGTGATGCTGGGCGGGATCAAGAAAACGCATGTCTTTACGACGGTACGCCCTGATCTTCGGACGTTGTCGATTGCCGGCCGGCTCCGGGCCTTTAAAGACGATGCCATTCTTCGCGAGTTTGCGGCCGAATTGGAACGGGAAGGCATCCGGATTCGGGAATCCACATTCGGGCTCAACGGCATTTTGGTCGAAGAGAGTCCGCTCACCAAGCGTCGTCCGACCAAGAAAGAATGGGACGATATCCGGTATGGGTGGGACGTCGCGCATGAGATCGGGCGGCTTGACGTCGGCCAGTGCGTGGTCGTGAAAGACCGCGTCATTGTCGCGGTCGAGGCAGTCGAGGGAACAGATCAGGCCATCCGGAGAGGCGGCGAACTGGCCGGCGAGGGCGCGGTGGTCGTCAAGCGTTGCAAGCCGCAACAGGACCTGCGGTTCGACCTGCCGGCGATCGGGCCGAAAACAATTCAAGTCATGGCTGCAGTCAAGGCGACGGCTCTGGCGGTCGAGGCAGGCAGGAGCGTGCTGCTCGATCGCCAGGAGATGATCCATCAGGCGGAGCGGGCGGGGATTGCCGTCGTCGGCCTGGCCGACGGGTGGGTGCCGTGAAGCCGCTGCGCACCGGCGTGATCGGCGTCGGACATCTCGGGCAGCACCATGCGCGTCTCTATGCGAGCCTGCCCGGCTCGGCACTGGTCGGGATTGTGGATGCCGATGCGCGGCGAGCGAAAGAGATTGCCGAGCGGGTCGGCACCGCCGTCTACGACGATGTTGGTGTGTTGCTGAGACAGGTGGAGGCTGTCAGCATCGCCGCGCCGACGTCAGCGCATCATGCCGTGGCCAAACAATGTCTCGAGGCCGGGGTCCACGTGCTGGTGGAGAAGCCGATCACGGTGACCCTCGCGGAGGCGCAGGAGCTGATCGCGCTGGCCCGCACGCGAAAGGTCGTCCTGCAGATCGGCCACATCGAGCGGTTCAATCCGGTGATACTCAAAGCGCGGTCTTCGATTCGCGAGCCGCTGTTGATCGAATGCCGCCGGACCAGTCCCTTCACGGGCCGGAGCACCGATGTCGATGTCGTGCTGGACGTGATGATCCACGATCTGGACATGGTGCTGTCGTTTCACCCCGGGACGGTTACGGATGTCCGCGCGGTCGGGGCTCCGGTCGTGTCGGCGAAGGTGGATGTGGCACACGCCTGGGTCACGTTCGCCAGCGGCTGCGTGGCTGCGCTGACGGCCAGCCGCGTCGCGGCGGCCCGTGCCAGGGAGTTGACGGTGGTGCAGCGCGACGCCTGTGTCTCGCTGGATTATCAGTCCCGACGGGCCACCGTCCTCCGGTATTCTGCCGGGACGCAGGCGCCCGAGCAGATTCAAGGCGGGGACGAGGAACCGTTAATGCTTGAGTTGGAGTCGTTTCTGCATGCCGTGCGGACCGGCACGCCGCCGGTCGTATCCGGTCAGGACGGTGAAGCGGCGCTTTCGCTGGCCTATCTGGTGCTCGAGGAGATTGAGGCGAATCGACGACGTGCGCAGACGGCGTAGGATGAACCCCGCGGAGGCCCATGCCACGGATTTTCATTGTGACCGGTGAAGCCTCAGGGGATGTGCACGGCGCCAATTTGGCTCGGGCACTACAAGCCCTGGATCCAGGCGTGTCCATCCTCGGCGTCGGCGGAGCCAGGATGCGGGCCGCTGGCGTGGAACTGGTGCCGGACATCGGTCATCTGGATATCATGGGACTGATCGGCCCGGCTGCGCTGCGTATTCTCTGGAAGCGGGTGCGGACGGTCCGGCGCCTGCTTAAAACCGAATCCTTTGATGCCGTGGTGCTGATCGACAATCCCGGTCTCAACTTTCATTTTGCCCGGATTGCGAAACGTGTCGGGCGCCGCGTGATCTACTACATCACACCGCAGATCTGGGCATGGCGGCCCAGGCGCATGCGGTGGATGCAACGGCGTGTCGATCATGCGATTGTCATCCTGCCCTTCGAAGAAGAATTGTACCGGCGTGCCGGCGTGCCGTGCACCTTTGCCGGGCATCCGCTGCTGGATGAAGTGGCGCCGTCGTACGATCGGGACGAGTTGCGCAAGCGGTTCGGGCTGGAGTCGTCGGCCCCGGTGGTGGGGCTCCTGCCGGGCAGCCGCGAGAGCGAGGTGCGCGCGCTTTTCCCTGCGATGTTGCACGCCGCCGAACTCATCGCCCGACAACATCCGGGTGCGCAGTTTCTTGTCGCGCAGGCTCCGTCGATTACAGGAGAACGGCTGAACGCGCTGTCGGCCGGGGCGAGCGTCAAGGTGCGGATGGTTCAGGATCAGGCCAGCGAAGTTATGGCGGCCTCCGATGTGCTGTTGGTGGCATCCGGGACGGCGACGCTGCAGGCTGCCGTCGTCGGGACGCCGATGGTTCTGGTCTATCGCACGTCATGGCTGACCTACCGCTTGGCGCGCTGGCTGATCAGAATTCCATGGATCGGGCTGGTAAATATCGTTGCGGGCCGAAGCATTATGCCGGAATTGATTCAGCAGGAGGCCACACCAGAACGAATGAGCACAGAGGTATCCCTGCTGCTGACAGATGGACAGGCCGCAAGCCGGATGCGAATGGAATTGCGCAAAGTCCGTGAGGCGCTCGGATCGCCCGGTGCCTCCCGGCGCGCTGCGGCCGTGGTCCTGGCGGAGTGTCGGGCATGAAACTGTGGTTGAGGCTCCTGCGCTATGTGCTGCGCTACCGCGTCCGGCTTCTGGCGGCCTTTGCCTGTTCCGGGCTGGTCGCCGCGCTGACCGGTGCCTATGCCTGGCTGGTCCAGCCGGTCCTTGACGATATTTTCATCCGCAAGGATGAGGTGCTGCTGACGGTCCTGCCGCTGGCGATTCTGGTCGTGGCGGCGCTGAAGGCGGTGTTTCAGTACGGGCAAAATTATCTCATGAGCTACGTGGGCAACGGCGTCGTCACCGATGTGCGCCGGGAGCTGTTCCGGCAATTGCTCCGCCTGCCGGTCGGCTTCCACGATACCAATACGACCGGACGTCTGATGTCACGCGTGGTCAACGACGTCAGCCTGATGTCCAATGCCGTCGCGAACGTCCTGAAGGATATCCTGCAGCACGGCCTGACGTTCGTGGCGATGGTCGGGGTGATGTTTTACCGGAACTGGGCGCTGGCCGCCGTCTCCGTCATCGTCATTCCCATGACCCTTGTGACCATCATCAGAATGGGCGATCGGCTGCGGCGCCTGGCGGTGACCGGGCAGGAGCGGATCGGGGATATGGCGTCGGCGCTTCAGGAGGCGCTGACCGGCATTCGGATCGTGAAGGCGTTCGGCCGCGAAGACACCGAGGAACAGCGGTTCCACGACAGCAACAAGGCATTGCTGCGAGCCGTCATGAAGTCGTTGCAGGTGTCGTCGCTGGGCTCCTCGCACATGGAAGTCATCGGCGTCGCGGGGGTCGCGGGGATTATTTGGTATGGCGGGTATCTCGTGATTCATGGCGCGATGACGCCCGGTGACTTCTTTTCGTTTTTGACGGCCATGTTCATGGCCTATACGCCGCTACGCAAGCTTGGAGGGGCCAACAATATCCTGCAGCAGGCGCTGTCGGCGGCCGACCGGGTCTTCGCGGTGCTTGATCTGGAAAACGAAGCCGACCGTGACCACGGCCGGAAGGAATTGGCACCGATCACGCGCGCGCTGGAGTTTCGCCAAGTCACGTTCCAATACGAGGGCAGCGAGACGCCTGCGCTGAGCGGGATCGACTTGACGATCGCGCGCGGCGAAATCGTCGCGCTGGTCGGCAGCAGCGGGAGCGGCAAGACGACGCTGGCCAGCCTGGTGCCCCGGTTCTACGAGCCGACCAGCGGCGCCATCCTGATCGACGGCCAGGATATCCGTGAGTGCACGCTGCGCTCGCTCCGCCGGCAGATCGGGATCGTGTCGCAGGACACGGTGCTGTTCGACGAGACCGTCCGCTATAACGTCGCCTACGGGCGCGAGGAGGCGGCTGACGGACAGATTATCGAGGCGGCGAAAGCTGCGTACGCCCACGACTTTATCGAGCGCCTGCCGGACGGCTACCGGACGAAAATCGGCGAAAACGGCGTGAAACTGTCAGGCGGCGAGCGCCAGCGGCTGGCCATCGCCCGCGCCATTCTCCGCAATCCGCCGATCCTGATCCTGGACGAAGCGACCTCCTCGCTGGACTCCGAATCGGAGCGTGTCGTGCAACTGGCGCTGGCCAATTTGATGAAGAACCGGACGACGCTGGTCATCGCGCACCGGTTCTCCACGGTGCAGAATGCCACTCGGATCCTCGTGCTCGATCGCGGCCGGATCGTCGAAAGCGGGTCGCACGAGGAACTGCTGCGGCGCGGCGGCCTGTACAAGCGCCTCCATGCGATTCAATTCCAGGACGTGGTCGAATAAGGATGCCGGTATGGTGAACTGGCTGAAATTGAACATCCTGCCGCCGATCGGTGCCAGTCTTATCCGCGCGCTGGGCTGGACCCTGCGGGTTCGAACGGAGGGGGGCGAGCAAGTCGATGCCCTGTATCGCAAGGGCCATCATCTCATCATCGCGTTCTGGCACGGACGGCAGCTCATGATGCCGCTGACCTATCGCGGGACCGACGCGCACATCCTGATCAGTCAGCATCGGGACGGGGAGCTGATCCACCGCATCGTGAGCCGCTTCGGGTTCCGGTCCGTCCGCGGATCCACGACGCGCGGCGGTGCCGCGGCCCTGCGGGATCTGATCAGGCGTGGGCGGGGCGGGGCGGATCTGGTCATCACGCCGGATGGTCCCAAGGGGCCCCGGCATGTCGCGCAGATCGGCGCGGTGCAGCTGGCGCAGGCGACCGGCCTGCCGATCGTGCCTCTGACCTTCAGCTGCTCAAAAAAAAACTCTTCTCGAGCTGGGATCGCTTCCTGGTCCCGTACCCTTTCGGCCGCGGCCTCTATTGCTGGGGCGATCCCATCTGGGTGCCGCGTGAGGCAACGGCGGAAGAACTGGAAACCAAGCGGCGCGAACTGGAGGCGGCGCTGAATCGGATCACAGCCCGGGCCGACGAGGCCATGGCGTCGTAAGTTCCATGTGGTATCTCGCCTACAATATCCTTCTGCTGCTGGCATCTCCCGTCATTCTTCTGATTCTGCTCGGCAAAAAGCGATGCCGCCGCGGCCTGCTGCAGCGGCTGGGCCTGCACCTGCCGCGAGGTTTGCGGGACGGAGAGCCTGTGCTCTGGGTCCACGCGGTCTCGCTCGGTGAAGTGGTCGCCGTCACGCCGTTGGTGCATGCGCTGCGCAAGCGGCATCCCCACGACCGCATCGTCGTATCGACGGTGACCGAAACGGGGCGGGAAGCGGTCGAGCAGCGGCTGACCGGTGTGGCCGAACACTGTTACGCCCCGTTGGATTTCCCCTGGACGGTGTCGCGCTTCGTCGAGCGGCTGGCGCCGCGGGCGTTTCTCTTCGTGGAGACCGAGCTCTGGCCCAATCTGCTGCGCGCCTTGTACCGGCGGAGCATTCCGGCCGTGATGGTCAACGGCCGGCTGTCGTCCAATTCTTTCCGCGGATATCAGCGGATCAGGCCATTCCTGCGGCAACTCCTGGATGCCGTGACGCTGTGTCTGATGCAGTCCGATCGCGATGCGGAGCGAATCATTGCGCTCGGGGCGCGCCCGTCGCGCGTGGTGAAAACAGGCAACGTCAAGTTCGATCAGCCGCTGCCGGATCCGAACGGCGTGGCCGGCGGCCTCTCGCGCGGCCTGCTGGGGTTGCGGGATGGCGAGGAACTGATCGTTGCGGGGAGCACGCATCCGGTGGAAGAGGACCAGCTCTTGTCCTGCTATGAAGCGTTGCAGAAGCAATTCCCTTCATTGGTGCTGTTACTGGCGCCGAGACACATCGAACGGGCCTCGCAGGTCGAAGCCTCGGCCAGGGCGAGAGGCCTGGCCGTGCAGCAACGCAGTACGATGGGCAGCGGACAGACCGGCGATGCGACGATGGGACGGCCGAGGGTGGTCGTACTCGACACGAGGGGCGAACTGGCGCAGGTCTATCAGCATGCGGTGCTGACGTTCGTCGGCGGGACGCTCGTCCCCGTCGGCGGGCACAATTTGCTGGAGCCGGCCCTGTGGGGCAAGCCGGTGTTCTTCGGCCCGCACACGGACCATTGCATGGAAGTCGCGGGGCT
>DASQGO010000094.1:0-5425 GCA_035632555.1 Nitrospiraceae bacterium | reverse complement strand
TGTCGGGGAGCCTTCGTACACGTCCGGCGTCCACATGTGGAACGGCACGGCGGCGATTTTGAATCCGAAGCCGACGGCCAGCAGGACCATGGCGAGGGCGAGCATCGGATCGTCCAGGCCGCGGGCCGACACGGCCGCGGCGATCGCCGAGAGGCGGGTGCTGCCGGATACGCCGAAGAGCAGCGAGATGCCGTAGAGCAGCATGCCGGACGAGAAGGCCCCGAGGACGAAGTATTTCGCCGCGGCTTCAAGCGAGCGGGCCTCGAACCGCTTGAAGCCGGCCAAGACGTACAGCGACAGCGACATCAGCTCCATGCCGAGGTAGATCGTGAGCAGGTCGGCGGCCGAGACCATCACCATCATGCCGGCCAGCGAGAGCAGGATGAACCCGTAGTACTCCCCCAGGTTCAACCGTTCGGCCTTCAGATAGGCCAGCGACAACAGAATCGTAAAGCCGGTGACGCCGTAGAGCAGCAGTTTCCAGAATCCGGAGAAGGGATCGAGAATGACCAGATCGCTGAAGGCCGAGACCGACGTGCCCATCCGTGCAATCGTCAGATGCGCGCAGGCGGCCAGTGCGGCCATGCTGAACCAGGCCAGCCAGTCCTTGCGCGACGACGGCGTCAGCGGATCCAGGGCCAGAACGAGGCAGGCCGCGCCGATGACGATCAGCTCGGGAAGGATGGCGACAAGGTCGGACAGAGGCAGCGTCATAAGCCTGTCACCTGACAAACGGAGGCACGGAGGTGTAATCGCGCATGCTGACTCCGTCTTTGTTGCCCGTCACGGAGGGAGACTGCGCGGGAACGCCCGCCGCTGCTTCCGGCGCGTCCTGCCGGGAAACCTCGAAGTCGCCCACATCCACATGCTCGACGAGATCGTTCACGCTTGCGTGCATCTTCATCAGCAGCGGGTTCGGGAAGAACCCGATCCAGAACACCAGCGCCACGAGCGGCGCCATGGTGATCATTTCGCGCAGGTTCAGGTCGTGGAGATGCGACGCCTGCGCGGGGCTCGGCACGCCAAAGGCCACGCGCTGCAGCATCCAGAGGAGATAGGCGGCGGCCAGGATGATTCCCAGCGATGCGACCGCGGCGATCCACTTGCTCCAGAAGAAGGTGCCGACGAGCACGAGGAATTCGCCGACGAAACTGTTCGTGCCGGGCAGTCCCAGCGACGAGAGCGTGAAGATGACGAGGAACGTCGCGTAGCGCGGCATGGGTCCGGCCAGCCCCGTGTTGTCGGTGAGCTGGCGGCTGTGCGTCCGCTCGTAGATGGCGCCGACGCACAAAAACAGCGCGCCGGTCGTGATGCCGTGGTTCACCATCTGGAGGATCGCGCCTTCGATGCCCTGCGCATTGAGCACGAAGATGCCAAGCGTCACGAAGCCCATGTGGCTGACGCTGGAATAGGCGATGAGCTTTTTGAGGTCGGCCTGCGCCAGCGCCATGTAGGCGCCGTAGATGATGGCGATGAGCGAGAGCGTCACCATGATCGGCGTGAAGGCGGCGGTGGCGTCCGGCAGCATCGGCAGCGAAAACCGCAGAAATCCGTAGGCGCCCATCTTGAGGAGTACGCTGGCCAGGATCACGCTGCCTGCCGTCGGCGCCTCGACGTGGGCGTCCGGCAGCCAGGTGTGGAAAGGCCACATCGGCACCTTGACGGCGAAGGCGGCGAAGAAGGCCCAGAACAGCCAGTTCTGCAGGGCCGGGGCATATTCGACGCGGGACAATAATAGGATGTCGAACGTCTGGCCGCCCTGGAAAAACAGGACGAGAATCGCGACCAGCAGCAACACGCTGCCGACCAGCGTGTAGAGGAAAAACTTGACGGCGGCGTAGAGGCGGTTCGGCCCGCCCCAGACCCCGATGAGCAGGTACATCGGGATCAGCATCGCTTCCCAGAAAATATAGAACAGCACGAAATCCAGCGCGACGAAGACGCCGATCATGGCGGTCTCCATGATCAGGAGCACGGCCATGAATTCCTTGACGCGGGTCTCGATGGCGCGCCAGGAGCAGAGCACGCAAAAGGGCGTCAGGAACGTCGTGAGCAGCACCAGCGGCAGGCTGATGCCGTCCACGCCGACGCTGTAGGTGATCGGGGGCGACGCGATCCAGGCGACGTGTTCGACGAACTGCATGCGGGGCGTCGAGGAATCGAAGAGGGACCAGAGCGGCAGCGACAGCACGAGGTCGAACAGCGATGCCGCCAGCGCGATCCACCGGATCGTGTGGTGGGCGGTCTTGTCGACGAGCATCAACAGGAGTGCGCCGGCCATCGGCAGGAACACGACGGCCGTGAGCCAGGGGAACCCGCCGGTTTGAAGCGCCACGTCACTCATGCTGTCGTCTCACAACCACAACAGATACACGCCCAGGATCAGCACGGCGCCCAGCGTCATGCCGAGCGCGTAATGCTGCGTCTGCCCGCTTTGGAACAGGCGCATCAGCCAGCCCCACCAGGCAATCCCGCGGGCCACGCCGTTCACGGCGCCGTCGATCACCGCCACGTCCACGCGCTGCCACAACCGGTCGGCCAGCGTGAACGTCGGACGCACGATGGTACGGTCGTAGGCTTCGTCCACGAACCATTTGTTCAGGGACAGGCGATAGAGCCGCTGCCACTGCTGCGCCAAACGGTCCGGCAGGCCGGGCGATTGCACGTATACATAATAGGCGGCGGCGATGCCGGTGAGTCCCATGAGCGTCGCCACGGCCATGATAATGGCGGATGCCGGTCCGTGGTGCCCCGATCCTGCGTCATGCGCAGCCGGACCGGGCAGTGCCGGCGCGAGAAATTCGAAGATGCCGACATAGCCGGCCGCAATGGACAGCACCGCCAGCACAATCAACGGGAGGGTGATCGTCGGGGACGGTTCATGAATGTCATGTGCGCCGTGCCCCTGCCCATGTCCTCCGTGGGCCCCGCCGCGATGAGTCCCCCAGAAGGTCACGAACACGAGGCGGAAGCTGTAAAAGGCCGTCATGAGCGCGGTGAGCAGGCCGAACACCGTGAGGACCTGTCCCAGCGGGCCGGACGACCAGGCGGAGACGAGCAATTCGTCCTTGCTGAAGAACCCCGCGGTCAGCGGAAAGCCCGCCAGCGCCAGCGAGCCGATCACGAAGGTCCAGTAGGTGACGGGCAGCTTGTCCTTCAGCCCGCCCATGTGGCGCATGTCCTGTTCGTGGTGCAGCGCGATGATCACCGAGCCGCAGCCGAGGAACAGCAGTGCCTTGAACGCGCCGTGCGTCAGGAGGTGGTAGATCCCGGCCGCGTAGGCGCCCAGGCCGCAGGCCATCATCATGTAGCCGAGCTGACTGACGGTCGAGTAGGCCACGACGCGCTTGATGTCTGTCTGGGTCAGCGCGATCGTGGCGCCAAGCATCATCGTCGCGGCGCCGGTGACGGCCACGACGTCCATCGCCATCGGCGACAGGTTATAGAGCGGATGCAGTCGCGCCACCATGAAGACGCCGGCGGTCACCATCGTGGCCGCGTGAATCAACGCCGAGATCGGCGTCGGGCCTTCCATCGCGTCCGGCAGCCAGACGTGCAGTGGCACCTGCGCCGATTTGCCGACCGCGCCGGTGAAGAGCAGCAGGCACATCAGGGTCAGGGTGGAGACTTCCCAGGTCCCGTCGAAAGGCCGCAGGAGATTGATCGTTTCGCCGGCCAGGTCGGCGGCCTGTGCGAAGACGTGTCGGTATTCCAGCGAGCCGAAGCTGTACCAGACGAGCAGCAGCCCGAGCATGAACCCAAAATCGCCGACGCGGTTGACGACGAAAGCCTTGGTCGCCGCGGCGCAGGCTGACGGCCGTTCGTACCAGTGGCTGATGAGTAGATAGGAGCAGAGGCCGACCGCCTCCCAGAAGACGAACAGCTGGAGAAAGTTGTCCGCCATGACCAGCATCAGCATCGAGAAGGTGAACAGCGCGATGTAGGCGAAGAACCGCGCGTAGCCCTTCTCGCCGTGCATGTAGCCGATCGTATACACGTGGACGAGCGAGCTGACGGTGGTGACGAGAATCAGCATCGCGGCGGTGAGCCGGTCGATCGAGATGCCGAGCCCGATGCGCAGATCGCCGGACGTCAGCCACGTGTAGAGCGGCACGGACGTATGATGCCCGCCCGCCACCTGCAGGAACGCCAGGATAGAGAGAATCAACGACACCGCCACGGCCGGTACGGCAACCAGGTGCGCCTTGTCCCTGATCCAGTGGCCGAACAAGCCGAGGATCAGGAATGCGGCGAAGGGGAGCAATGGAATCAGCGTATATTCCATGCCGCTACCATTTCATGAGCTGGAACTCATCCACGTTGATGCTCGACTTGCTGCGGTAGAGCGCGATGATGATCGCGAGGCCCACGGCCACTTCGGCCGCCGCCACGGTCAGCGCGAAGAAGACGAAGACCTGCCCTGCGACGTTGTGAAAATAGTTCGAGAAGGCGACGAAGTTGATATTGGTCGCGTTCAGCATCAGCTCGACGGAGAGCAGGATGATGATGATGTTCCGGCGGATCAGCACGCCCACCATGCCGGTAATGAACACGATCGCGCTGAGAATCACGTAGTAGGAGACGGGAACGACCATCGGTCAGCCCTTCTGCTCGAACAGGTCCCGCTTCGCGAGCACGATCGCGCCGATCATGGCCACCAGCAGGATCAGCGAGGCCACCTCGAAAGGAAAGACGTAGGTCGAATAGAGCACCTCGCCGATCGCTTCCGTATTGCCGGCTGCCTGAACGGGCGGAGCCGTCGCGGGTACGGCGGCCGGCGCGCCGGCATCGCCACGCTGCCACAGAAGCAGCGCCACCTCGGTCAGGATCGTCCCGCCCAGCAGGGCGCCGAGGGGGAACTGCGCGTGGTAGCGGTCCTCGCGATGGAGGTTCAACAGCATGACGACGAAGAGGTACAGCACGAGGATCGCGCCGGCATAGACGATGATCTGCACCGCGGCGACGAATTCCGCGTGCAGCGTGACGTAGAGCCCCGCCACGTGAAAGAACATGATCAGGAGCGACAGCGCGCTGTAGACGGGGTTGCGCAGCGCCACCACCAGGATGGACGTCAGGACAATGATGCCGGCCAGATAAAAGAAGAAGAGCTGGGCCACGTGCTCAGCTTCCCTTCTGGGGGAGGTTCTTGAACGCGACGTTGAAGAAGGCGACGTTGGGGTGTTGGAACTCCAGCCGTTTTTCACGCACGGGGTAGGAGCGGTCGCCGATTGCCAGCAGCTGTTGCTTGTTCAGGTGCAGATGCCGTTTGTCGTAGACGGCCCACTCGTATTCGCGGGTCATGCCGAGCGCATCCACCGGGCAGGCATCCACGCACATGCCGCAGAACAGGCAGCGGGTCATGTCCATGTAGTATTCCTTGGCGAAGCGTTTGGTCGGCTCGCCCGGCACTTCGCTGCTGACGACC
>DASQGO010000093.1:0-5656 GCA_035632555.1 Nitrospiraceae bacterium | reverse complement strand
GCCGAAGAAACGATTTTCCATCAGGGAAATCATCGAGAGCCGTGTGCAGGACCTGTTGCCCACTTTTGATTTTCAAACGGGGATCCAACTCAAATATCTGATGGCATTCTGAGGGGTCGTTTGTCGGAAAGCGTGACGCGCGTGAAATGGAGTATGGAAAAAGTCTCTAACGGGTTTTCTCCGCGGCTTTAGATTCGATAAAGCGATAACGAGGCCGCGGCTCACACAAAGTGCGGTATGGAGGTCACTCATGACCAAAGCGCAAATCATCGAGAAGGTATCCGAGCAAGTCTCCCTCCTGACCAAACGACAGGCGGAGATCGTGGTCAATACCATATTCAACAGCGTGCGCGATTCCCTCCATCGGGGCGACAAAACGGAGATTCGCGGATTCGGCAGCTTTCGTCTGCGCAGCCGGCGCATGAAAGAGGGACGCAATCCGAAAACCGGCGCCACGGTCTCGGTCCCAGCCAAAAAAGTTCCGTTTTTCAAGGCTGGAAAAGAATTGAAAGAACTGCTTAACAAGTAGCCGCCCATGAGCCCCGACGCGTCCTCTCAGACCGTGCTGCCCGAGATTGCCTGGACAGACGAAGCCCTCCAGCGGATGGAGCGCGCGCCGGTCTTTCTGCGCGGCATGGTCAAGCGCCTGGCCGAAAAGAAAGCCCGCGAACTCGGCTATACCGTCATCACCGGCGAGATCCTGGATCAATTCAAGAGCCAGATGATGGGCGGGATGGGCGGGGCCGCCGGGATGGCCGCGGCAGCCGACGACATGGCTCAGGGCCGGTTACCATGGACCGCTGCGGCCCGGGAACGTCTTAACCTGGTCCCGGAGTTCATGCGCGGCATGATCCGCCAAATCGCCGAAGAGCGGGCTCGTGAGGGGGGGCACATGGAGGTCAACATCGACCTCTTCGAGAAAGTCGAAGCGCTGGGCGACGTCCAGGAAGCGACCAGGCCGCCCATGGACTCGACCGCAGGCGCGCAGGCGCGACTGCAGGACAAGATCAAGCAGTCGCCTCCGATTGCCGTGGAATTCGTCTCCCAGATGCTCCGCCGGGACACGGAAGACATGGCCCGCGAGAAGGGCCTTGACCGGATTGACGAAGCCGCCTTGGTGCAACTGTGGGATGCGCCTCAGGAGCGGATCGCCTGGAGCGACGAGGCTTGGAAGCGACTGCAAACCTCCCCGGATTTCGTCCGGAGCGGCATTCGCAAGGCGGCCGAACGACGGGCGCGCAAGCTCGGGTTAAAGGAAATCGACTCGGACCACCTGACGACGTTCCGCAACGAGGCGATGATGAAGGCCGTCAAGCGGATCCGGTCGTTCGGTTACAACCAACTGACCTTCGACGCATTCGACACGGCGCTAGAGAAGACCAAGCGGCTGAAAGGCAATGAACAGGCTGAAAAACGGCTTGAGGAGATCCGCCAGCATTTCAAGGATCCGGCGACCCAAAAGCCGGAAGGCGGCACGCTCGGGGCCGAACTCATGGAGCGTTTTCGGCGCTATCTCAAAGGTGAAGGGCCTCTCTAGCCATTGCGGCACTGCCGGCCGGGCAGGCCTCAGTCCTAGCTGCACGCAATTCTCTCTAGAAGAACGGGGAACGAGTACGCTACAATACCCACTCGATGCACACAGAGTCGAATTTCAGGGGGGCGCAATGTCAGCGAAAGTGAAGATGGAATTGTCGATGTACGGCATCGCCGAAGTGCTGAAGTGGTGCATTGATCGGAACAACGGCCGGGTTCCGGGCATTGACACCGAGGGATTCAAGAAAATGCAGGCGTTGCTTGCGGAGAAGCCGCAAGGCGGCGATTACTTCACGCTGGATCAGTTTTGGAAGAAGAAGGTGCTGCTTGAGCTGACGGAAGAAGAGGTGGCCACAATTGATCGCTGCCTCTACGACATTCCTAATTTCGACAACGTCCCGTTGCCGCAAATTCGGCATTTGTTCTGGCCGAAACAGCCCGCCGCTCACTGAGCCAGCATTCCCTCAGGCATACCCATTGGTGGCAGGGAGCAAGGCCCCGATGGACTCCCCCCGCGGTCGGCATGGGGCCAGGGCTTGACGCAAGGGAGCCGGATCCTGCAATGCGTGACTCGATGGCTCAACGACCGGATCTTTCGACGAACCCGGCTTCGGGTTTTCTGCTGGCGCTCTGGCTCCTCGCCGCCATCGGTTGCTCCGAGCGTGAACCGTTCACACCCCCGGATCCGTTTTACCTCTACGCGACCTACGTGGTCGGCAAGAACCCCACCTCCATCACCTCCGCAGATTTCAACCAGGACGGCGTGACGGACCTGATCGTGACGAACATCGGCAACGACTCCCTCTCGATCCTGTTCGGCAACGGGGACGGCAGTTTCAAAGATCAGAAACAGCTGCGCGTCAGCGTGGAGCCGCGCGCCCTCGCATTGGACGACTATAATGGAGACGGCCGGACGGATATCGCGGTCGCCTGCGCGGGCAGCGATCAGGTCGTCTTGTTTTTCGGGCTGGCCGGCGGACGGTTCGGCGAAGGGCAGCGCTATCCGGTTCAGAGAACGCCCGTATCGATCGCCGCCGGCGACGTGAACGGCGATCAGAGGTCCGATCTTGCCGTCGCGCTGCGCAACGACAAGATCGTGGTGTTGTTGGGCAATGGCGACGGCACGTTCGCGATCGGCCAGCGCTACGAGTACGGCGACACACCCACGTCGATTGCTTTGGCCGATCTCACGCAGGACGGGAAACTGGACCTCATTGTCACAAACGGCGGGCCGATGAGCAACGCGGTCTCGATCTGGACCGGCAACGGCGATGGCTCCTTCCGTGATCCGGTGGATTACCGGACCGGCAAACGGCCGCTTGGCGTGTCCTTCGCCGACTTCAACAACGACCGCAAGACCGACCTGCTCGTGATCAACGGCGAGCGCGACAGCTTCGCCGTCTTTTTGGGAAACGGCAACGGAACGTTTCAAGCGGGCAAGGAATCCGGCGCGGACGCGGGTCCAGTGCACGGCATCGCCGGCGACTTCGACGGCGACCGGCTTGCCGATGTGGCCATCGTCAATATCCAATCCAGCAATCTCTCGATCCTGTTCGGAAGGGGCGATGGAACGTTTAAATACCCTCCTAAAAACTACCGCGTCGGCTCGGGTCCCTTTGCCGTCACATCCCTGTCCCTCAAACCCAACGCCACGGAGACGCCGGGATTGGCGGTCGTCAGCAACGGCGCGGGAAGCGTGAGCATCTTTCTCCATCAAGGCACCCACGCGATTGCCCCTCGGCCGGCCTCCTAGCATCCTGCGAGGGAGCACCCGGTGACGAAACAGACAGAGAGGCGGACGTGAGAACATTTTTCTGGTGGTTTGGCATGGGCGCACTGATGACGCTCTCCGTCCTGATGATCCAGGGGGGCGTGCACGACCTGCTCTATCAGACCCATCCGACAGGCAGCGCCAATGCTGCGCTGACCTTCACGATGACCATCCTGGGCGGCGGTATGCTGACAGGCTGCGTGGCGCTGATTATGAATCGGCTGCGTTGAATCCCCGCCTCGCTTGACAGGATTCGCGACGCAGGGTACAACCACAATCGGGACTCTCGCTGCGACAGACATCGCAACAGCACACGGTACGTGACGGACGGGCTATGCAATGCCTCAAATGCAACGGATACATGATGGTGGAGCGGCATTACACGCTCCTCAGCCGCCGTCTCTATGCGCGCTGTCTCAACTGCGGGTTCTGGCTCGACTTGGCCGATTTACTGCGGTTCTTCCATAAGGTTCTGGACAACGGGTGGCGGGGCGCGAAAGTTCGCGAAACGATCACGCTGTGAATCCTCTACGCACACCGGCATGAATTTTCCCCGTACCCTGACTCTCAGAGAGGCTCTTCTGGTACCCGGAATCCTGGGCTGGGGGCTGCTGTCGTTGATCACGCCGGCAACCGTGCTCGCTTCGCATACGTCTCCGCCGACAGCGGTTGTGCCGAACGCCTCGTCCTCCGGTGAATTCCCTTCGTTGTCGTTCTTTCGCCGCCACCAGGCACAGGCTCAGAGTATCCTGCTGAAGGACCTGTCCACCGGCCGCACGCTTTACGAAGTCCGCGCGAACCGGCGCGTGGCCCCGGCCAGTCTGACCAAAATCATGTCCGCCCTGGTCATCCTCGAATACGGCCAGCTGCACGATCCGGTGACGGTCAGTCGCAAGGCCGCGTCGGCCCGCAAGATCCATCTCCGGCTTCACGCCGGGCACGTGTTCCGTTTGGAGGACCTCCTGAAAGCGATGTTGATCACCTCGGCCAACGATGCCTGCCTGGCCGCCGTTGAGCACGTGGGGGGATCGGAAGAGATGTTCGTGGCCATGATGAACAACAAGGCGCACCGGCTGGGCCTGCTGGACACACACTTCAGCAACGCCTGCGGATTTGATTCGCCGACGCACTACACGACCGCAGCGGATTTGGCCACATTGAGCGAAGCGGCCATGCAGGACCGCACGTTTCGCACGCTGGTCCGCAAGGAAGTAGATATGATCTTCCCCCTCAACGCGAACCGTTCCTACTGGCTCCGCAACACCAACCGCCTGCTGGGCCGCATCCCAGGCATCGAAGGCATCAAAACCGGGTTCACCTCCCAGGCCGGACGCTGCCTCGTGGCCAAGGCTTCCCAGGATGGCAAGGAAGTGCTGCTCGTGCTGCTGCACGCCAACCGTCGATGGGACACCGCCTCCACGCTCCTGCGCCAGGGCATGCAGTCTTTACAGTAACCCGCGCGCACCGGCATTGGCGCCGATCCACGCGCGTGGAATCACGATTTTCTCGTTCTACGGGGAGATTCGAATTCTTCCGGAGAATTCTCGCGAAGGCACGGAGTGAGCAACTCTGCCGATCAGCAGCCGCCGGGAACCGTGAATTCGACGTTGACGTCCTTGCCCAGGTAATTGATGAGCACGCCCTGCTTCGCATAGTTCATTGCCGCACCCATGACATTCTCATCTCCGCAATCCTCCTTGCCGAGCAGCTTGCGGATATCGTCCGGGCTTTCGCCGTTCAGAATGTTGCGGAAGATTCCCCGGACTTTGTAGGCGAAGCGGTTGTTGATGAAAATCAGATCGACCTTCCCGTCTATGAGCCGCACGCCGGCCATCGGTCCCGTCGGTTTGCGCGCGTCCAGCAACAGCAAAAACGTGCCTTCCTGCTCGGTCTTGACGCCCGCAATTTTTTCATTCACGAGCATGTCGAACGCCTTGCTCTCCGGATCACCGAGCTTGACGCCATAGAGCGACACTTCAGGACTTTTGATGCCTTTCGGATCCATCACGTCGTTCTTGCTCAATTCGTAGGGCTCCGCCCCGGCCGGACTCGCCGCACCGAGCACGGCCGCGAACCCCGTCAGTACGAGCATGAATCGCCATGACTGCACGTCCATTGAGTCCTCCTTCATCACGGGATAAAAAAGACACGGCATTGTAGCCGACGGTTCCCCGAACTGCAAGAACACTCCTGCGAGAACAGCGCGCTATGTCGTGCGGGCTGCGTCGAGGAGAAGACCGGCGAGTGTCCGCAGGCGGGTGAAATACTCGCCGGTTTCCTCCGGCACGTCGGGCAGCAGCATGTCGAGATCGTCGAGGCAGTGTCCCAGCATCAAGAGGCGCGGCGCATCCA
>DASQGO010000092.1:0-14418 GCA_035632555.1 Nitrospiraceae bacterium | reverse complement strand
CCGGGCGTTGGATGACGTACAGGTGATGCCCCCATGCTCGCCGCAGAAGGCCTTCAACACCGCGGCGGAATTTACATAGACCGCCGGCAGGACGGTTTCCTCGACCGGCAGGATCCGGCCCAGCTGATCCCAGCATTCGTCCACCTGCTCGATTGCCGCCATATCCGCCATCGAACACCCGGCCGCCATATCCGGCAGGATCACGGTTTGATTGGACCGACTGAGGATGTCGGCCGTTTCGGCCATGAAATGGACGCCGCAGAACACGATGTTCGGACGATCGGCATGTTGAGAGGCAAGCTTGGCCAGCAGGAGGGAATCGCCGCGAAAATCGGCATGCTCGATGACTTCATCGCGCTGGTAGTTGTGTCCCAGCACCATCACCTTGTTGCCGAGCGCACGTTTGGCCTCGGCGGTCCGCGCGAACAGTTCTTCGGCGGAACGTCCCTGGTAGTCCGTGATGGCCCGCGGGGCTGCGGCGACGACTTTCATCGGTGCACTCCTCCCACCTTCGCTTCCAGGCGATCCACCAAAAAACCAGCGATATCGCGGGTAAGTGGTCATTGTACGCGAGGATTTTCGGACAATCAATCGGCACCGGTTGACAAGGCCGAAAATCGGGGTGTACGATCTCCCTCCAGCTAGGGGGGCCTTGCGGCTGAGATGTGGCTGAGTACGCCACACTCCCTCTGAACCTGACCTGGATAATGCCAGCGTAGGGAAGCGGACAGAACGTTGGTCGTGTTCAGGAATTCAGCCGCACCCCTCAGGTGCGGCTTTTTTGTTTGTGCCCAGTGAGAGAAAGGACCAGCCCATGAGCAGCCTCCACAAAGGAAATGGGTCCGGGAATGGAAAGGGAACCGGGCAGAAGCCGGTCGAGACCACGCTGACGACAACTCCCTTTCCCGCTTCTCGCAAAGTTTATATCAACGGCACCCTGCCGGACGTCCGTGTCCCGATGCGGGAGATCAGCCTGACGCCGACCCACTCGGCGAACGGCGGGACGCCAACGCCCAATCAACCTGTCACCGTGTACGACACGTCGGGCCCCTATACCGATCCTGCCGTCACGATCGACGCCAAGAAAGGTCTCGCGCCGCTCCGTCTCCAATGGATCCTCGGCCGGAACGATGTGGAGCAGCTGGCCGACGTCTCGTCGGAATACGGCCGGATGCGCGCGACCGATCCGAAGCTCGCCTCGCTGCGATTCCAGCACATCCGCAAGCCGTTGCGCGCCAGGCGCGGCATGAACGTGACGCAGCTGCACTATGCGCGGAAAGGCATCGTCACGCCGGAAATGGAATTCATCGCCATCCGCGAAAACCAATCCCGCGAATTCGCGCAGGCGCTGGCTACAAAGAACGGGCATGGCGGAGGCGTCATCCAGCATCCCGGCCAGGCGTGGGGCGCCAGGATTCCAGACATGATCACGCCGGAATTCGTGCGGGATGAAGTCGCGCGCGGCCGCGCGATCATCCCGGCGAACATCAACCACCTGGAAAGCGAGCCGATGATCATCGGCCGCAATTTCCTGGTCAAGATCAACGCCAACATCGGCAACTCCGCCGTGGCCTCCTCCATCGAGGAAGAGGTCGAAAAAATGATCTGGGCCATCCGGTGGGGCTCCGACACGGTCATGGATCTGTCCACCGGCAAAAACATCCATGAAACCCGCGAGTGGATCATCCGCAACTCGCCCGTGCCGATCGGCACGGTACCGATCTACCAGGCGCTGGAAAAAGTCGGCGGCAAGGCGGAGGAGCTGACCTGGGAGATCTATCGCGACACCCTGATCGAGCAGGCCGAGCAGGGCGTGGATTACTTCACCATCCACGCAGGCGTGCGGCTCCGGTACGTGCCGCTGACGGCCAGGCGCATGACCGGCATCGTCTCGCGCGGCGGGTCCATCCATGCCAAATGGTGCCTCGCCCATCACGAGGAAAACTTCGCCTACACCCACTTTGAAGAGATCTGCGAAATCATGAAGGCCTACGACGTCTCCTTCAGCCTGGGCGACGGCCTGCGGCCCGGCTCCATCGCCGACGCCAACGACGAAGCCCAGTTTGCCGAACTGGAGACGCTGGGCGAACTGACAAAGACCGCCTGGCAGCATGATGTCCAGGTGATGATCGAAGGCCCCGGGCACGTGCCGATGCACCTGATCCAGATCAACATGGAAAAACAGCTCAAGGAATGCCACGAGGCGCCGTTCTACACGCTGGGACCGCTGACCACCGACATCGCGCCGGGGTACGACCACATCACCTCGGGCATCGGCGCGGCCATGATCGGCTGGTACGGCTGCGCGATGCTCTGCTACGTGACTCCCAAGGAACATTTGGGTTTGCCGGACAAGGACGACGTGAAGGCCGGTGTGATCACCTACAAAATCTCGGCGCATGCGGCGGATCTGGCCAAGGGGCATCCGGGCGCGCAGGCCCGGGACAATGCCCTGTCGAAGGCCCGCTTCGAGTTCCGGTGGGAGGATCAATTCAACCTGTCGCTCGATCCCGACACGGCCAAGCAGTTCCACGATGCGACGCTGCCGGACAACGCGGCGAAGGTGTCGCACTTTTGCTCCATGTGCGGCCCGCACTTCTGCTCGATGAAGATCACGCAGGACGTCCGCGACTATGCCGCGAAGAAGCAGTTGGACGAGCAGCAGGCTATTCGGATCGGCATGAAGGAAAAATCGGAAGAATTCAAGAAAACAGGCGCTGAAATTTACCGCTGAGGTGTGCTCATGGTGAAGAAACCGAAGCCCGCTCCGTTGCGCGAGCGCGACATCACCCGGCAAATCGCCCGGGAATACTACAAGGAATTCGACCAGCTCATCGAGAGCGACGTGATCATCGTCGGCGCCGGTCCCTCGGGCCTGGTCTGCGCGCATGACCTGGCCGCGATGGGCTTCCGCACGCTCGTCGTGGAACAAAGCCTGGCGCTCGGCGGCGGATTCTGGTCCGGCGGCTATCTCATGAACAAAGCCACGATCTGCGCCCCGGCGAACGATATTCTTGAAGAGATCGGCGTCCCCTGCAAGAGGATCAAGGACTGCGAAGGCATGTACATGGTGGACCCGCCGCATGCCACGGGCGCGCTGGTCGCCGCCGCCTACAAAGGCGGCGCCAAGATCCTGAACCTGACCCGGGTGGTGGACCTGATCCTGCGCAAAGACGGGATACTGGAAGGCGTCGTCGTTAATAATTCGACAGCCGAGATGGCCGGCCACGACATCATTCATGTGGACCCGATCGCGCTGGAAAGCAAGATTGTGGTGGATGCCACAGGCCATGATGCCGTGGTGGTGAACCTGCTGAACAAGCGGGGCCTGTATAAACCGGTGCCAGGCAACGGCGCCATGTGGGTGTCCCGTTCCGAGCAGGAGGTCATGGATCGGACCGGCGAGGTTTATCCGAACTGTTTCGTGGTAGGATTAGCCGTGGCAGCCGTGCACGGCACGCCCCGCATGGGCCCGGCCTTCGGTTCCATGCTTTTGTCCGGCCGCTACGGCGCGGAATTGATCAAAAAGAAACTGAAGCACGAATAACCTTTTTCAGCAGCCACTCACTGATGGACGCTCAAGACTTTCTCATACAAGGCGAAGGCCGGGAAGAAGACAAGAAGGAAGCCTGGACTTTCTTCCAGCAGGCCTACGAACGCCAGATGAAAGGCGAATTGGAAGAAGCCGTGGATCTCTACAAGAAGTCCATCGCCTCGCATCCGACGGCTGAGGCCTATACCTTCCTGGGCTGGACCTACAGCTTCATGGGCCGCCTGGATGAAGCCATTGAAGAATGCCACCACGCCATCAAGGTAGACCCGGACTTCGGCAATCCCTATAACGACATCGGCGCCTATTTAATTGAAAAGGGGCAGTTCGACGAAGCGATCCCCTGGTTCGAACAAGCCATGCAGGCCAGGCGGTATGAGAGCCCGGCGTTTCCCCATCTGAATCTCGGCCGCGTCTACGAACGCAAGGGCCGGTGGGACGAAGCCCTCGACTGCTACAAGAAAGCCCTGGCGCTGAACCCGAACTACGCGCTGGCCAAGAAGGCGCTAGGCCGACTTATCGGCATGCTGAATTGACCGCTCCGGCTCGCGCAATAATGGAACAACGGAAGAAAGCCGTCCTCGTCGCGGTCAGCGATATTTTCTTCTACACCAAAATCCGCGATGCCCTGCTCCCGAAGGGCTATGTGCTGGAGCGTGCCCGCACGCAGGACGACGTGCGGGCCAAAGCAGAAAGCCTCCACCCCTGCGCCATGATCCTGAACATGAACGATGAGAAGCTCGACGCATTTCAGGCGCTGGAACAGATCAAGGGACACGAGCGTTTCAAAGCCATTCCCGTGCTGGCCTTTGCCAATCACGAGGAAGTGGACACGTGGAAGCGCGCCCGGGAACTGGGCGTGACCAAGATCGTCTCGCGCAACGAGTTTTCCGCGCGCACCAGGGATCTGCTCGAAGAAGTGGCCGGCACTCATTCATGAAGCACTCCCGGCTGCACGACCAGCATGTGCAACTCGGTGCCGCATTCGGCGAAGCAGCCGGATGGGAAATGCCCCTCCACTACGGCAACGCCAATGCTGACTATGCCGCCGTGCGGCAGGGTGTGGGCATCACAGACCTTTCGCATCGGGGCAGACTGAGCGTGACGGGGGACGACCGGATCAAGTGGCTGCAGAGCGTCATCAGCAACGACATCCTGCCGCTGAAGCCGGGCCAGGGCCTCTATTCAAGTTTTCTGACCCACAAGGGCAAGATGCTCACCTATTTTCGCGTCTATATGCTGACCGAGTCGCTCATGCTGGAAGACACCGGCGAGATCGGCGAGGTGACACTCCAGGTCCTTCGCAAGTTCCTGCTCTACGGTACCAAAGCTAAAATGGAGAATTGCGTGGGCACGTGGGGTCTGCTGCTGGTGAGCGGTCCAAAGACTCCCGATCTCATCAAAACGGCCTTGGGCGCCGACGTGAGCGGGTTGAAGCCGCTGTCGTTCATGACCCGGGAAATTGCCGGACAGCAGGCCCTGCTCATCCGAACGGAAGAGACCGGCGAGGTTGATATCGAAGTGCTGCTTCCTGCCGATGGAATTGTCCAGGCCTGGGGAAAACTCTGGTCAGCCGGTCAGCCAATGGGGCTGAAGCCTTTCGGAACCGAGGCCCGTGAGATGCTGCGCATGGAAGCCGGCCTGCCGAAGGCCGGTCCGGATTTGAATGAAGAGGTCGTTCCTCCTGAAGCCAATCTCGAAGGAAAAGCCTTCAGTCTGAGCAAAGGCTGCTATCCGGGGCAGGAAGTGGTCGCACGGATGGATACCTACGGCAGCGTCCGGCGGCGATTGGTGGGACTGGCTTTGAAAGACCCGGTGGTTCCGACGAAAGGCGCCAAATTGTTCAGCGGTGACCGGGAGGTCGGCTGGATCAGCAGCGCCGTGCGCTCCCCGTCAGTGGGCGGCGTGATCGCCTTCGGATTTCCTCTGCGCGACTTCAGCACTCCGGGAACAGCCCTGACCGTGGACGTCAACGGTGCGCGCCATGACGCGACCGTGCACGCTCTGCCTTTTTACACTCCCCGCTGACTATTTTTCAGGATTCCGGGCCGCCGCGACCGCACTGGCGAACGCCAGCAGGCTTTTGCGTTCTTCGTCGTTGAGCGCCAGCAGGAGATGCGCTTCCTCGCCATGCATGAGCCGCAGGCTCAGGAACGGCTCTTCCTGCCGCTTCTCCTTGTTTTCCCACACGGCATCCACCACCTGCGCCTTATCCAGCTCGCCGACGGAGACGATGTCATAACGGAAATACGAATCCCCGATCACCATGTCAAAAATTACCTTGCCGCCGGTCAGCAGCAGCACGTTGAACCGGCCCTGGTCCTCGTACCCCTCGGGCAGGAATTTGTTGATGTGCATCAACGCGACCTTCCGGTCACCGAGCGCCGCATGGATGTTCGCCTTCAGCGCATCGTAGTCGATCTGCAGCGCCTGCTCGTCCGGACCGGTGGCATCCGCCGCCGCATCTTTCACTCTCTCAAAAACCTGTCCTGCCGTCATCATGCCTGCCATACACACTCCTTTTCCGATGTAATGCGAACGAATGGACGCTACGGTAACCGAGCGGACTTCTCGAATGCAAGGCCCTGTCAGGGCGTGGCAGGTTGCGACTTGAAGACGCGCGTAAAGCGGGGCAGGCCGGTGTCATCCACAATTTCCAACCGCAGCTCCCCCTTGTTCACCGTCACCAGGCCGAAGTTGTAGAACCCGCCTTCGCTATGCAGCGTCGTCGGCTTGAACGCGGGATCGGGAGGGAGCGGTTTTCCCGGAGCCGCGGACAGCGGCCCGGAGATGAACTCGTGAAAATCCGGCGTGCCGTCGCCGTTCGGATCGTAGGTGTTCACTTGCATGTAATGGACGTCTCCGGCCAGCCAGACCACGTTGCGGACATGGTTCTTGAGAATCGCGCTGATGATCGTGCGGAGCTCCGTCTGGAAGCCGGTGCCGTCCGCCGCGCGCGCCCAGCTGTCGTTGCCCGGCGTCTGCGCCGTGCCGCCCTTGGGATTGGACAGGGGCACGCTCGTGATGATGAACTTCCAGGTCGCAGCCGAGCGGGCCAGGCCCTCGATCAGCCAGTCGCGCTGCGCCGACCCCAGCATCGTTTTCGTCGGACGATCCTGATCGGCATTCCGATCCCGATACTGGCGGGTGTCGAGGATGAAAAATTCCGCATCGGCGCCGCGCCGGAATTTTCTATACAGCCGCGTCGGATCTTCCGGAGGCGTCCCGATGGGCCAGTATTCCAGAAACGCCTGGCGCCCGACCGGCATCAGCGGATCGTGCGGGCCGGAAAAATTGTTCCGGACGTCGTGGTCGTCCCAGATGGCATACACCGGCACGGACGCCAGAAACCGCTGCAACGCGGCCGACCCGCGCTGGTACCGGTGCTTGGCCCGGAACTGGTCCAGCGTCGCCGCCGTGAACTCGCTCCCCGGCGCATTCGGCGGAGACGGGCACACGTCGTCGCCATAGATTGTATCGCCGAGCACAATGACGAAGTCGGGCCTGGTCTGCAGCATCCGGTAGAAAATAGGATATCCGACCCACGTGTCGCGGCACCGTTTTTGACCGCCGAGGTCGCCGCCCCAGAGGAAGGTCATCGGATGGGACTTGTCGTCGGCAGGCGGCGTCGAAAACGTGCCGCTCCCCGATTCCTCAATGATCTCGCGAGAAGACGGCTGATCCGTCAGTCGAGCCCTGACCGAGTAGCGATAGCGGGTGGCCGGTTGCAGATCCCTCACCGCGACCGTGGCGACATAGTCGTGGTCCCGGGAAGTTGGGACGAGGAGCGTGCGGCTGCGCTCCCGATCCTGCTCGTCAGGCGTCCACTCGACCTCAGCCTGCGCCGGTCCCGAGGTGCGAAACCAGATGTGCGCAGAACGGCTCGTCGGATCCCCGCTGGCCACACCATGCGGGAGCGGCACCGTCGTGATCGCCACCCAATCGTCAGGGAGCGGTTTGCCGGTCGGAACGGCAGGTTGTCCGGTGCCTGTGCATCCGGATGACGCCGCCAGGCACAGCGTCAACAGAGAAAATCGGAATACACTGGCGCACCACGATCCCACAGTCCCCACATACCGGAAACCTGTTCCCGCCGTCAAGCAACGATCGGAGGGCATTGCTTTCAGGCCGAACGCTCCGGCATACTTCGTTGAAACCGGATGACTCGATGAGCGACCATCAAATCTGCCTTGTCCCAAATTGCACCCAGAAACCCTACGCTCCGGCGGGAACCGGCGCGGCCTGCAAAGAGCATTTTCTGGAATTTCTGAAGTGGCGGCGGAAGAAAGGCGCTCAGATGTTTTCCAAGTATGCCGCCATGACGATGCCGGAACGGGACGTCGTCGCCGCCGAGTGGGTCAAGACCGCCAAAGCCGAGTAAGAGCGGCTTCCTGCATCCCAGACTCATTACCTCATGACCGGTGAGCCGTGGTGGTGGATGATCTTCCACTCCTCCCCCACACGCTCATAGAGATTGGTTGCCAGCACCTGGCTTTCCTGCTTCTCATCCGCAGACGGACGGGCCGTGATGTTTTCCGTGCAGATGACCCAGGCCAGGTCACCAGCCACCTGGATCTGGATCTCCGTCAGCTCGAACCGCATGCCGAAGGTGTTATTGAAGATCAGCACCCAGGAATCGCGCACCGCGGGCCAGCCGACCCGGAGCCCCCACCCTGGATGAATGCAGGTCACATATTCCTGCGGTGCCCAGATGCGGTCCATCTGCGCAATGTCCAGGCTCTCGAAGGCCTCGTAGAATGCCTGGTTGGCACGGGTCACTTCCTCAATTCGTTCCTTAATCATGGGGAGATGCCTCGCTTGCAGCACGCACATCGGCAGGCGGGGTCTTTGTATCCGATCCATCCTCGTGTTTCAAGCGTTCTCCGATCCGTTCGAGGCAGCCCATCGCGCCGACTGCCAGTTGACCAGCCAGACTCCCGCCAGGATAAGTCCGATCCCGGCGACCTTCGCCGCATCAAGCGTCTCGCCAAGAATCAACACTGACAGCAGCAACGCCGACACCGGAATCAGATTGATAAAAATTCCTGCCCGGGACGGCCCGACGCCCTTGACGCCATGGAGCCAGGCCTGCTGCCCCAGCGCGGTCGGGAACACGATCAGGAACGCGACGGCCACCCATGCGGACGGAACAACCGAATCCATACCGGCCGTCATCGCCTTCTGATCGGTCCAGAGCAACGGAATCTGCGGCAGGAGCGAGAACGCCAGCGTCGTCCAGTTGACGGTCAGTGGAGAGAACCGTTCCATGATCCGCCGGCCGCCGATGGAATAGAGCGCCCAGCAGACCTGGGCGAGCACCACCAGGGCGCCGCCCAGCCAGGGATTTGAGCCCGCTTCGCCCGCCTGCCCGGCGCCCGACACCAACGCCACTCCGGCAAAGGAAACCGCGCAGCCGAACACCACGACCCGAAATGGCAGGTCGCGGATCAGCAGCGAGGACAGCAGCGCTGTGATCGCCGGCGCAGCCCCAATGATGACACCGCCGACCGCCGCCTCGACATAGCGAAGGCCGAAGAGCGTCAGCAGATGATTGCCGAACACGCCGAGGCTCAGTGCCGCGAGCACGAGGAGGTCCGTCCCCGTAAATCTGGTGGCCCTGCCTTCCTGCCACCACCAGAGCGGAACCAGCAGCGTCAGGGCGCCCAGGCCGCGCAGCAGCGAAATTTCGACGGCTGAGAGCGAGCCCAGCGCCCATTTTTGCGCCACGATCGACCCGCCCCAGGCCACCGCGGCGAACGTCAGCGCGCCAACCGCCGCCATCTCGGAAGATTTGCTCATGCCTTGGGCTTGGGTTTGACGACCAATACGCCGTCACGGATCGTCACCAGGACGGCATCCACACCGGGATCTGATGAGACGACCCGATTCAACTCTTGAATCGCCGCCGTGGATTGATCCGGCGGAGGCTGCTTGAGCACATCTCCTGACCAGAGCACATTGTCGATCAGAATGACGCCGGACGCCGAGACCAGATCGAGCGCCCGCCGGTAGTAATTGACGTAGTTCACCTTGTCCGCATCGATGAAGATGAGATCGAAGGGACCGGACAGGGTTCGCAACGTGTCAATCGCCGGCCCCATCTTGATCTCGATCCTGTGTCCCAAGGAATTTTTGGCAAAATATTTCCTGGCCACCGCCGCTGATTTCTCGTCAATTTCACAGGTGGTGACCCGGCCATCCGGCGGCAGCGCTTCAGCAAAACAGAGGGCGCTGTAGCCGGTGAACATCCCGATCTCCAGGATACGCTTCGCATTCACCACCCGCACCATCATCTTGAGGAACGCCCCTTCGAGCGGTCCCACGACCATCTGCGGGAACTCCATCGTGCGGGTCGTCTCTTCACGGAGCGCCCGGCACAGGTCCGATTCGGCCCAGGAATGGGCCGCGGCATAGGCTTCGATCTCCGGCAGGACCAACTCCTTCATCTGCCCTTCCTCCGCACCTCAATACCCCATGGCGGCATTCAGTTTGGCCAGCACGGCCGGCGGCACGGTGAACTCGCCCTTCACTTCGATCCGATGCGGCACCAGCAGCGTCGTATGGAAGGAGATGTCGCGGATCGCCAGCTTGAAGTCCGGCTGCTCAGGCGTGCTCAACTCAACCGCCTCGACGGAATTCGTGATCGCGCCCGTGTCCTGCGGCGCGTAGTTCGCCACCACGGCCTCCAAAATCCCCAGGACCTGCTCGTTCGCCTCCACGTCCTTGGCCGCCTCCTGGAGCAGACCAACGACCGCCTGCGCCTGCTCGGACACGCTGAAATTCTCTACCCGCTCCTTGCGCCGGAGCGACATGAGGTCGTTATCCAGGTCCTTGCTGAAGGCCCCGTACGCGTAGCGGAAAAATTCGCAATGCAGGCCCTTGACGCCTTTATTGAACATCTGCAACTCGGACAGAAAGGCCAGCTGCTGGAGCTTCACGTCGTTCAACAAGCCGTGCGGCTCGGCCAGATGCAGCAGCGAGACGAGCAACGCGCGGTCGACGGTGATCTGATCGGGCTTGCGCATGGGTGGGGGACTATAGTGCGCCTTTTGAACGGGCGTCAATGCCGATATTTCCGTGCTTGACGGACTTTCTCAAATTAGTTTTTAATACCTGCATGCCGGTCCGAGCGCACATGGCCAAACCTCCCAAAGAGATCGGCGTCCTCAAAGACCATCTCGCGAAACACCAGCTCAAGCTTACCCGGCAGCGCGAATACATCCTGCAGGCATTTCTCCAGAACGAGCACATCACCGCCGAGCAGATGTACCGCCTGCTGGCCAGGAAGGACCCGCACATCGGACTGGCGACCATTTATCGTACACTGAACCTGTTTTGCGAAGCGGGCCTGGCCCAGGCCCGCCATTTCGGCTCCCAGACGCAATACGATAACGTGGCGCACAAGGGCCACCACGATCATTTGATCTGCACCGGCTGTGGAAAGATCGTGGAATTCGAGAATCAGGAGATCGAGCGGCTTCAGGAACAAGTCGCTTCCAGGCATGGGTTCACCATCAAGACCCACAAACTTGAACTGTATGGCCTCTGCTCCCACTGCCGCCATTGATTGACGGCTCCCCCTTTTTTTGGTATCTTTTTGATATGATGAATCAATTTCATTTTCATCACCTCGTGTCATTGCGAATCCTCCTGCCGCTGCTGGCAGCCATCCTGCTCGCACCGGCTTCACCCTCGCCAACCGCTGCAGCGGACCCGGAACGGCTGGTCGTCTATTCGGGGCGCGCGGAACGGCTGATCAAGCCTCTCCTCGACTCGTTCCAGTCTAAAACCGGGATTCAGGTGGACCTCCTCTCCTCCGGCACGACGGAAGTGGTCAACCGGCTGCAAGCCGAGGGGGAACGGACACCGGCGGATCTGCTGATCACCAACGACGCCGGCAGTCTTGAGCGGGCCCGCGAACTGGGGCTGCTGCGTCCCTCGACCGCTCCGGATACTACCGCGGCGATTCCTGCTCAATTCCGGGCTGCCGACAACGGCTGGATCGGCCTCTCCGGGCGGTTCTGGATCGTGGTCTACAACACCAAGCTGGTCAAGCCGGCCGATCTGCGTTCGCTGTTGGACCTCGCCGAACCTCGTTGGAAAGACAAGATCGCCATTCCCAACGCCGGCAGCGAATATCTCCAGGCCGGTATCTCGGTCATCAAAGCCGTCCATGGCGACGACCGCACCAGACAATTTCTGGAAGGAATCAAAGCCAACGCCGGAACGCAGGTCTATGGGAAAAGCTCGCAGATCGTCGAGGCTGTCGCCAAGGGGCAGGTCGCCCTCGGCGTGGTGAACCATTATTACGTCTACCGGCACCTGGCGACCCAGCCCGACGCGCCGATTGCCGTCCTCATGCCGGACCAGCACGAAGGCGGCATGGGCGCGATCATCAATGTCGCCGGTATCGGGATCACCGCCCATACGAAGCATGCCGGCGCCGCCAAGCGATTGGTGGAATATCTGATCTCTGAAGAAGGGCAAAAACAATTTGCCGATCTGAACAAGGAATACCCGCTCAATCCCCGCGTCGCCGCCGACCCGGCACTGCCCCCCTACAAGACGACACGTGCGGCGCCTGTTCCCCTGACCAAGCTGGGCGAGCTGCGCGAGCCGGCCATGGCGCTCATTGAACAAGCGGGCCTGCGGTAAGGACCATGAACCAGGCGGCAACGGTCAAGCCTGTACTTCCCGACTTTCTTTCGTTTATCGCCCTGACGGTCGCGGGGCTCCTCAGCCTTCCGCTCATGTATGTCGCTTACATGGCCCTCACGGCCGATGCAGCTATCTGGAACCGGCTCTGGACGACACGGATCCCCGAACTTCTGTTCAACACCACCGCGCTCGCGCTCAGCGTCGCGGCCGGCACCCTGGTACTGGGCGTCTCCCTCGCGTGGCTGGTAGCGCGGCGTGAGTTTCCCGGCCGACAGATATGGGAATGGGCGTTGGTCCTGCCGTTGGCGATTCCCACCTACGTGCTGGCCTACATCTATACGTATCTCCTCGGCACGGGCGGCCCGGTTGAGTCGGCCTGGCAGGCTCTGGCCGGCCCCGACAGCCGTCTCCCATCGCCCCATAGCTACGCCGGCGCGACCTTGGTGATGACCCTGGATACCTTTCCGTTCGTCTATCTGCTCGCACGAGCGGCCTTTCTCAACTTGAATGTCTCCTACGAAGAAGTCGCGCGGGCCTGCGGCGTCTCACGCGCCGGCACACTGCTCCGCATCACGCTGCCCTTGATGCGTCCGGCGATCGTGGCCGGCCTGTCGCTGGTCGTCCTCTATGTGGTCTCGGATTTCGGCGCCGTGTCGTTGCTCCGGTACCAGACACTCACCTATGCGGTCTATCAGCAGATCACCGGCCGGTACGACCCGACTGCCGCCAGCATCCTGAGCCTGCTGCTGGTCGTGGTCGCGCTGATCTTCCTCGTCGCGGAGCGATGGTTCCGGCAACAGAGCCGATTTTTCCAGACGACGGGCCGCTACCGGGCGCCGGCTCGGCGGCGGTGCAACCCGCTCGGCGCAACATTCGCCAGCATCTATACGATCGGCGTGTTCGCCGCCTCGTTTGGCGTACCGGCGCTGCTGCTGGTTCAGTGGAGCATCGCGGCCGCGCAGTCGGGCGCCGTGGATGCCCGCTTTTTCGGGTTCGTCTGGAACAGCGCGTTTCTATCGGGGCTCGCCGCGACCTGCGCCGTATTGATCGGCCTGCCCCTCGCGTACCTGGCCAGCCGGAAGCCATCGCGGGTGAATCTTCTGTGCCTGCAGGCAGCCTACGCCGGTTACGTGCTGCCCGGTCCGGTCGGCGCCCTGGCGCTGCTGGTGATTTTCTCTCATCTCGCGCCTTTCTGGTACGGAACGGCGGCCGTGCTGGTCATCGCGTACGTTGTGCATTTTTTGCCGGCCGGTCTTCAGTCCATGGAACCGGCCCTGCAGCAGGTGACGCCCAATTTGGAGGAAGCCTCCCGCAGCCTCGGATTCAGCACGGTCGCGACGCTCCGCCGCGTGACGCTGCCACTGGTACAAGGCGGCTTCATTGCGGCCTGGGTGCTGATGTTCCTGCAGAGCATGAAGGAACTCCCGGCGACTCTTCTGCTGCGGCCGGTCGGTTTTGACACGCTGGCGGTCCGCGTGTGGCTGGAAGCCAGCGAGGAATACTATCAGCTGGCCGCGCCGTCTGCGCTCTTGATCGTCATGATGACCATTCCGGCAATTCTGTTGCTGATCTCGAAAGATTGGCGTGCGGCCTGATCGACTGATGTTTCAGCCTGACCCCATGCCTTCCGTTGAACAGCATCTTCGCTCCGGCAATCCGCCGCAGGAGCAACACCGCCCGACGGTGCTGGAACTCCGCAATGTGTCTTGCATGTACGGCGCGGATCGGCCGGCCATCAGCGGCATTTCCTTCGCCGCGCAGGAAGGCGAAATCGTCTGCTTGCTGGGGCCTTCGGGATGCGGAAAGACCACGACGTTGCGAGCCATTGCGGGCTTCGAACCCGTCACCGCCGGCGAAATCCGCCTTGAGGGCCGGCTGGTGTCCGAACCGGGCCATCTTATTCCGACTGAGCAACGGCGCATCGGCATGGTCTTTCAGGAATACGCCCTCTTCCCCCACCTGCGCGTGAAAGACAACGTCGCGTTCGGACTTCAGCATCTGTCCGTCGGTGAACGGACGACGCAAGGACATTCGCTGCTGGAGATGGTCGGCTTGACCGATCTCGCCGCGCGCTATCCCCATGAATTGTCCGGCGGACAGCAACAGCGTGTTGCGCTGGCCCGGGCATTGGCGCAGAAACCGGTCGTTCTTCTGCTCGACGAACCTTTCAGCAATCTCGATCCGGACATGGCCGGCAAGATGCGGGAGGA